>JAIOJS010000115.1 GCA_019911795.1 Thermoanaerobaculia bacterium | reverse complement strand
GACCTGCTCCTCCAGCTCCTTGACCTCGGGGGTGATGTAGCGCTCGGCATTGACCAGGGTCTGCTTGCGAATGTAGTGATCGGGCACCAGATTCTGATTCGCCTTGGTCACCTCCAGGTAGTAGCCAAAGACCTTGTTGTAGCGAATCTTCAAGTTGCTGATCCCAGTCGCCTTGCGCTCACTCGCCTCCAAGGCCAGGATGTGCTGCTTGCTGTCCCGGGCGAGCGACCGACAGCGGTCGAGCTCGGCGTCGACGCCGGTGGCGATGACGCCACCGTCGCGACGGCTGGCCGGAGGCTCATCGACCAGGCTGCTCTCCAGATCGAGGAGCAGTTTCGGCAAGGGATCGGTCGCCGCCAATTCGGCGAGCAGCATCGAGGAATCATTGGCCAGTTCGGACAGAATCTTGGGGGCTCGTCTCAGGCTCTCGCGGAGAGCTCCCACCTCACGGGGAGTCATCGTTCCCAGGACGGCACGGCTCGCCAGACGTTCGATGTCAGCGCAGCCTTCGAGCTGCTCTCGGACCCGATGCCTGAGGCCGGTTCGCGTCAACAGGACCTCCACCGAGTCATAGCGTCGAGCGATCTCCTCCAGCGAACGGAGAGGACGACGGAGCCAGTCTCGCAGAAGCCTTCCCCCCGGTGAAGTACGAGTCTTGTCGAGAATCGACAGCAGGCTACCCTTACGCCCTCCTTCGCGCAGGCTGCGGAGCACCTCGAGGTTGGCCAGGGTGGTGGGGTCGAGTACCAGGGTCTCCGAGTGGTTGCGAACTCTCAGCGTCTTGACGTGCGACAGATCGCTGCGCTGTGCATCCTGGGCATAGGTCAGAGCCATCGCCGCAGCTCGTACCGCGACATCACCCCGCCCCAGACCGAAACCCTTGAGAGTACCGACACCTAGTTGCCGCAGCAGCAGGCTCTCGGCCGCCTTGCCGTCGAGGATGAGCTCCGGATCGAGATCGGAGTGACTGACCGAGCGACGTTCGATCCAACGTCGAACGGCGGAGGGAAGCGAGCCGTCCGCCGCGATGACCTCGCGGGGACGAAGCAGCTCGAGGTCCTCTTCGATCTCGTTCTCGCTGGACCAACGGCGGATGAAAAAGCTCCCCGTGGAGACGTCGAGAAAGGCCCCCGCCGCATCCTCCAGAAGACCCTCACCGTCACCACCCTTGTCGCCCGCAGCGGAGGTCGCGGCGATGGCGACGAGGAAGTTGTCCTCCTGACCGTCGAGAAGAGCCGGCTCGCTGAGCGTCCCGGGCGTCATCACCCGGGTCACTTCGCGCTTGACCAGGCCCTGGGCCTGCTTGGGATCCTCGACCTGGTCACAGATCGCCACCTTGAGACCGCGCTGGAGGAGCTTGCCGACATAGCCCTCGAGCGCGTGGTGCGGTATGCCGCACATTGGAGCCTCGCTGGGAGTCCCCTTCTGACGGGCCGTCAGGGTCACCTCCAGAATCGGCGCTGCGGTCTGCGCATCCTCGTAGAAGAGCTCGAAGAAGTCCCCCATGCGATAGAAGACAATGGCATCGGGATAATCCGCCTTGACCTCCAGATAGTGCCGGAGCATGGGAGTGAGTGCGACGGTCTGAGTCATCGTGCCGGATTATAGCCAGCCCACTCGTGCACCGATTGGGTAGCGATCTAGAATAGGAGATGTGCCCAAGATCCTCGCACTCGATACGTCCTCGGCCAACCTGACCGTGGCGGTGGCAATCGACGGGGTGCTTCGAGCGAGTGCACTGGCCCCTCAGCGCCAGGCGTCGGCCGAACTCCTTCCGCTTCTCTCGAGCACCCTCGAGTCGGCCCAGCTTCGCCTCGAGGATCTCGACGGACTGCTGGCCCTCTGTGGCCCCGGGAGCTTTACCGGGATTCGCATCGGCCTGGCGACCGCGTTGGGTATTCACCAGGCGACCGGCCTACCGGCCACGACCTGGACGACCCTTCAGGTCCTGGCAGTATCGGAACCCGAGGAAGGGGGAACGACCCTCGCTCTGATCCACGCCCTACGCGACGAGTGGTACTGCCAGCTCTACTCCTCCGGTACGCGAGCACGTCCGGAATCAGGTCCGACGCCAACGCCGTTGGAGGACCCGCGCCGGCGGACTCTCGAGGATCTCGCCGCCCTCGACTTCGGACGCGCGGTCTCTGCGGACGCCGCGCGAGTCTCAGACCTACCATTCGAGCCTCGTCTGGTCCATTCCCCGGCGGCCGAAGCCGCGCGCTGCGCCAGCCGGGAAGCCCCGGCCTGGGATTCCAGCGCCCTCACTCGACCGCTCTATCTGGCCGCTCCCCCCGCGAGTCTCCCGGCGGCGGCGAAGCCGGTGCTCCCCTTAACACCTTGATCCGTCGAGCCACCCCCGAGGACGCCCAAACTCTCCGCCGAGTGGAAGCGGCCGCCTTGCCGCCCGGCTGGACGAAGGATCAGATCCAGGGGACTCTCGATGAGGCTCGCTCTCTGGTGCTGATCGCCGAAGAACAAGATGAACCTCAAGGCTACGTTAGCTTCCGATCAGTACTCGACGAAGCCGAGTTGCTCAGATTGGGGGTGGTGCCGAATTCACGTCGACGAGGGATTGCCAGCGCCCTCCTGGGAACCGCCGCCACGCAACTCGCCGAATCCGGAGTCCGCGATCTCTTCCTCGAGGTCCGAGCCGACAACTTCCCGGCCCTGGCCTTCTATGCTTCGCTCGGTTGGAAGGCCACTGGATCGCGGCCCAACTACTATCCGGGCGGCGTCGATGCCGTACTGATGCGGTGCCCCGCCAGGGCCCTCACCTCGTCCACACTGTGATACGCTTTCCTCGACGACAGACCGACGATGCGGCAGCCTAGAGTCATACTTCCCACCCCCGACGTTGCCACTGTCGTGGTATGGGTCGAAGTAGCAGCCTCCGCGCCACGTAGTCGGCTTCTATTGCGAGACCAGACGCTGCCCCAGAGCCTGGGAGACACGCGATTCCAGTGAGCGCTGCCGCCCCCCCGTCGCCTCGTCCTCCCGTCCAAGCAGTATCCGTCCAAGCAGTATTTGCCCAAGTAATATTCGACCAAGATTCGTCCGCCCCCGAGGTCTGTTCGCCATCGAGTCCGTTCTATCGGACCCACCTCGAATCGGACTCACCCGTCGTTTCGTTTCCGCGGCGCGCCTCGACCGACGCGCTTATCGACCCGCGGAGTCCCCAGGACGTAGCCTCCGGTTGCGCCCTACGACTCCTCACAACCAGGCAAGGAGGCCTATGACCATGGCAAGTCAAGACGCACTACAGCAGGAGCTGCTTCAGAGCGACCCCGAGTACCGGGAGCTCTTCGAGAAGCACCAGGATCTCAAGCAGGAGTTGCAGGCGATCTACCAGAAACCCCTCCTCACGGACCAAGATGAACTCGAAGTAAAGCGCATCAAGCACAACAAGCTGTTCCTCAAGGACCAGATGTCGGCACTGGCTCGTGCCCAACAGCCGAGGTCCGCTACGGCCTAACCGCCCAGGCCGCCCTTCAGAACTCCTTGGTTCGGCCCCGGACCGAGGACCGTCCAGAGTCCCAGCCAGAGTCGGGGCTGTCCGCCTCGGTCTCCAGGGAGTAAACTTCGTGCCATGCGTTTTGCAAAGGAAGCTTGGCCGTTCGTCGTTCCCTTCCCGCTGGTGGCGGCTGCTCAGCTGATGACCGGTCGCCCCAAGGCGGCTGCGGCTACGCTCGCCACGGGTGGAGCAGTGTTGCTCTTCTTCCGCGATCCCGATCGCTCCTTCCACGGACCCGCGGACTGGGTGGTGGCACCGGCGGATGGCCTAGTCACCGCCATCGACCTCATCGAAGACCCCGCCGTGGGTCCAGGAAAACACCGTCGCATCGTCACCTTTCTCTCGGTGCTGGACGTCCACGTTCAGCGCTGTCCCATTGCGGGACGGGTGGTGACCTCCGACCACCGACCGGGCCGCAAGGTTGCAGCCTTCGTCGAAGACATAGACCAATACAACGAGAGCCACCTGACCATCATCGAGCGCAACGATGGCGCCAGGGTCGGCATCCGTCAGATCGCCGGTCTGTTGGCGCGGCGCATCGTGAACTACCTGCCGGTGGGAACCGACGTCTATCGTGGCCAGCACCTCGGTCTCATCAAGTTCAGCTCGCGCGTCGACCTCATCGTGCCCCGCGATTGGGAGGTCCTGGTCCGCAAGGGCGACCGCCTCCAGAACGGTGCCACCGCCATCGTTCGCCCGTCCGGCGAGGATGACGAAACTCGGGATGAGAACTAGGTTCGATTGGACGACCCGATGATTCGACCGGACCTGGCATGAATAGACCAGAGCCCGGCACCCTGAACGCGGAGCAACGAGCGGATCACGACACCGAAGCGACTGCTCCCGGGGATGACCGTCCCCATCGGACGGGTCTGCGACGAGGTATCTACCTCCTCCCTTCCCTCTTTACGATGGGTAACATCTTCCTCGGCTTCTACGCCGTGGTCCAGGGACTTCGCGGAAACTTCGACACCGCCGCTCTCGCCATTCTGGGAGCGGGTATCGTCGACGCTCTGGACGGACGCATCGCCCGTCTGACCAACACCGAGAGTGACTTCGGCAAGGAGTTCGATTCCTTGGCCGACATCTTGACCTTCGGGTTCGTCCCCGCCTTGCTCGCCTACATCTGGGGACTCGACGATCTAGGGAGGATCGGTTGGCTCATTCCCCTCTTCTTCGTGGTGTGTGGCGCTACCCGGCTCGCACGATTCAACGTGCAGTCGCACCGCGCCGACCCCCGAAACTTTGTCGGGCTGCCGATCCCTGCCGCCGCCGGAACCCTGGCGACGATCCTCTACTTCGCTCCGGATCCCGACTGGAAGGCCTGGCTCGCCGTCGGCCTGATGATCGCCCTCATCTGCCTCGGCTTCTTGATGGTTTCAACGTTTCGCTATGCCAGTTTCAAGAAGGTCGACCTACGCCGGCGCCGCAGCTACCGCCTCGCTATTCCCCTCGCCGCGACTCTCATCCTCGTGGCCTACCATCCTCCGACCTTCCTGATGTCGGTGGCTATCCTCTACACCCTTTCGGGTCCGTTTGGATTCCTCATAAGGGCGCTTCGACACGACCAACGACAAACCGCGGACTCGGCGAGTGCAGACTCCCCGAGAGCAGCGAGTGAAGGTGACGAACCGTCATGAAGAAATACGCCATCGTCAACGCAACCGACCTCGTCGGGCAGGAACTCAAGGAGTACTTGGGGAGTTCGGGAGTCTCCAGTGCTCAGATCGAGCTCTTGGCTACGGACAAGGAGCACGTCGGAACTCTCACCGAAGTGGCAGGCGCCGCCGCCATGGTCAAGCCGTTCAGCGCCGAGGCACTGGCTGAGGTCGACGTCGTTTTCCTGTGTGGAATCCTCGACGATCTTGGTCCCGCCATCGACGCCCTACCCTCGACCGCCCGGGGGATCCTGCTCGCCTCGGAGGGCGAAGGAATCGGTCGCCTCGCCGTGGCCGGGGTGTCTTCCGACCTCTCCTCCTCGAACCTACTGGTCAGTCCTGCCCCCAGCGTGGTTCAACTCGCTCTGCTCTTGGCGCCGCTCGTCGACCTGGGTCTGGTTCGAGGTTCCGCGACCGTGGTGCAACCCGCGTCACGCTTCGGCGCCGACGCGCTCGACGAGTTGATGGAACAGACCCGCAAGATCCTCGCCTTCCACACTCCGGGGGGTGGCGAGCATTTCGATCGTCAGATGGTCTTCAACCTCTTGCCGAGCGAGGATGAGGGCGCCGTCGAACGACAGCTCCAAACCGTACTCTCCGATCGGTTCGAACCCTCGCCGGAGATCGCAGTCCAGATGGTACAGGGTGGAATCTTCCACGGACTTTCGGCCAGCCTCCTGGTCGAGTTCGCCTCCCCCCGGAGCGCCGAAGAGGTCACCGAGCGGCTGGCCGCCACGACGAGAATTCAACTCGTCGACGACGTTCCTCCGGGTCCCGTCGACGCCGC
>JAIOJS010000114.1 GCA_019911795.1 Thermoanaerobaculia bacterium | reverse complement strand
CACCAGAGCAAGGCACCACCCATCTCCCGTGCCTTGCCGTTGCGATAACGGCGCGCAATCCGTTCCGGTTCCACCGGTTCTCTCTGCGATCCTCCCGGATCGAGGCGACTACTCCCCGCGAATGAAGGTCCCGCGCGTCCGGTCCTTGACCACCCCAGGGAAGGTCAACGCGCGTCCGTGAGCGACGCAATAGACCCCCGGGGGGAGCGCACCGGTGGCGAAGATCGCCTCGGTCAGGTTCTGCAGGGCGTCGGAGCGCTTCATCTCGAAGGGGCGTAGGGCGCCAGTGAGGACGATAGGAACCTTTGGCGATGGGATCTCGCGGGCGATCAGATCGCCGGTCAGACTGAGGGTGTCGGTGCCGTGCAGGACGACGACGCCGGAACAGTCGGATTCCCCTTCACCGCCGGCCGCCCGCACCGTCTCGACGACCCGGTGACGATCGCTGTCGGTCATGTCGAGACTGTCCTTGCTGAGGAGTTCCAGAACCGACACGATGGCGTCTTCGAGGCGTAGCTCCTCGAGCATGCGATGGACGATGCTCCGACGGTTCTCCAGCACTCCGGTGTGCTCGTCGTAGGTCTTCTCGATGGTGCCGCCGGTGGTGACGAGGGTGACTTTGCGCATCACCCGATCCTACCCTTCGAGGAGGACACCGAGGGTAGCGAGTTGGCTCTCGACCTGCTCGGCCCAGCCTCGGTTGGCGGCGGGACTCGCCGGGCTGGGGTGCAGGATCGAACCGATGGGGAGGTCGAGACCCTCGAGGGCCTTGTTCGCTCGGCTTTCGGCGAACTTGCCGACTCCGAGGACGCGGCGCGGGGCGAGGGCTTCGACCGAGCGGCGTAGGGCCAGATCGCAAGCCGCGAAGAGGGGAGTCCGTTCGGCGCTCGGGAGCTTGTCCGGGGTGCGGTTGCGGCCGGTCTCCTCGAGGAAGACGAGGGGGCAGTAGTTGAGGACGAAGAAGCGCTCGAAGAACGCCTCTGGGCTACCAAAGCGATCGCGCGCCCAGCCCCAGAGTCGCGTGCCGCTGACCTCGGAGCGCTCGAAGGCGAGCCCCTCTACGAGGCGCTTGGGATGTTGAACCGGCGGCCGTCCGACCTCACCCTGAAAGCCCATCCAGTCGCGGACCATGCTGACGTCACCGAACGGAACGCCGGTTTGGGTCATGCCGAAAGGGCCGGGGTTCATGCCGACCAGGAGGATCCTATCCGAGGCCCCCCCGAAGCGTTCCAGGTAGGCTCGGTGGAGGTTCCAGGCGTAGACCAGGGGGTTGTAGACATGGGTCACCGGGGGGCCGAAGCCGAGGGCTTCTACGGCGTCCCGCAGGTCGGCCGCGACCTTCGCCAGGGAGGACTTTCCGGTCACGGCTTCACCGTCATCAGGAGCACGATGCCAACCAGTAGGAGCGCCTGCAGGTCGAGAAGGCGTCGCCATCCGGCTTGCTCGACCCGGGACCGCAGTGCCTGACCAGGGTCGTCCTTGCTGACGCGTTGGAGGTGCGCCAGGCGCGGAGACAAGCCGAAGAGAGTGACGTGGAAGAGGAGGACGTAGAGCAGGGCGGCGCCGGCGATCCACAGCTGGGTGAACTGGTAGCCGGTGGCGGTGACGAGGCTGAAGCCGAGGAGGCCGGAGGCGACGACTCCGGGGAGGGTGTAGAGGCGGTGGAGCCGCGACAAAATGCCGATTCCGAAGCGCAGGGCGGCGTCGTCGAGATCCGATGTGAGGCGGCCGCGTACCACGAGACTACCGAGGGCGCCGACGGCCAGCCAGAGGGCGGCCAGCACGTGGAGGAAGAGGATCAGTTGAACGAAGTGCACGCTGGGCCCTAGGACAACCGGATCTGGCCGCCCTCGAGGAGTTCCAGAATGACCAACTTGGCTTCCAGCGGCGACATCGGACTGATCTTTAGAATGGACTGGACGTCATAGGAGCCGTTGACTCGCGACAGAATAAACCCCGCCTTGGGACTGGCGTCGAGCTTGGTCAATTCGTCGAAGGAGACGTTGAGATGGGCGACGGCCTTGTCGACGATGCCGGCCCGTCGTAGGTCGGAATGGATCTTCGCTTCGACTTCACGGGATCGAGCGGCGATCGCCTGGTTGCCGGGCTCGAGGCTACAGGCGTTGCGCAGATGGGTGACCGCTTCGAACCACCGACGCCGACTGAGGGCCTCATCAGCCTGCTGCAGGAGCCTCGCCGCGGCAGAGGCCGGGGGCGCGGG
>JAIOJS010000113.1 GCA_019911795.1 Thermoanaerobaculia bacterium | reverse complement strand
CGGCGAGGGGCGCTTGCGGATGGTCCGTCGGGAACCCGACGGCAGTTGGCACGACAGTCAGGTGGCCCTGGTAAGCGGCGAAATCGGTGACGATCTGGCCCATTTCCTGGAACAGAGCGAACAGACCCGCTCGGCCGTGCTCGTCGGCGTCCTCACCCGGCCGGGTCGAGTCGCAGCCGCCGGCGGATTGATCGTCGAACCGCTGCCCGGTGCTCCCGAGGAGGTGCTGGCGCAACTCGAGGCCAATATCCTGCGGCAGACGGGAGTGAGCGCCTTGGTCGAACACGGTGGCATCGATACGGTGGAGGCGGTGTTGCTCGACGGTCTGGATCCCGTGGTTCAACAGCGGCAGGCTCTGAGGTACCATTGCCGCTGCGAGCGTGGGCGCCTGCTCAGTCAACTGAGTCGAATGGTCGGAGACGATCTCGACTACATGAGCGAGGAGGACCAGACGGTGAGTGCCGAGTGTTCCTTCTGCGGCGAGGTCCATCGCTTCAGTCGCAACGAGATCGAAGTCGCTTCACAGGTTTGCTGAGGCGCGACGACTCCGTCGCCCGACGGCCCACTTCATGCCCTGATTTCAGCCTTCCGACCAGCCCATCGACCTACAAGTTCTCTTCGAGTCGAGCCTTCCGATGGCGAGTCTCGACCGTCCGAGTCTGCGAGCCCCTCCATGAGCAAGTACTACGTTACGACCCCGATCTACTACGTCAACGACCTTCCGCACGTGGGGCACATCTACACCACGGTGGTGTGCGACACCCTGGCGCGCTACCACCGCATGGTGGGGGACGATGTCTACTTCCTCACCGGAACCGACGAGCACGGTCAGAAGATCCAGCGTGCGGCGGCGGAGCAGGGAGTCACACCCATCCAACTGGCGGATCGGGTCGTCGAGCGCTACACCGAGCTGTGGAAAGAGCTCGACATTACCCACGACGACCTGTTGCGGACCTCGCAACCGCGGCACCACATGGCCGTTCAGGAGATGGTGCGACGCATCGCCGAGCGTGATGACTTCTACGTCGACCGGCACGAGGGATGGTATTGCTCCGGCTGCGAGGCCTTCTACACCGAAAAGGAGCTCACCGAGGAGAAGCACTGCCCCGTGCACGAGCGCCCGGCCGAGTGGGAGGAGGAAGAGAACGTCTTCTTCCGACTGTCGAAGTACCAGGATGCTTTGATCGAATGGTACGACCAGGATCCGAGCCCAGTACTGCCCCTCTCGCGTCGCAACGAGGTCCGTTCGTTCGTCGAGAGTGGACTGCGCGATCTCTCGGTGAGTCGCACCAAAGTGGAGTGGGGGGTACCGTTCCCCGACAAGCCAGGTCACACCGTCTACGTGTGGTTGGACGCCCTGACGAACTACTTGAGCGCCCTGGGCTTTGGATCAGACGATTCCAGTCTCTTCGACCGCTACTGGCAGGATGACGAGGGGCAGCGTGTTCACGTCATCGGCAAGGACATCCTGCGCTTTCACGCCGTCTACTGGCCCGCCTTCTTGATGTCGGCGGGGCTGCCTCTCCCGACTTGCGTTTTCGCGCACGGGTGGTGGCTGCGAGACGACCGCAAGATGTCGAAGTCGGTCGGCAACGTGACCCGCCCTGACCACCTGGTGGAGAGCTTCGGCGCTGACGCGCTGCGCCTCTTCCTGTTGCGCGACATGGTCTTCGGCCAGGATGCCAACTTCTCCGACGAGGCCTTCGTCGATCGTTACAACAGCGACCTGGCCAACGGTCTCGGCAACACCTTGAGCCGTCTGGTGACCCTTAGCCGTCGCGCCTTCGAGAATCGCACTCCTCCCAAGGTGGCGTGGGACGCTGAGCTCATGACCTCGGCCAACCGGGCGATCGATGAGTATCGCGAGGGGATGGAGAAGTATGCCTTTCAGCGAGGCCTGGAGGCGTTGTGGCGCTTGCTGGGAGAAACCAACCAGTTCCTGGTGAGCCACGAGCCCTGGAAGCTGCTCAAACAACCCGAAGAACGTCAGCACGTCGCCGAAGTTCTCGCCACCTCGCTCGAGGTCGTCCGCCTGGTGGCGACCGCCCTGCTGCCGATCCTGCCGGAAACCGCTCCCAAGGTCCTTGCAGCGTTGGGTGTCGACGCGGTCGCTTCGAGCGAAGCACTCCGCTGGGGAGGGCTGCCGGTGGATAGTCCGTTGGCCGAGGGAGAGTCCCTCTTCCCTCGCATTGACAAGAAGAAGTACTTTGCCGATGTGACGGAGCCGCCGACGGAGGGTGGTGCCAAGACCTCTTCGAAGGATTCAGGGGAGTCGGCGGCAGCGGAAGTGATTGCGCCGATCGAGTCAGAAATCGCTTTCGACGACTTCACCAAGGTTGACCTTCGGGTCGCCGATGTGAAGGCGGCTGAGGAGGTTCCGAAGTCCAAGAAGTTGCTGAAGTTGACGCTTGAACTCGACGGCGTCGAACGCACCGTCGTGGCCGGGATCAAGCAGCAGTACGCTCCCGAGGACCTCGTCGGCAAGCAGGTGATCATCGTCGCCAACCTCGCTCCCGCCAAACTGATGGGGATCGAGTCGCAGGGGATGGTCCTGGCCGCCTCGGTGGGAGGGGCCGCGGTCGTTCTCGGAACCGCGCAGAGGGTACCGAGCGGAACCCGGGTCCGGTGAGCGAGTCACCACGCCTCGACGGCGTCGTCGACTCCCACTGTCACCTTCAAAGTCTCGATCCTGATGTCCGTGAGGCCGCCCTGGACGAGGCCCGCGAACGCGGAGTGGTCGGGTTCCTGATGCCGGCAATTCGCCTCGCCGAGGCCGAGGAGCTTCTCGAACTCTGCGAACGCCATGCCGACGTGTGGTGCGCCCTGGGAACCCACCCTCACGACGCCTCGAGTTGGCAGGAGGGAGACGCGGAGCGACTCCGGTCCCTCCTCGTTCACCCCAAGGCGGTGGCAGTAGGGGAGTGTGGTCTCGATTTCCACTACGATCTCGCGCCCCGCGAGCAGCAAGGGCGGGCCCTGCGAGAACAGTGGGAGGTGGCGATCGACCTCGATCTACCGGTCATCGTTCACAACCGCGAGAGCAACGAGGAGATGCTGCAGCTGGTCCGGGAACCGCAGTTCGCCGAGCTTCGGGCTGACTTCCACTCCTATAGCGGTGGTGTCGAGATGGCTCGTGAACTGATCGAGCGAGACTTCTATCTAGGGTTTTCGGGGATGGTCACCTTCAAGCGGGCCGACAACGTGCGCGAGATCTTGCCGTTGGTTCCCGACAACCGAATCCTGGTCGAGACCGACACGCCCTACCTGGCGCCGACTCCCCACCGAGGGAAGCCGAACAAGCCAGGTTGGGTGGTCGAGGTGGCCCTCCGCGTGGCTGATGAACTAAGCCTTTCGCCGGCTGATTTCGCGAAGCTCTCTTCGAGCAACTTTCGCGCACTCTTCGCAGTGGAACTCGACCCGAGCTAGCAACATCCCGCAGGGCGGGCAGGGCTTCCGGCTACAGTGTCCGAGAGACGAGACATGGCGGCCGGAAGCGCTTGCCGAGAGGGCGTGCCTACTTCTGCCGCGGGCTGCTAGTCCACATCGATATTGGCTTCGAGGATGGCATCCCAGTTGATATTTGGGTTGCCCGCAGGACTGGCCGAATTCAAGGAGAACGCGTAGATCTGCATGCTACCGGTTGGGTCCGGGATGTTTTGGATTTGCATCTCTCCAGGGTTGTCGCCGACCGTTGGAATGATGTTGACTACATGCGGGAGCATGAGAGTCTCGCCTGGAGGGTTCACCCTGGTTCCATCTTCTCGGTACTGGGAGAAGCTGTAGCTCGTGTTACAGCCTCCAATGTCAGCGCAAATGGCGGAAGGACCTCCCTCATTCGGGCGGTCGGTGTTCCAAGTGAAGATGATCACTCGAGTCGTCCCGGAGAGTGCCGCGGATCGGAAGATGCGGGCACGAATATTAGAAATATTATCGTCCGTAGCAGCACATGCACCCGCAGCGTGAGTCAAGGTCGCTGCACAGGTTCGGGCTCGGTCGTCAATTTCCTCCCGATGGTCATCGGCGGAGTAAAACCCCTCTAGAAATGGAGAAACTCCGGCGTCAGCAGTGTGTTCGATAGCGATCATGGGGAGTCCGTTGGCGGAGCCCTCCAAGAGTCGGAGGTAGTAGATGGTTCCTAGAATGTCATTGGATGTTCCGAAGGGGTAGTCCACATCGAACGGAGTCGCGGAGGTGGACTCCGTCACGACGTCGATCGTCATGAATCCGCGATAAAAATCGCCTTCGTCCAACCGGGCTCGGTCCGAGGCCGACGCCGAAGAGAGGAGGCTCGCGAGGCTTAGCGACCAGGTCTCCGCGCCGGGAAGTTCTACGTTACCAAAGAGGTTGTCACTCGCCTCACCATCGATATTCCAGACCTCCCAATGGATGGTCGTGCTGCTCCGCGCATAGACCTGGATGTTGGTGTTTTGAACATTGGTCGCCTGATCGATCCCGACCTCGAAGAAGGGGACGATGAGGGTTGCAGCCGGAACTGCGTCCGGAGTACCCCAGATCCCGGCGCTCGCCGGGGCGCCAAGAAGGGCCAGCGCCAACGCGAGCGAGACGCCAGAGGAGAGGAGAGTGGTACGGATGTTGGGTAGGTTTGCCAATGAAACTGCCTCCGAAGAAATAGAAGGTTTCCGAGTTGACCGCGGAACAATGTTCCAGGGTCACTTGCTTCAGGTCACGTGAGCTGAGATGGAAATCAGTCTACCCCACCGAGCCACGCTGTGGAGGACGGTCACTCTACGGGCGAGTCGCTCGTCGCAGAGGGTTGGCACCAAGAACACCCAAGAAAAGGAGGGCCTGGTAGGTCGACCTACCGGGCCCTCCGGGACTCGAGGTGACGAGTCACAAGCTACGGGGCAACCGTAGCCTCGAAGATTGCATCCCAGTTGATGTTGGGATTGCCTTGGGGGCTGGCGGAGTTGATCGAGAAGCCGTAGGTCTGCATCGACTCGTCGGGATCCTCCAGTCCCAGAAGAACCAACTTGCCGGGGTTGGGGCCGGCCGTTTCGAGGATGTTGACCACATGGGGAAGCTCGATGAGCGTCTCGGTGACGAGTTCGCCGTTTTCCCGATACTGTCGGGCCGAATAGATGGTGGTACAGGTACCGGCACACAGTACCGAAGGACCGCCGCCTTCCGGCATCGAGGTGGTCCAGGTGAAGACGACCACTCGGGTGTCACCGGATAGCGCCGCCGACTGGAACACGCGGGCACTGATCGATGAGAATTCGAGGTCACTCGTGACGCAGGGACCCGCATCATGGCTCAGCGTTGCCGCACACGCGCGGGCGTTCTCGTCGATCTCCTCACGACCGTCGCCATTGCCGTAGAAACCCTCGAGGAAAGAGTTGGCCGTCTCCGAGGTGTACTCGAGGCCGACCATCGGCAGTCCGTTGGCCGAGCCTTCGGCAAGGCGGAGGTAGTAAATATTACCGGTAATGACGTTACTTGTTCCAAAGGGATAGCCCGCCTCGAAGGGTGAGGCATCGGTTGCGCTCGTTACCACATCGATGGTCATGAAGCCGCGGAAGAAGTTGCCCTGGGTCAACCGGGTGACGTCGTCAGGGGTGGCGTCGGCGGCGATCAGGGCCGCTAGGTTGGTCGACCAGGTCTGCTCCGAGCTGAGAACCACATTGCCGTGCAGAGCATCGGACCTCACGCCATCGATGTTCCAGACTTCCCAGTGGATGGTCGCTGCTTGCTGGGTGGTCACGTTGATATTGGTGTTCTGCGGATCGGTTCCCTGGTTGATCCCCACTTCAAAAAAGGGCACCAGCAGAGTGGCGGCCGGCACCGGGTCGTGAGCGCCCCAGATTCCGGCCAAGAGGGGGGCGCCGGATACGGCGAGAAGGGAGGTTAGAAGCAGAAGTGCGGTCGTCGTCAATCTAGGTCTTGGGTGCATGAGTTATCTCCTATTGAGCCACTCGAACCGGTCTCGGGAATCCGTATCCAGCCTTGGGTCGCTCGTTGTGCTAGTGAAAGTAGCACATTCTGTGCCATCGAAATGACGTTGCGAGTGCCCAGCCAACCCGACTAGTCGTGGGTCCCGAGGAGTGCCTACGAGGCAGTAGTCGCCACCCGCTCCCAGATCTCCCACCAAAGTTCTCGGTAGGACCGTGCCGCCTCGGTCGCTCGGGCAAACTCTGCAAGCGGAGCTCGCTCCAACCCCATGCGTTCGACCCAGGTGGAGTAGGGGATCGAGGTCTCGAGCATCTTCAGTTTGGATTGCTCGGGTTGTTCGAGCAGTTCGCGGTGTAGCGACTTGCGGCGATCGACCATGCAATAGAAGGGGAGGAGTGTGACGTCGACCTTGCTCTTCTTCAAGTGCTTGCGCAACTGGGTCAGGGTTCGAATCGACAGGGGAGTGGGAATCACCGGGACGATGAGGGCGTCGGCGGCCCGAAATACGCTCTCGGACACGATCGAGATGCTCGGCGGACAGTCGAAGAGAACGTAGTCGTACTGTTCGGCGAGTGGTTCCAGCAAGGATCGCAGCCGCTTCTCCGGCTTGCCCAGGCCGTCGAGGTCGAGGTCGAGATGACGGTAGGAGAAGTCCCCAGGGAGGATATCGAGGCCCTCGAAGTCGGTGCCTTTGATCTGGTCCCCGAGGTCGGTCTTCCCGGCGACGAGTTTGCGGACGCCCCCTTTGAGCTTGGGCTTGACTCGGAAGTAGTAGGAAGCGGCCGCTTGAGGGTCGAGGTCCCAGAGGAGGACCCGAGCTCCCTGCTGGGCGGCGGCGAGGTACGCGAGGTTCACTGCGGTAGCCGTCTTGCCGACTCCTCCCTTGATGCTGTAGGTAGCGAGCGTCTTCATCCGTCTAGTACTTTCATCGATCTGCTTTCTCTATCTATTGTGCCTCAATCTAGAGCCTAGGGTAGGTGAAACTTGCTTCGACTGGTTGGATTCATCTGGGCTGAATGTCAGCCAGGATCTTGTCCATCCGATCTCGGTTCTCAGAAGTGGAGAGGTCCGCAAACCGTTCCTCGAAGTGGCCGCGTTCCTCGATCCGTCGCGCCTCGAACTGCGGGATCAGTTGACCCATTGCGAGCAATGTTTGAGGAGAGGCGGATCCGTCCATGGCCATCTCGGTGGCGAACTGTTCGACATGGCGCTGTTGGACGACGGTGTCGACGAAGTTTCCCAGGGTGCTTTGGAGTCGCTTCAGGGACTTCGAGAATTCCCTGACTTCGGGAGGCAGCACGGAGTGGAAGAACTCGAGCAGGTAGCGCAGCTTCTTGATCTCTACCCGAAGCTCGTGGAGGGCCGGGTCGGGTGTCGCTCGATCGATCCGGGTACCGCGATGGAGGACGCGTTTCCACAGTCGGGCGATATCGATGCGGGCGACCCGTCCAAGCGGAGTCCGCGCCATCGGTGGGCCTCCCGAGGTTGGCAGTTCGCTATCGAGGAAGTGGCGCCAGGAGCCAAGGATCTGACGAGTCCGACGCCCGGAGAGGAGATCGCGGACGGTCTGCTGCTCGGCATGACGCCTGGCCTCGAGGAAGTCTTGCAACGGATCGAGATCGCGGGTGGAGTCCGGGGCGACGAGTGCCCGGTACTCGGGGAGGGCCTCGAGGAAGACATCCAGGTCGCGCAGAGGACCAATGCGGCGAAAGAGCCAACGGAGCTCACCCTTGAAATGGTCGACGGTGACTTGGGGGTAGACCCCGCGAACCTGACTGAGGGCGGTGCGGCTCCTTCGTAGAGCCACCCGGAGATCATGAAGGAACTCGGTGTCGAGGGATTCCCGGGCTCCGTAGAGGTTCTCTTCGATGATGTCGAGGAGGCGGCCGTGAACCAATCGGAGGCCGAGGTCGGCCCGCATCTCCCCGTGCAGCTGGAGATCGAGCCGGGTGGTGTAGCCGCCGGGCGGTCGGCCCGACGCCGTGCACGCTAGAAAGGAAACGCTCTGCTCGGTCACCGTAGGGTTTAGCGCAGAGACGACGGCTTTGCGCACGTCGTTGAACGGGCGCTTGTAGCCGCGGACCGGGATCAACGTGAGTCTTCGTCCCAAGGGCTTCTTCTGACCCTCGATCGAGACACTCTCCAAGTACCCGCGTACGACGGTCTTATCGCGGAGGTCGAGGAAGCGCATCGAGAGCCGACGGCGGCGAAAGCTCGCCATCGGAAGCAACCGGCGCTGACCGATGACCGGCGTGATGACTTCGCGCAACTTGCCCGACGGAAGGTCGTTGACGAATGTCGGTAGCTGTTCCGTTTCAGCGGTGAGGTCTACGGCCTCTTTCCTCGGTGAGCGGGATGTGGTTTGGATCCTCGAGCGGCCGTCGCCGGCCGTGAGCTCGAGACCTGCCTGGAACAGGCGCCAATCGAACGAGTCCAGGGCCACAACCTGCTCTTCGGTCTCGGCCCTCAGGTCGATCCGGAGCTTGGGGTTCAGCGCTTCGGCAAGTTTCGCTATTGGATCCTCGGTCGGCTCGGAATCGGCGGGCGAGTCAGGGTCCTCGACCCACCCCCGAGTCTCGTCGAGAAGGAAATGAAGTGGCTCCATCACACCGGGTTGGGAACATCGATGAACTCGACCTCGATGCCATAGCGCTTCGCGATCGTCTCACCCAGGACCTGAACGCCAAAGCGCTCGGTAGCGTAATGCCCGGCGGAGACGAAGCGAGTTCCCGACTCCAGCGAGAGATTCATCACCCACTCACTCGCCTCGCCGGTGACAAAGACGTCTAGCCCTGCGTCGATCGCCTGGTAGAGCTCCTTCTGAGCACCGCCGCTGATGATGCCGATTGTCGACACCGGCTCGGCCGGATCGCGGGAGAAGCTCAACGGGGCTTGCCCGTAGAGCTCAGCGAGTTGCTCGAGGAGGTCGGAGAAGGGGAGAGGTTCGGGCAGGGTTCCACGAGCGGCAGGTGGTAGGCG
>JAIOJS010000112.1 GCA_019911795.1 Thermoanaerobaculia bacterium | reverse complement strand
ACCACAGTCCGATTAGGAGGAGGATGCCATTGATCACCAGGATGCCGCTGAAGCCTCCATCCTGCATGGCATCCGCGGACCAAACATCAGCCAAGCCAATCATTGCGAGTCCGAGGTGCGCCAGCCATCGATCCGCGGCTCGGAACCTCAACATTAGAATAACGAAGGGCATCATGAAGACGATTGGCGAGGTCCACCCTCCCCAGAAGGCAGCGACAAGGAGGAGAGCGGTGACCACCGGATAGAGCAGAGTGAAGACCCGGAAGTAGTGCCAGAAGACCCCGACAACCCGGTCCATCCGCCTCGGGGCACCTGACGACTCCCTGAGTCGAAGCCATCGCCTTAGAAGAACAATCGCCCCAGCGCTCATCGGCACCACGATGGCCGGGAACAGGGCCTGCCAAGGGGAGGGACCCGTCAGGGCAGCTATCGCCATGCCGAGCCCCGTCGCCGCGAGGATCCAGAGCAACGGGGTCAGAACACTCCGGTTGTGCTCGTCACTCCAAGCCCTCACGGCATCGTCCTTTTCAGCGCTCTCGAGGCCCGACCAGACTAGGTGCTCCATAGACCCGAGATCCTACCCCCTCGAGGCCTTGCGAGCGTCAAGGCGTCACCACTGTCGCGAGGACTACGAATCAGTGCCTGGCAATCGACAGGCGTCGCCAGCTGCCTAACGCCAGTAGGCATCCGAGAATCCCCAACCCCCAGACCTTCAAGGTCGGTACCTCGACCACCGGCGCCCGGTCGCGGATCGCAAGGCCGGCTAGGAAGATTGGAGCTCCCTCCGCACGACGCCTCTTGGGTCCCGGGATGCCGACGCTAGGGTCCTCGTAGTAGAAGTAACCGGTCGACGGCGAAGGAAGAATGCAGGTAGCGTTGTACTCTGCCACCACCACCCAGAGACCTCCATGACGATCGAAGTCCATGGCCCAAGGAAACTCGGCGTAGCAGTCCTCGAAGCGATAGCCGGTGAGCTCGCTGACCACCGAGTACGTCGCGAGGTCCGGGTCGATCGAGACGAAGTCGAAGGTCCACCCTTCGGGGTCAGACACGCTACGAATGCCGTACAAAGTTCCCTGGTGGAAGGCAATCGCGCTCAGGTTCGGATCGACGAGAGGGACTTCAAGAGTCGAGGCGTCGTTGGTGTCGACTCCGTAGAGCGAGCCGCCGCCGATCATCCACAATCGCCCGTCATCGCCGACGGCGAGATCGTTGCCGGAAGGTGTAATCGGTCCAATGAAGTCGAAGACTCCAGTCGATGAATCGATGGTCGCCAATTCGTCGACCCCAGACCTGGCAATAGCGTACAGAACATCATCTGCCGCAAATGCCACGGCGAATGTGTATCCGCCAGTGGAGGTTGGCGTGGCCGACCACGGGAGATCGCCAACTTCCGTGAGGCTTAGTTCGTAGAGGCGGCTAGAACTGTGCGCGAATCCGATGGGCTGGGCCTCTAGGGAAGCTACCCATCCCAAGCTGACTGCCATCCAGAAGAGGATTCCGAAGGTTCGAATCGACCCTTGACTCCAGTGAATGCACCTCATGCTGGTCCTCCATTTGGGTACCCGGCGCCCAGGTCGGCGCGGGCGGCCCCCCCGATATCGATTGGGCTGCTGATGCAGCCTACTCGACTCAGTACGCGAAGTTGGGTCGGTGCGAGGGTCACCGTTGCACACAATAGCAAAAGGCAGTTGCCTCTCTTGAGTGTCGCTCTTGACACTCCTAATAAATTAGTACTAAATTAGTCGTCACATATCAAAGAACCCCCTAGGCATCCAACATCAGGGAGCATGAACCCGAGATGAGACGCAAGAGCAGAACGCTGACCGACCGTGAACTGGACGTCATGAAGATCGTGTGGAAACTGGATACCGCCACGGTACGCCAAGTTCACGAGCTGATGCGAATCAGGGAGCCCAAGGTCGCCTACACCACCGTGATGACCCTCCTCAAGATTCTCGAAGAGAAGCGCTACCTCGAACGGACCCCCCAGGGTCGAGCCTACGTCTACGCTCCGACTCGCCCCCGCGCCGAAGTGATCACCGACATGGTCAAGGAGTTTGTCGACCGCGTCTTCAACGGATCAGCGCAGCCCCTGCTCCTGAGCCTAGTCAAGAGCCAGGACCTCTCGGAGGAGGACCTCGACGAGATCGCACAGGCCATTCGGGAGAGCGAATGAACGCGTCAGACCTCCTCCACGACCTCTGCTTCTACTCCCTCCAGGTCGGCCTAGTCCTCGGTATCGGACTGGCCCTCCCTCGCCTACTTCGGATCCACAGCCCCTCCGTGCGGCTTCGCTACTGGTACGGACTCCTGGGTCTAATCTTCTTGCTCCCACTATTCTCCGGTTGGATGCCAGCGTCCGGGGCGTTCACCCCAGCTAGTGGGGTGTCGATTGGGGAATTCCTAGTAGGGTCCTCGGACCTATCGGCAAGGACCCCGACCATCGGTTGGCCATTTGCTCGATGGACCCTCGTCTTTATCGGACTCGTAATCATTGTTCGACTAGCGTGGACTGCAATCGGTCTTTTCTCACTGGCCAAGCTGCGTCGAGAATCTCGCCCCCTCCCATGGCCTACCGCGGCGGCGTCCCTCGACGCCCAGGCGACGAAGTCGCGAGTCCGACTCTTTTCGACCCCAAGCCTCGCGACACCGGTGACGTTCGGGCTCCGGAATCCCGCCATCCTCCTACCCGAGAACTTCGGGCAGCTTTCACCACCTCAACAGGAAGCGATTGTCTGCCACGAGTTGATCCACATCGACCGCCGCGACTGGCTGGCGGTTCTGTTCGAGGAGGTGGTCCAGTCGATTCTGTGGTTCCACCCTCTCGTCTGGGTCCTACTGCGCCAGATCGGACTGGCCCGAGAAGAGGTCGTCGACCGAGAAGTCGTCCGTTTCACCCAGCAACGGCGGGTCTACCTCGAGGCTCTCGTGAACATTGCCGGAGGCTCTGTCGGAAACCGTCGGGGGCTCGCCACGACCTTTATTCATCGAAGCGATCTGAAACGAAGAATCCACTCACTCCTAAAGGAGAGTCCCATGTCCAAGTTCCATCTCAGAACCTCACTCTTCGCTACCCTGGTCGTGCTCTTGCTCTCCGTAGCGGCGGCAGGCCTCGCTTTCCCCTTGCTGCCAGCGAGCGGCAATGCGCCCCGAGAACTCACGGTCACTGACCAGGGAGTCGGAACCGTGGTCGATTCTTCGAGAAGTATCGAAGGACCCTTTCAGGTCGCCGGTTTGGTCGTTCCCCCCGAACGACTTGATGGGCCAGCTCCCCAGTACACCGAGGAAGCCCGCCGGGCTGAGCTCCAGGGGATCGTGATCCTCAGTGTGGTCATCGACACCGAGGGTGATGTCACGGTCCAAGAGGTCCTCAAAGGCCTGCCTATGGGCCTGTCCGAGAACGCCGTCGAGGCGGCCGCGGAGTGGAAGTTCAGCCCTGCGACCCTGAACGGTGAGCCGGTGGCGGTTTACTACAACCTGACCTTCAACTTCCGCCTTCGCGACGCGAAACCACTGCCCTCCCCCGAGGCCGTCGCCATGGACAGCTCCCCAGTCCAGCCACCGGTCCTCCTCTCCTCGACCACCGCTCCCTATACGGCAAGGGCGCGAAAGGCCGGGATAGAGGGCTCGGTCGTCCTCCACCTGACGATCGATCCCGCTGGAGTTGTCACGAAGGTTGTGGTCCTTCGCGGCTTACCGATGGGCCTCGGTGAGTCCGCCGCGGCCGCCGCCTACGACTGGCGGTTCCATCCTGCGACCTCGAATGGAGAGCCGATCGAGGCGACCCTCTCGATCGAGGTGGATTTCTCGCTCTAGTCTGTGCCTCCAGTGTGGACCTTGATCCACCGACTCGGCGAATAGACTCATCGTTTCAATTCGATGCTGACCAGGCTGCGGGCTCGATACAGGAGGTCGACACACGCTTCGTGGTCGCGAGCTTCCACCACGATCTCCCCAACCGACTGGCCGCTGCCGACTCGCAGGGCCACCTGATCTCCCGGACCCACCGAGACCCTCGCTCGGACGACGCCCGGGAGAGATCGAGCCGCCTCGACTCCTCGGACGGATTCGACTTCGCCGGCTCCGGGATGAAGGACCCACACCCCCGCCGTCCGCTCGGCCGTTACGGGCAGACTGGGAGAGATTCCCAGCTCGATCTCCATCAATGCGCGCCAAGGATCAAAACCATAGGCGCGTCCGATCAACTCCATCAACCATCCTCCCGGCGGCCGTGCCGCGATCTCGCCGAAGATCGGTCCCGCTTCGGTAAGAAAGAGTTCCATGTGGGTCATTCCGTGGCTCACACCGACCGCCTCATGCACAGAGTCGGCGAGCTTCTCGACCTCTGCCCTGTCCCGTGAGCCCAAGACGGCCGGAACAACATTGGACCAGCGGAGTTCGAGGTAACGTGTGGGATTCCGGAAGAGCGTCCGGCCTCGGTAGATCAACGACTCGACACTCATCTCGCGACCGTCGACAAACGTCTCGGCAAGTAGCCCCGGGAACAATCCGGCCGCGACCTCGCTTCGGGTCCGGGCCAGGGTGACGCCGCGTCCCCCCGAACTCACCGGAACCTTTAGGACCACAGGAAGGCCCAGCCGGTCGATCAGTTCCTCCGCCGTAGTGTCTCGCCCCACGACAAACCAGGGGGCGCAAGGAATCCCGGCGGCAACCACCGCCCGCTTCATCACCACCTTGTCGTGACATCGCCGAGCGGCGACCGGTCCGATACCAGCAAGGCCGTAGAACTCACGAATCGCCGCCGCCGTTGGAACCGCCCCCTCAGCCACCGCCACAACCGCGGCCGGCGGCCGGTCTCCCAATTGGGACTGGACGGTTTCGAGAGCCTCCTCCGCAGCACCCCCGAAGCCTCCGCGAGCCTGCTCGATCCGAGGGCCCGTATCCAACTCGATCAAGGCGAGACCCAGGGACTGAACCGCGGCGCGAGCCCTCTTGCGGCGTCCCACCAACACCACGGCGCCCTCGTTCCGGTCAGGGCGTGGTCCCATCGAATTCTCGACCGCCATGACGACGAGAATATCTCAAGCCCTAGCGGAAAACCCACAGACACTCCCCAAGCGGTGGCCACCGGTTCGAGCTCACCTCGAGCGGGGCCCTCCACGAGCGGTGTCTTTACTCTGCTTGGCGGGCCACGGCCAAAGAGCTCTGGCCGGCGCGAAAGCGCATCAGGAAGTAGCGAGCGTCGACCGAGACGGTCAGAAGACCATACAGTCCCTCCGCCGAGCCCTCGGGTGTCCACTCCAAGGCGAGGGATCGTTCTCCCGTCAAGAGATCGATGCGTTGAACCCGGGCCGGAATCCTCCGGTCCCAGACAAAGACGGCATCGCTAGTTGAGGACCAGGCGACCGGCAATTCACCGTCTAGAGCCCCCTGAACCCTCGTCCGTACGCCCCCCTCGATGGTGTAGACGACAAGAGTCCCGTCGACTTCAGTACCAACCAAAAGTCTACCGTCGGGGGAGATCCTGATGTCCCGGAACCCGGGCGGTGAGACCTCGCGAAGTGAACCAGGGGACTCGAGTTCCAGGAGGAATCCCCTGGGCTCCTCACCCGGGCGTTGCCCGCGAATTGCAGCCCTGTTGCCGTCGGAGGTGAAAGAAATGCGGTCGCGACTATCGTGAACGAGAGGCCGGACGTCGCCGAGGTCAAAGGTTCGCATTTCGCCCGGTCCGGTGGGTGCGGCGCGAATTTGGTGGATGTCCCGAGAGCGCGTCGCGAGGAATGCCCACTGGCCATCAGGGGAGACCCCAATCCCTGTTCCCTCGCCGATGTCGATTTCGGCTCCGTCACTCCTCCGATAGAAAGCGCGGTACCCGCCATTAACCAAACTACCGGTGGTCGATCCCACCACGATCTCTCCGTTGTCCGAAATGCCGTCGATCGTCACGCCCGTCAGGCGCCCGGGACCCAGAGCCGTGCTTCCCGTAGCCAGGACGCCCTGTATGGCCACCGGATAGACGTCGGATGTCAAGAGAAGGCCTCCGTTCGCCGCGATGTCCATCAACCGCAGGCCCGACACAGTACGGACCAGGGGGCGTTGCGCACCATCCAGTGCGAAGGCGGTAATGAATCCACCACGGTCGGAGGATCCGTACGACGCGACCACCTCGTCGCCGTCTGCGGACCAGACC
>JAIOJS010000111.1 GCA_019911795.1 Thermoanaerobaculia bacterium | reverse complement strand
CTTCGACGGTGACGGCTTCGCTGACCTTGCGATCATGGTGTTCGAGAACGACAACGGCGGGGCTGTGCATGTTCTTTTTGGTGATCAGACGGGGTTGACGTCTGACGAGAATGACTTCCTGTTTCAGGGAGATCCGTTGGGTACGTTTGGAAGCCAGGAGCAGAATGACCACTTCGGCTCTTCGTTGGCGGTGGGGCATTTCGATGACGACCCGTATGCAGATCTGGCGGTGGGAGCGTGGGGTGAAGACGTCCAGTTGTTGGACATCGGATGGGTCCATGTGTTTTACGGGGGGACCTCGGGATTCGAAGACCGACGACAGGAGCTCTTCGACCAGGGGGTCCTTGGTCAGGCCGTCGAGGCCGAGGATGCGTTTGGGTCCAGTCTGGCGGCAGGCGACTTTGACGGCGATGGCTTCGATGACCTGACCATCGGCTCGCTGGGTGAAAGCGTGAGTGTCCCGGGCGCAAACGTCGGACGTGCCGGAAGCGTGACCGCGCTCTACGGCACGCCGACGGGGCTCGTGTCTGCAGCCTCCCAGGTCTGGACTCAGGATTCTGACAACGTGAGCGACCAGCCGGAGTTCGCGGATGGGTTCGGATCCAGCCTTGCTAGCGGCGACTTCGACGGTGATGGCCGAGACGACCTAGGGATCGGAGTCCCTTTCGAGGACTTCGAGGGTGGTGGGCATGTCAACAACGGAGCAGTGCACGCCTTCTACAGCTCGGCGCAGGGTCTCTCGCCGGCGGTGAGAGAGCAGTACCACGGGCAAGGCGTTTGGGGGGTTGGAGCCACCGAAAGTGGGGATACCTTCGGAAATGAAATGACGACTGGCGACTTCAACAGCGACGGTGTGGCGTCACTGGTTGTCGGCGTACCGTTCGAGGACATTGCGGGTATGACCGATGTAGGAATCGTGGCCGTGATCACGGGTGAACTCGGAGCCAACGTTCTCATCTTCGCCGACGGGTTCGAACGCGGTGACACCTTGGCTTGGTGACCACCCGTTTCACCCAGGTTTGGTCACTCCCCGGTCAAGATTGCCCGCCATGGTTCTCGACAGGATAAGCCTTCAACAACCGAGGCCATCTGCCGCGCAGTCGCCTCGAAAGGTGGAAGTCATGACATCGACCCCTACAGCTACCCACGCTCGCAGCAGGTACATGTTCAGCCCGATCGTGCTGTCCACGATGTTCTGTCTGGGGGCACTTTGTCTTCTCCCGGGAAGCGCCGATGCCCAACTAACGGTCACTGACAACCTGCTGCTGAGGCAAGACGACTTCGATATCAATTCCCTTGAAGCCTCCAATTTCTTTGGCACCGCTGTTGCTACTTGCGACTTTGACGGAGATGGCTATCAGGACCTGGCAATTGGCGCATCGGGTACGACTGTCCTGGGAGTGATAGCGGACGCGGGCGCTGTGTACGTAGCTTATGGTGGCGCGGGCGGCCTGACGGTCGCAGGTGGTCAGACTCTCACGCAGCCACCCACTGGATCCGATCCTCCTGAAGTGACCGATTTCTTTGGCAATAGCCTTGCGGCCGGCGACTTCAACGGAGACGGCTGGTGCGACCTGGCTGCAGGTGCCTTCAGAGAGGACCTGCCGTTCGCCGTCGACGCCGGATCAGTTCACGTATTCTCTGGAACGGCCAATGGCCTAACCAGTACGTCTCAGGTCTGGACCCAGGATTCGCCTGGCGTACAAGACGAAGCGGAACACCTCGAGCACTTCGGCATAAGGCTAGCGGCGGGGGATTTCGACGCCGACGGCTTCGCGGACCTAGCTGTAACAGTGCAAGAAAACTCCTTCGCTGGTGCCGTGCACGTGTTGTTCGGTGGGCTGGCGGGGCTGGATACAATCCGCGACGACTTCATCTTTCAAGGGGATCCACTGGGTACATCTGGAGTCCAGGAGGACAGCGACAACTTCGGCTACGCGTTGGCCGTTGGGCATTTCGACGCCGATCCCTACGCGGATCTGGCAATCGGGGCGCCGGGTGAGGATTGGGTGTTCGATGATGTTGGATGGGTCTATGTGTTCTACGGCGATGCGGTGGGATTCGTGGGGCGGCGGCATGAGTTCTTCGACCAGTCGGATATCGGGCAACCGATCGAGCTTGACGACGGCTTCGGATCGAGCCTGGTCTCTGGCGATTTCGACGGTGACGGTATCGATGATCTTGCGATCACCTCGACGGGAGAAGGTGTCGGCCTTCCTGGCGCGGAGGCCCAGTTCGCTGGTAGCGTCGCCGTCCTCTACGGCACTCCGGTTGGACTCTCTACGGTGGTCGCTGAGGTTTGGACCCAGGACTCGGATAGCGTTAGCGACCAGGCGGAGTCCTTTGACTCCTTTGGGTCAGGGCTCGCCAGTGGCGACTTCGATGGTGACGGCCGGGCCGATTTGGGCATTGGCGTAAGTCAGGAGGATTTTGAGGGCGGAGGGCACGTCGACAACGGTGCTGTGCATGCCTTCTACGGCTCGGAGCTTGGACTCTCGCCGGCGCAAGGTGAGCAGTACCATGGGCAAGGTGGCTGGGGGGCCGGAACCACCGAGAGCGGGGACTACTTCGGATCCGTCATGACAACCGGTGACTTCAACCGCGACGGGGGGGCGGCACTGATCGTAGGAATCCCCTCGGAAGGAGTCGACGGAAAGAGCAACGCTGGAGTCGTGGTGGTGATCACCGAACTGCCGATTCCCCCGATCTTCGTGGATGGATTCGAGACGGGCGACGCCTCAGCTTGGGGGACGCCTCCGTAGTGGTTCGGGAGTGTGGTCGCTAGCGACCGCGATGGCTTCGCCCCGAGCACACCCTCTCCCTGCTTCAGCCTCCTCGAATCAACCCCAAACCAGAACTCCAAGAAGGAGCAATCCTCCCAGGCCGAGCCCCACACCGGTGAGTGCCTTGCCTCGGGAACCCCCTCGGATCTCTTCGATGGCGAGGGCTCGCACGCCCATGAAGATGCCGGCAAGGGATCCCAGTCCGACCATCCAGAAGATGGAACAAACCAAGCTGACATTCGAGTAGCGGTCCGCGCGCTCCGCCGGACCCTCTGTCTCATCGCTCGATTCACCGTCACTGGCCGAGGGTCGGGCGTGGCTCTTGTTGACGTGCCCAGGCCCCAACGCCTTCCGGATAAGCTCTCTGGCCGACACCTCATCCTCGTAGGGGACCTGAATCTTGATTCCGCCGGTGGCTACGTTGAGTCCACCGATCTGCCCCCAACCGATGAGGTTCTGGAGTTCGGCGTTTCTACACACGTAGTAGATCTCGGCTTCCTTCAGGACTGCTTCAACCAGCATCTGGTGCCCAGCATCAACCGGTTCGAACACGGTAACCATCATCTCCATTGGAGTCTCCTTTGTTGTCCGACCCTACGCAGCGGTGCGGAGCCGCAGGGGACCCCTCCCTCCCCGGCGCTGTCCATAGGCTCTCATTGGGAATCTTCGGCTGGTACCTAGGCTGGGATGCACTACGTCATTCGTTTGCGCCGGGTGCGTGCCACCGCCCACCAGCCAGCCAACGCCAAAGCAAGGCCGAGAGTCAGGACTCCGAGTCCTATCGAGAGTCGGAACGTCGATTGCAGCCAAGGGAGTCGTCACGGCCAAGGCGCGGAATCCCCACTGGTAGTTGCCGGCGCCCCAATTGCCAATTGGGGTCACCACGGCGGAGTGCAGGTCGTTGATTCTCCCAAAGGAGGTCCAGATGAACAGCCGATCATGGTCTTTCTCCATATTATGAAAGGACTTCACCAATCGGGTTCTGGTCGGCAGCCGAACCCGCGCTCTCAAAGAGCTCGCGGCGTCGCTTCTTTTTCCCGACGATAGCGATCGAGATCGCCATCGCCGTCCAGGTCTCTCAACTCGCTGTGCGGGGAGCTCAAGAAGGAGTACGGCTGGAGTCCGCTGAGATTCTCCCTGTCGTATGGACCTCGAGTCCATGTCGCTCCAGCAAGGCTCGCGCCGACCGTACAAACGAGAACCAGTCGACGGTCCAGAACTGGACGTCATGTGTTTGCATGGGACCCATCGGTGGGTCTGATGGTGACTCCTCGTCATCTGGTTTGGATTTCGTTCCCGCGCGTCAAGGTTGATACTGGATGAGCAGCTCCGGGGCGAAGGCCCCCGTCTCTCGGCTCGGGGAGCGTAGGTTGATTTGATCGGCCTCGGTTGCGATACCAAGGTTGAGGGTCTTTCCCGGTCCTGTGACGGCATCGGTAATATCGTTCTCGTGCCACTCGTTGGCGACCAACGGACCCGTCGGAGCGATTGACGTGAAACCGACCGCTCCCATGTTGTCCAAGTTGAGCCAGTTTGTAGACCAATGCGGAATTTGGGATCTCCTTGTGTCGAGATGTTCGAAACGGGCTCTATACTAGGTAGCGAGATGCCGTAGTCGTTTTGATCATTCCGCTGACTTTGGGTCCGTGGGTCTGGCGATCAGAGCAAGGGATAAAATTAGATGGAGACTCAGGGTGATTCGAGTCGAGATTCGTCAACTGGTGACGTCCGCGCAGCGGAGTGTCCGCAAATCACTGGCCGACGCCGGGTCTGCCCTCTCTAGAGTGAGGCCGACGTCGTCTTGATCATCCGATCTCATGCGAGGTCGGGAGACGAAGACCTCCGCCCTAACGTAGACCTTCCACCGAAGAACTACCTCCAGACGTTGCAGATGGCTTTTCTCGACAATGTCGATACTGAAAACAGAAACGCTGACTGACCTTCTCCGTCATTGGAGCGCCGGTGAGCCCGGTGCGTTCGATGCGTTGATGGAGGAGTCGTACTCCCGCCTTCGTCAGATCGCCCGTCGGCAGGCTAGACGTGAACGTTCGAACCACACCCTGGAGGCCACCGGCCTCCTTCACGAGGCGGTTCTTCGACTCATGGATCTGGAAGGGCTGGAGTGGAGCGATCGAGGCCACTTTTTCGCGGCGGCAGCTCAGATGATGCGACGGGTTGCAGTCGACTACGCGCGTCAGCAGAACCGGCTCAAGCGCGGTGGAGACTTTGCGAAGGTGACTCTGAGCGAAGCCTCGTGCTTGGCGGTCGACGGCCAGCCGCCTGACGTCGAGGCTCTGGACTTGGCGTTGGCCAGGCTCGAAACGCACGATCCCCGTAAAGCGCGAATCGTCGAGTTACGCTTTTTCGCCGGTTTGTCGGGGAGTGAGATCGCCCGCTCTCTCAATCTGTCGACCGCCACCGTCCAACGCGAATGGCGAAAAGCCCGCACCTGGCTCTATCTCGAACTCAAGGGAGAAGTTCTCGGTGCGTGACGATCGGTGGCAACAGATCGACTCCCTCTTCGACGAAGCGCTAGAGCTGACCGAGTCGGCTCGAGGCAACCTCTTGGATCGCGAATGCGCCGGCGACGCCGAGCTGAGACGAGCGGTCGAGCGTTTGCTGGCCCTGGAGTTTGAAGCGGAGAACTTCTTGGCGGAGTCAATCGTGTCGACTCCTCTCGAGGGGAGCGAAGACTCGCAGCCGAGATCGGTCAAGGTCGACGATCTGGCCGGTTTGAGCATCGGACCCTACCGGCTCATACGACCTCTTGGCCGTGGCGGGATGGGCATCGTCTATCTAGCCTACCGAGAGAATCCCTATCACCAGGAGGTTGCGATCAAGTTGGTTCGCCGCGGCCTGTTGAGTGTTCAGGCCCGCCGCCGGCTCGAGGCCGAGCGCCAGGTGCTAGCGCAACTCGAGCACCCCAACATCGCTCGTCTCTACGATGGTGGCACCACCGAGGACGGGATCCCTTATCTCGTGATGGAGAGAGTGATCGGGCTCCCGATCGACGACTATTGCGACGAACAACGCTTGTCGATCCGAGAGCGTCTGGATCTGGTCAAACAGGTCCTCGCCGCCGTCGCCCACGCGCATCATCATCTCAGCGTTCACTGTGACATCAAACCGTCCAACATCCTGGTCACGGCAGACGCCATCCCGAAACTGCTCGACTTCGGCATCGTCAAGCTATTGAGCCCGAAGGGAAACGAAGAGATCACCGTGACCGGTCCGGGCCGACGTCCCCTGACGCTGGCCTACGCCAGTCCGGAACAAGTTCAGGGTGAGACCATCACCACGGCGACGGACCTCTATTCGGTCGGCGTGCTTCTACACCAGCTCCTGTGTGGTCACCTGCCTTACGAGCTGGCAAGCGGACCCGAGTCGGGCCTTGGCCGCGCCATTGTCGAAGACGATCCCATTCCGCCCAGCCGATTTTCGCTCGGGCTGCGAGGAAAGGGCCGAGAGGACGGCGAAATCAGTGAGTCGTCGGAGGCATTGGCCCAAAGCCGTCGCCTGACACCTCGCGAACTCGAGTTGTGCCTGCGCGGTGATCTCGACGCCATCGTGCGCAAAGCGATCCGCAAGGAGCCGCACCTTCGCTACACTTCGGCCGAGACCTTCGCAGACGACATCGATCGTTACCTCGAG
>JAIOJS010000110.1 GCA_019911795.1 Thermoanaerobaculia bacterium | reverse complement strand
TTGTGTGCATCGATCGGTCTCCTAGGGCGCTGCCGCCGCCGTCGGGGCTTCGATCTCGAGATCTACCTTGCGGTAGACGAAGGTCTTGGCCACGAAGGTTGCCGAGATGGTGTTGCCGCTCGTCGGAGCCCTATCGGCTTTAACTCGCAGGTTGTCGATATTGACGATGCGGGGAAAGCGCCCAATCCGCTCGAAGAAAATCGCCAGGTTGTGATAGCTCCCGCCCACAGTCATCTCGATGGGCCACTCACGATAGAAGTCGCGGTCGCTCAGGACTCCGGGGCGAATGCGGACCAGCTCCAAGTTCCCCTGTTCGCCGAGTGACCGGAAACGACGGAGGAGATCCTCCGTGTTGAGCTGAGCCGGGAGAATCCTCAGGAGCTTCTCCAGTTCAAGTTCCAGTCGTCTCACCTCTTCGCGGAACTGCGGTAGGCGAGCCTTGGCAGCCCGTCCTTCCTGAATCTTGGCCTGCAGACCCTCGAGTTTCCGATCTTGTGACGCGATCCGCTTCTTTTGCGGCTCATATAGGCGCCAATGCGCGAGGCCGAAGAGAACAGCGGCAATAGCCAATCCGACGCCCAGTCCGACGTACCATGGCTTGTCCTTGATTGCTTCGAGTGCCATATCCGTCTCCTATCCGTCCACCGTCGACTCGGGCTCGGCGGAATCGCCTACCGGCGTGACCGGAGCGAACGAAAAGTCAAAACTCAGACTGAAGGTGTAGTGGTCCTGAGCCTGAGTAATCTCGATAGGAGGCTTCGGCTCATCGAACTCGGGCACCATCTTCAGGCTCTCGATAAAGGTCGCGATCTGGTTGGTATTGAAGGCCTGACCTCGCAACTCCACGTTCTTGCCACGAAGCGTGAGGGAGTCGAGCCACAGGAGATCCGGCAGTGCCGCCGAGATCTCGTCCATGACCTTGACCGGCCCCCACTGATTCTGCTTGAGCTGGTTGATCACGTTGATCTTGTGCTCAAGCTCGGCCTTCTTCTTCTTGAACTCCTCGACCTCTTTCAGGACAGCCTCGAGTTCCTTGACTTCACGCTCGGCCTCGGCGATGGCGACATCGCGATCCGCGATCTCCCCTTTGTAGTGCCACCAAGTGACGGCGCAGACAAGGATGCCGACGAGTACTGCGCCGTAAAGCAGCGCCTCTCCGAGGGAAGTCTGACCAACCCCCAAGGCCTCTTTGGCCTTGCGGGCTACGATCGGCTTCCGCCCCTCGGAGACCAGATTGATCTTGATCATCGCGTCTTACTCCCCGACCTTGCGAATCGCCAAGCCCACCGTAACCGCCAACATGGGCGCTACCGAGCGAAGCCATTGTGGGTCGAAATCGGAATCCTTGACGTGAACTCGGCGGAACGGGTCCAGGAGTTCGACCGGGACACCGAACTGCTCCCGGAGAATCTGCAGTAGGTTGGGCGTCAGCGCGCAACCGCCAGAAACGACGAGCTCGTCGACGGGACCCTCGGAGGAGGTGGCCGCGAAGAAGTCGAATGTCTTCTGGATCTCACCAGCCATTTCGGTCGAGACTACGTCGAGTATCTTCCTGGACTCGGGTGAGTCACCCCGTTTGAGCTGCTCAGCCTGCTCAAAGGAGAGATTCTGCTCGCGCTGGAGTCGCTCGGTGAACTGATTACCCCCGAACGATATGTCGCGCCAAAAGACCGTCTGGCCCCGGGCAAGGATATTGATGTTGGAGACTGTCGCGCCCATGTTGACGAGAGCCACGACCTTGAGCGGGTCAACGTCGTAGTTGGCCTCGTAGCAGTTCTGAACTGCAAAGGCGTCGACGTCGACCAAGGCTGGAGTGCGGCCGGCTTGACTGATCACCGACATGTAGTCGTTGACCTTGTCCCGCTTCACCGCCACCAACAAGACATCCATCTGGCCGTCGCCCATCCCCTCCTCGGAGAGAACGACATAGTCCAAACGCACGTCGTTGATATCGAAGGGGATGTACTGCTCGGCCTCCCACTGGATCGAGTCGGCGAGTTCCTCGAGCGACATCGCTGGCACCTGGATCTTCTTAATGATGACCGAGTGCCCCGATAGCGAGGTAGCGAAGTTAGGGTTTTTGACCTTGCTCTGTTCGATGAGTCGGTGGATGGAATCGACGACGAGCGAGGAATCCATGATGGATCCATCGACGATCGCTTCAGGAGATAAGGACTCGACACCGAGTCGTTGCACCTGAAAGGCGCCCTTCTTCTCCCTGAGTTCCGCCAACTTGACAGCAGAACTTCCAATGTCCAACCCGACAACGCCTTTGGCGCGTGAAAAAAGCACGGCGATTATCCCCTCAAAACCGGTTTAGTCATGGCAGTTAGCTCCGGTAATCTAATTCTTTGGTGGAGAGTAGCAGGGTCTCGAATAGAGTGTCAAGACATAAACCACCTTTGCGACGAGACAAGCGGTTGACCATCATCGATCTTTCCTCCCCGGCAGTCCGCCCAGCGCCGACCATCTGGTACGCCATCGTCCAGTCATCAGCAGGAAACGGGACGGTGGCGAGGCATTGCCTACGCCTTGGGTTTCTGATACTGTTACCGATCCTTAACTGGGATTCTACAAGCAAATCGTCCCAGATGGAAATCTGACATAGATTCAACACCAGTTCTGACAGGAAGTATGGAGCCTAGACATGGCCAAGCAGTGCGATATTTGCGGTAAAGGGACGGTAGCCGGTAACCAGATCAGCCACGCCCACAACGTCACGAAACGGACATGGGAGCCCAACCTACAGAAGGTCCGGGCTTGGGTGGATGGCGGAGTGAAGCGCGTACGCGTTTGCACTCGGTGCCTCCGTAGCGGTCGGGTGCAGAAGCCACCTGTACGCTCCTGGCAACCCGAATCCGAAGCTTAGAGTTCCAAAGCAACTCGGCTTCACGGTCGTGGCGAACGTGATCGAGAACGCATCTGTCGTCGCGGCTGAGGTTGCGGCACCTCGACGCGCCTCAGGGATTCCGACGTGCCTCAGGGATTCCGCTCAGGGACACTCCTCGGAGAAGTAGAGTGGAGCAGAGCTGCGTCACCGTGGCGCCGCCAGAACTGGTTGATAACCAGCGTCTCTAGAGGCTGGTCCCAGTTCTCGGTCACCCGGCGCGGAGACCGACCATGTCGCGGCCGACCTCCAAGACTCCCGGAACCGCCTGGATCGCAGCACGCAGCTTCTCGAGGTGTTTGCGCCCCTTGACCTCGACCAGAACCTTGATCCGTCCCCTGTTCGGCTCGACGGCCTCCGCTTCGATCTGACGGATGTTGCTATCCCCCTTGGCGATGACCTCGGTCAATCGAGCCAGCATGCCCGGAATATCCTCGGTTTCGATCCGCAGGGTCACCGGGAAGCCCCGACCGTCGCCGCGTGCCCATTCCACCGCGATCTCGCGCTCGGGATGGTAGAGGAGGTTCTTGACGTTCGGGCAATCCGCAGAATGGACCGAAACTCCTCGGCCGCGCGTCACGTAGCCAACGATATCCTCCCCTGGTAGGGGCTTACAGCACTTGGCCATGTAGGCCAGCATGTCGTCATAGCCGCGGACCGCGATAGCCCCTCCCGACGTCGGCTGCAAGAGGTTCTCCACCGCCTTGCGCAAGCGTCCTGGCTCCTCGGGGGGCTTGGCGATCTGCGCCTCATCGACAAAGCGCTCGAGGACCTGCCGCACCGGGAGCTTACCGAACCCAATGCGGCTGTAGATGTCTTCCACGCGAGAAAGACCACTCTCGGACAGGTAGCGCTCGAACTCCTCACCCTCGACGATTTTACGGGGGTTGAGACGAAACTTCTTGAACTCCTTCTCGAAGAGCCGACGCCCAATCTCCACCGCCCGCTGCCGCTGCTCGGTGTTGATCCAGTGGCGGATCTTGCTCTTTGCTCGTGATGTTGCGACCAGTGAGAGCCAATCCCGGCTCGGCTTGCGATTCGGATCAGTGACGATCTCCACCATGTCGCCATTGCGAAGTTCGGTCTTGAGGGGCACCAGTTTGCCGTTGACCCGCGCACCGGTACACCGATGTCCGACTTCGGTGTGCACTCGATAGGCAAAGTCCACCGTCGTAGCCCCGCGGGGGAAGGAGAACACCTCACCCTTGGGAGAAAAGGCGTAGACCTCGTCTGGATAGAGATCGATCTTGAGAGTGTTGAGGAAGGTCCGCGCGTCCTTGACCTCCTGTTGCCACTCGAGGAGCTGTCGGAGCCAGAGAATGTTGGGATCTGTTCGGCTCTCCGATCCACTCCCCTCCTTGTAGTTCCAGTGAGCCGCGATTCCCTCCTCGGCCACCAGATCCATCTCCCGGGTGCGGATCTGCACTTCGAAGGGCTGTCCACGTTCCGCCATCACCGTAGTGTGCAGGGATTGGTAGAGGTTTGGCTTGGGCATCGCGATGTAGTCCTTGAATCGCCCTGGCACCGGCCGCCAGTTCTGATGGACTACGCCGAGGGCCGAGTAGGTATCGCGCATCGACGAAGTAATGATGCGAAAGGCCAGATAATCGTATAGCTGAGAGATATCGATTCCCTGGCGGCGCAGCTTCTGATAGATCGAGTAGTACCGCTTCACCCGGTAGTTGATCTCTGCGTCGATCTCGCTCTCCTGCAGAGTCTTCTCGAGGCGCTGTCGAATCCGCTCCATCGCTCCCTTGCCACCGCTCATCTTCTCGCGGAGTTTCTGATACACCTCAGCAAACTGATGGGGGTAGAGGTAGTAGAAGGCAAGGTCCTCGAGATCTCCACGCACTCTGGACATACCCAGACGATGAGCGAGCGGGGCGTAGATTTCGAGGGTCTCGAGTGCGATGCGGCGCCGGTTCTCGGGTGGCATGTGCTCGAGCGTCTGCATGTTGTGGAGACGGTCCGCGAGCTTGACGAGAATGACCCGAATGTCCTTGGCCGAGGCCAGAATCAGTTTGCGAAAGGTCTGGGCCTGGGCCTCATCCCGCCGAACATAGGCATGGCGACCGATCTTGGTGACCCCATCCACGAGCTGAGTGATCTCACTCCCAAACTCCTCCTCGAGCACCTCCCGGGTGGCGAGGGTGTCCTCGAGGACATCGTGAAGGAGACCCACAACCACACAGATGTCGTCAAAACGCAGTTCGGCCAACAGGCAGGCCACCGCCAGAGGGTGGGTGACGTAGGGTTCGCCCGACCGGCGCGTTTGCCCGGCGTGCTTCTCGGCCGAGAAGGCGTAGGCCTTTCGAACGAGGGCCTCATCGGGTTGACGCCCCTCGCCACGCAGCGTCGCGAGCAACGCTTCCACCGTGACATCGCTCGGTGGAGCCACCGGGGGGGCGATTCGACGGCGCGCTTTCAACACCCCCGAATTATAGGTCTGTCGGGAGGTTCCGTGCTGTGTCGGAGTATGGATTCGACCCTTCGGTCGACGTCACTCCGAAGCGGGGGCAAAGAAAAAGGGCCACTCCGTGTCACGAAGTGGCCCTCGAATGTCTGTCCGGCAAACGCCTAGCTGGCGACTGCCCGCCGTCCGGACTTGCCGCCCGACTTCTTGGAACCACCGTTGGACTTGGAAGCGTGCGAGTCCCCACCCTGACGTCGGTGGGTCAGCTCCTCCCACAAGAGGGCGAAGGCGCTGGCTACGAAGATCGAAGAGTAGGTTCCGACGATCACGCCGACGAGGAGGACGAAGGAAAAGCCACGCAGGACCTCGCCACCGAAGAAGTACAGAGCGCCCACTGCAAGGAGGGTGGTCCCGGAGGTCAGGATGGTCCGCGACAGCGTCTGATTGATGCTGGTATTCAGAGTGTCGACGAAGGATTCTCGACGGGTCTTCCGCATGTTCTCGCGCACGCGGTCGAAAACCACGACGGTGTCGTTCACCGAGTAACCCACGAGAGTGAGGAAGGCGGCGATGATGCTCAGATTGAACTCGAAGTCCATCAAAGCGAAGAGTCCCAGCGTGACGAACACATCGTGCACGATGGCGAGCATGGCTCCAACGCCGAACCGCAGCTCGAATCGGACCCAGATGTAGAGCATCATGACGAGGATCGAGAAGACGACCGCAAGCAAGCCCTTCATGCGAAGTTCGGCCCCGATGGCGGGTCCGACGAAGCCACCGCCGAGCGCGGCGAAGGAGCCGATCTGGGCCTTGGACTCGAGGGCAGTGGCGATCTCCGGCTCGAGGCCGTCGATTCCGGTGATCTCGTCCCAGCCTGAAAAGAGTCCGGTGACCTTGCGCTGGCCGAGGACCAACTTGGCCGCCCTCTCGTACTCCTCACGCGCCAAGGCCTCATCGTTGGCCCGGAGCTCGAACGGATCGAGGCCAAGGAGGTAATCCGCGAGGGCGTCCGACCCCCCCAGGTTCAGATCGAACCCGTCGGCCGCCGGCTCCCCGTTGTAGTTGGCATTGAGGATCGCCAGGAGTTCGCTGGTATCACCCTCCGCATCCTCATCAAGGGGAGTGCGAATGACGACCTCGTGACTGTCGGCGTCTCCGAACCGCTGAATCTGGGCATCGTCGATGCCGGCAGCGGTGAGCTCAGCCCGTAGCTTGTCGGTGTCAGGGGCGTCCTGGAAGCGCACGATCAGCTCGGTTCCACCCGCGAAGTCGATGCCGATATTTAGTTTTCCGTGGACGAAGATCGCCACGATCGCGAGGACCACCAGCGCAGCCGAAGCCGCCGCCCACATCAGGCGGTACTTCATAAAGTCGATGTGAGTGTTCTTGAAAAACTCCATGGTCTTCTCCTTGGAGACTAGATCGAGAGCCGCTCGACTCGCTCCGAGCGAGAGAGCAACATGTCGAAGATCCAGCGGCTGACAAAGACCGCGGTAAAGAGCGACGCCAGGATGCCCACCGCCAGAGTCACGGCGAACCCGCGGACCGGGCCGGTGCCGAACTGGAAGAGGAACATCGCCGCGAGAAGGGTGGTGGCGTTGGCATCGAGGATGGACGACAGCGCGTTGCCGAAGCCCTGCTCAACCGCCGACTTGACCGTGCGCCCCGCGCGAAGCTCCTCGCGAATGCGTTCGAAGATCAGCACATTGGCGTCGACCGCCATGCCGATGGTGAGGATGATGCCGGCGATACCGGGGAGGGTCAGGGTAGCTCCGAAGTAGGCCAGAGCACCGAAGACGAGGACGATATTCAAACTCAGCACGAAGACCGCGTTGATACCCGTGAGCTTGTAGACCAACAGCATGCAGAGGATGACGAGCAAGCCGCCGAAGAGGCCAGCCCTGATTCCCTGATCGATGGAGTCCTGTCCCAACGACGGCCCGACCGTTCGCTGCTCGAAGATCTGGACCGCGGCGGGCAACGCACCAGTACGCAGGACCATCGAAAGATCCTCGACCTCAGCCTGGGTGAACTGACCCCGGATAATCCCCGAATCTGTAATCCGGGACTCGATATTCGGTGCCGAAACCACCCGATGGTCGAGAACGATGGCCAGCCCCTTGCCCTTGTTGTTGCTCGTGATATCGCCGAAGCGTTGCCCCCCATCGTGGGTGAACATGAACTCGACGATCGGATCGTTGTATTGACCGAGGCCCGGACGGGCCGTCTTGAGGTCGCGGCCGGTAATGGAACTGGTCTTCTCCACCGCGTAGTAACTGGTGGAGAGGGTTCGGCCCATGTCGTCTTTCTGGTCGCCCTCGAGAATCTCGATGTTCGCGGGGAGAGTTCCGCCGTAATTGGCGAGGATCTGTTCCTCGCTGGCCACGCCGCCGCCGCCCAGAGGGTAGTCGACGATACGGAACTCGAGGAACGCGGTCTTGCCGATGATCTCCTTAACTCGTTCGGAGTCATCGACACCGGGAAGCTGAGCCACCAACCGAGTACCGCCGAGGCCTTGCCGCTGGATCACTGGCTCGGAAACTCCCAGGGCGTCAATACGATTGCGGATCGTTTGCAGCGCCTGACGGACCGCCATGTCCGCCAGTCGCTCAGCCTCGTCGGACTTCAGGTCGAATGCCAGTTCGGAACCGCGTCGCTGCCACTCCCACTCACCCAGGAACTCCTTGGCAATCGCGCCGATCTCTGCATCCTTGTCGACGGCGAGACCACGGACGACAAAGGAGGTATCCCCGGTAGGCTCGGTCTCGAGTCCGGTCATCCCCTCGTCTCCAGCCTCCTCGACGAGGCGTTCGATCGCCTTCCCTCGGTCCGCCCGGAGCGCGTCCTCGACCTTGACGTCGAGCACAAGGTACATGCCGCCACGAAGGTCCAGACCGAGATTGATCTTCTCCTTCAATGGCCAGGCCGAGAGGGCCATGATGGTCACGATGGCCAGAATGAACAGGCCCTTCCACTTCAAACTGCTACTCATTGGAGGCTCCCTTGCCTTCGCCGCGGCCAGTATCCTTGCCCTCGACCGAGTTGATCGCCGACTTCGCCACTCGCACCTTGACCTTGTCCGCAATCTCTAGAAACACGGTGTTTCCGTCGATTCCTGCCACCTTTCCGTACAGGCCACCCGAGGTGACCACGGTGTCGCCCTTCTGCATGGCTTCGACCTGACTCTGCAACTCCTTCTGACGCTTCCGCATGGGTGCAATCAAGAGGAAGTAGAAGACGATCATGATGAGCGCCATGGGCCACAGGTTCATCAACGGCGAGGGCTGCGCGGCCTGGGCCAGGAGAAAAGTGAGCTGCGAGAACATATCGATACCTCTAAGTCTTCTTAACGCTGAATCTTCGGAACGCTATATTTTCAGAGCATTCGGGTCTTCGGAACGCTAGGCTCGAAAATGCCTAGGCTCTGGAAACGCCGTATGGAACGCCGCTTCCCCCGGAGTCGCGACGGCGACCCGATGGATCTTCTCGCCCAAAGCCTGTGGTGGTTCTCGGGATTCGAGGAGGGGGAATGGCCAACTGTGCAAAGCCAACAAGTTCGTGGCCAGCAACTCTCTTGGGGAGCACCACTCGGGGAGCGCCTCTCGCTCTCGCCCACACTGCCCCCTAATGCGTCAGCTCGCCCGCCGCGATAGCATTGCGGAGATCCTCCATAAAGTCAAGGTAGAAACGGAGGTTGTGCACCGTACAGAGTACCTTGGCGGTCAACGGATCTTGGCGCATCAAATGGTGGATAAAGGCACGGCTCGTGGAGCGGCACGTGGTGCATTGACAGGACGAATCAAGGGGCAGCGGGTCCGTGCGGTAGCGGGCATTCTTGATGCGGATCTCACCCTCCCTCGTGAAGAGGAGGCCGTGTCGACCACTGCGAGCCGGCAGCACACAATCGAATAGATCGATACCGTGGGTTACAGCGTGGCGAATGTCGTCGGGATAGCCCACGCCCATGAGATATCGCGGCTTCTCCTCCGGCAAACCGGGCGTCGACCATTCCACCGCGCGCCGACGATCCTCTCCCGGCTCCCCCACGCTCACCCCGCCGATCGCGTAGCCGTCGAACTCCATGGCAACGAGTTCTGCCACCGCCCGATCACGCAGACGTCGGTAGGTACTGCCTTGAACGATACCAAAAAGCCCACCGAGGCCCGTCGGGTCGGTGTCCCGGGCCGACCTCGCCCAGTTCAGGGTTCGAGCGAGGCTCTCAGCCGCCAGCTCCTCAGAGACCGGCCACGGTGGACACTCGTCGAGCACCATCGCGATGTCGACTCCCATCCGCGCCTGCCACCGTACGACATCGTGCGGCGTGAAGCGATGAGAACTCCCATCCAGGTGGCTGCGAAAGGTAACTCCCGAGGCGTCGACCTCGCGGAGCGACGACAAGCTGAAGACCTGGAAACCACCAGAATCGGTCAGGATAGGACCGGACCAGCCGTTGAATCGATGCAACCCACCGAGCTCCTCGAGAATGTCGATTCCCGGGCGCAGCACCAGATGGTAGAGATTGGAGAGCATGATCTCAGCCCCGAGACTCTCGAGATCGGCCGGCCCCAGACCCTTGACCGCCCCAAGGGTTCCGACCGGCATGAATGCCGGCGTCTGAACGACACCGTGCGGAGTGGTTAGGACCCCGCGACGAGCCATTCCGGACCGTGACGTGACCTCGAAGCTCAGGGTCATCGATCCGGCCACCATCTAACCAGCGTCTATTTGGCGCCGAGTTCGACGGTGTGGACCTCGACTCCCTCAGGGAGTCCGAGGTCGAAGCCGTCATCCGGGATGGTGCCGTTGAGAACGAGATTCTCGAATCGATACTCCGTCACGTCGCCGTCGGCTTCCTCGTAGCGCAGAGTGGTCGGGAGGAACCGCTCGGGATCGATCTCCAGTGACATGCCGGCGATGCGTTTGGCTACTCGCTCGAAACGGGGCAGGAGTTGAATGAGATAGGGCGCGGTCGGATCGCGAGGAAACTCGACCCTGAGGTCAAAGTACTTCCTCAAGAGCTCCAACGAGTTGCTCGCTCCCATGTACTCGAGAATGCGGTCCGAATAGTTGCCGACCAGGACGCGTTCGGCACGACCGAGGTCGCGGTACCAGGTCAACATCTCCTCGCCGTGAATGACGACACGGATCGGTTCAGGCTCGGTGTACTCCCAGCGGACCTTGTCCGGCTTCACGAAGAGAAACTCTCCCTTCGAGACCTGAGGCTCGATAAGCAGGGCGCTCTCCTTGTACTGGACGAAACTGGCCTGCATCGTCTCCATCCGTCCCTGCTCCAGCTCGACTCGGGCCAGGAGCTGTTCCAGTTTCTGGCCCGTCGTCAGTCCCTCCTGGCGTGGATCCGGCAAGTCCTCGGCCCACGCGGACCCGGTGAAGCTTCCTTGGACAAGGAACATTCCAGAAAGCAGGAGAACGGCGACAGCGGTCGGTAGTCGGGAAACCATCACGAGATGCTACTCGTCCGCCCCCCCGGGAGCAACCTCGGCGCTCCGACGAAGCTTGGCGCCGCAGCGATCCGGCAATCGCCATCCGCGCTTGACAGTCGCGGAACCCGATGCTACTTTCCTGCGCCTTCGAAGGGGAGAAACTTGCCAAAGCCTGAACTTGGAACCAAACACGAGTGCGCTGAGTGCGGCACAAAATTCTACGACATGGGAAAGCCGGCCCCGGTCTGCCCGAAGTGCGGTACCAACCAGGTCGAGCACGCCAAGGCCCGCGCCAAAGCAGCCGCTGCCGCTGAAGCTGCGGTCCTGGCCGAAATGGAAGACGACGAGGACGAGGATCCCGTCGTAGACTTGGTCGATGACGACGACGACGACGAGGACGGCCTCATCGACGACGAGGACGACGTCATCCCCGAAGACGAAGACGAGGACGACTAGTCTTCCGGTTGGTTCCCCCGGATATCTCCACCTTCGGGCGGTTCAGTTTGGTGACCGGATGACAGATCCCTGATCACCTCTGGGGTCGGTGGTACCAGTGTTTTCCTGGGGCTTGGGTCCAACCTCGACGATCCCCCTCGGCAACTCCGGCGCGCCGTGGTGGCTCTCTCCCGGCACTTTGGACCCCTGCGAGTTGGTCCACTCTTTCTCACCGAACCCGATTCGGAGGTCGACCAACCCGACTTCCTCAACACCGTGGTCGAGATGCGCTGTGCGCTCCCTCCACTCGACCTGCTCACCTGGACTCAACAGCTCGAGACAGACGCTGGAAGGACCCGTGGCCCGATCAACGGTCCACGCCCCCTCGATGTCGACTTGCTCCTCTTCGGGGGACAGAGTTTCGAGACCGAGGCCCTAACCGTGCCGCATCCGCGCATCCGCCAGCGGGCTTTCGTACTCCGCCCCCTCGCCGCTTTGGCGCCTGATCTGCTCCTTTCCGAGACCGGCCCTTCAGCACGGGGCGCTCTCGAAGGACTCCAATCTACGCTGCGGGCGACCCGGGTCCCATGGTCGAGGGCCTAGCAGACTCAACCCGTTTTGCCACGACGGCAGCGCCGCAAGCATCGCCCCACACATTGACCGTCGTGCGAAAGCGGTCGAGTAGCCAGTCGATCGAGAGGATAAGGGCAATCCCTTCGAGAGGAAGTCCTACTGCACGTAAAACGATAACCATCGTCACCAGACCCGCCTGCGGTATCCCTGCGGCGCCGATCGCGGCCAAAGTGGCCGTAATGAAGATGAGAATCTGCTGCGTCGGCGAAAGGGATATTCCGGCAGCCTGAGCGATAAAGATCGCGGCCACCGCCTCGTAGAGAGCCGTGCCATCCATGTTGATGGTTGCACCGAGAGGTAGCACGAAATACGCCGCCCGCCGGGGCACTCCGGCCCGCTCCTCCACCGCTTCCAGCGTCAACGGCAGGGTCGCCGACGACGATGCGGTCGAAAAGGCGGCGAGGAGAGGAGTCGCCAGATCGAGAGCATAGCGCAGCGGATTCCGTCCCGCGACGAGCCAGAGGATCAGCGGCAGGACGACGAAGGCGTGAACGCCCAATCCGAGAAGCACGGTCATGGTGTACTTACCCACCGAGCCGATCATGGCCGCGACCCCACCCGGCTCGCCCGACGCCGCACCGAAGCGTCCGGCGACCAGGCCGAAAACTCCCACTGGAGCGAGGTACATGACCACCTCGACCATCTTCATCACCGCTTCGTTCAGACTCTCGAAGACCGCGATCGCGGGCTTGCCCCGGTCGCCCAGGGTGGTCAGAACGGCAGCAAAGAAGATCGAGAATAAGATGATCGGAAGGAGGTCGAGGTTCGCCATCGAGGCGACGATGTTGTCGGAGACGAAGGACAATACGAGGTCGGAGACGCCGAGGTTCTCTTTTCCCAACACCGTCACCGGGATCTCAGTCCCGAGCTCCAATCCAGCTCCGGGTCGAATCCAGTTGACCAGGATCATGCCCGTGAGGACGGCTAGCCCCGTGGTGACCGTGTAGTAGATCACCGTGATGCCTCCCATACGTCCGAGGCTCCGGACATCGCCGAGACCCGTGATCCCGACGACCATCGAGGTCACCACCAAGGGCACGATCAACATCTTCAGGGCATTGAGGAACAAAGTTCCGAGCCAGCTGAAGCGGGTCATCTCGACTCCGAAGACACTCACCCCGACAAAAGCGAGGAGGATGCCCAGAACGATGCCGATCAGAATCCGATTGCTGGTTTTCGCGTTCAAGGCCAGGTCTCCTAAATTGTCTGCGGTCGAAGTCGTGACCTTATACCAATCCCCGTGGGACGGAAACGGATCCACCCTCTTCGGGGCTCACCCCACGTCGGCGGCTACCACGCGCGCTAAGATCTCGTCATGACGCTTTCTCTCCGCGACCCCGTCCACGGCTTCATCCGCGCCGACGAACTCGAGACAGCCCTGATCAACAGCGCGCCTGTACAGCGTCTGCGCTGGATCAAACAACTCGGCATGACCTATTTGGTGTTTCCAGGAGCCGAGCACAGCCGATTCAGCCACGTCTTGGGCGCCATGCACCTCGCCGGACGCGTCTACGACGCGCTGGCTGCCCGTCCCGGTAGTCCCCTCGCGGCTGATAGCCGCAGCCGAAACCGAAGGTTGGTGCGTGCCGCCGGCCTGCTCCACGACATCGGCCACGCGCCCTTTTCACACTCGGCAGAAGATCTCTTCGACCTACCGATCAACCACGAAGAGATGACGGCGCGGCTCCTCGCCACCGATGAGATCGAGGACATCTTCGAGTCCCTGGGGGACGGAATCAACGCCGCGGACGTCGCGCGGCTACTGCGAGGTGGAGAGGGTCCTATCGAGCGGCTCCTGTCGCAGATCATCTCGGGCGAACTCGACGCCGACAAGATGGACTATCTCCTGCGGGACAGTCGCTATTGCGGCGTCGCCTACGGTAGCTACGATCTCGAACGTCTGCTCGACACCGTCGTGGCCCTTCACAACGATGAGACCAAGGAATGGGGTATCGGTGTCGAAGAGGGGGGCGTCCACGCCCTCGAGGCCCTGGTTATGGCCCGCTACTACATGTTCACCCAGGTCTACTTCAACGTCACCGGCAAGGCCCTCGAACTCCACCTCAACGGCTGGTTGCTCGACGACAACCTGCGCTGGTCCTCCGACCCTCAGGCCTTCCTTCACCAAGACGACGTCAGCGCGCTATCCAGCATGCGACGCTCGACGAGCCAGCACGCGCAGGCCGTCCTCCATCGCGACCGGTTTCCGCTGGCGTTCGAGACCAGGGAGCACCTTTCACGTCAGGAACGGGACTCCTTCTCAGCTCTCCTACCGCCCTTGATCGAGGAGTTCGGAAATCATCGCTTACTGATTTCCAACTCGGCCAAGGATCCCCATCGTCTCGGCAAGAGCCGGGTGCTCGTGAGACGCTGGGACGGGTCTCAGGAGCCGATGGAGAAATCGAGTCAGTTCATCCGCCACCTGACACGAATCGACACCTATCGGGTCTACTCGGCCCCGGATATTCGCGAATCGGTCGCCAAGCGACTCCACGAGAACTGGCCGGAAGAACGGTAGGTCCCTCCGGCCAGTCGGTCGCTGGATCGATTGGCGAGGCTTGTCTAGGTGAAGCGCCCTACTAGGGTGAAGAGCCCTACTGGGCCCAGGCCGGTGGCCAGGGTCGGGGATCGCCGACTTCGTCGACGACGAGGGCCTCGGTGCCCTCCGGCAGGACCTGCAGGGTCTTCAGGAACTCGATGATCGAGCCACGATCGTAGTCGGACAGGGTCTCGAAGGATTGGCGCGACATCTCCGCCTCACCGGCGTGAGCCAGAATCGCCGACCGCAAGGTCGTGAACTTGCCGTGATGGAAGTAGGGCGGTTCATTGGCCGCACCCCAAAGCCGCTTGGTCAGGAAACGTCCGTTGCCCGAGAAGAAGCCTTCCATGCCGGCCGGTATGTGCATGTCCAAGAGCTCTCGGTTGGGATCGTCTGGGCCCGACGTGATGTCGTGCAACTTGAAATCGGTGAACGCTGGGACCTGAGTCACTCCATGGCGCTCCTTGAGACGTGGCTGCGGCAAACTCGCAGTATTCAGGTTCAAGGCCCGTTCTGGCATCTCTCCCGGACCCACGTTACCCGATGGGTTGTACGGGTTCGGCTCGATGTAGTACCAGCCCCAGTTGTCGAGCGGCAGGCTCGGGGTGTGACACTCTCCGCACCCCACCTCCATGAACTTCTGTTCGCCATTGAGGACTGCCGCCTCGAGGGGACGGTAGCGCGGAATCACACGTCCAGGCACCGGCAGGGTAGCCTGGAAGACGGTCACCGCGGTGATGTCGCCCCTAGTCATCTCGTCGAGGAAGCCATCGCCATCGGGATCCTGGTGATCGCCGAAGCGCTCGGTGGACTGGATCCCATGGTGGTGATTGAAGGCGTTGTTGGAGAACTGGCGCAGCGACACCACCGCTCCAGCCTGATGGAAAGGCATGATGACGAGCGATGGCGGCTGGTCTGGTCCGTCGCTCTTCAAACTGGAAGCGGCGAGGCCTTCCACCAGCGAGGTATCCCAACTGCCGTCCACCCCCCGCGAGAGGCTTCCGAAGGATATCCCTTTGGATTGCAACGCGGTCGACTGTCCCGGTCCCACACCGTCGCGCTGGAGTTGAAGCTCTGCCGTAATCTGGCGAGCCAGCATCTCGATATAGCCGGAGCCGAACATGCCAATGGTGGCGCGGCTGTTGGCGATGCCTTCAAAGCTGGCGAAATTGCCGCTTTCGTCGTGTGACGACTTGGTCGCGATCGGATCATCGTTGGGGTCAAAAGTAATGTGATCGAATCGCTGACCCAAGACGAACACGTTGGCGACGATGTCACCACCGCCTCCGATCCTAGGCACGGCATGACAGCCGGCGCAGGAGTTTGAATCGGGAGCCGAGATGCGGTTGAAGTTTCGAGGAAACACAAGAGGATCGGAGGGATCCGCGAGTGGACCGCCGGTGCCCTTGCTGAGAGGGCGGCCGCCGCCCTCTTGGTCCGTCCACACTGCCCCGAAGAGCTCCCGGCCGTGGTTGATCAACTGCTGCACATTGACGTCCTGGACCTCGTCGTCTCCGAGGTGCTTCACCATGGCAACCTCTCGGCCCGGTACGAAGTCCTCCGCCCCCGCCATGCCACTCCCAAACAAGCCACACACTGCCAGCAAGCAGGCACAGCGGTATCCTCGATTTCCTCTCCTAGACATCATCATCTCCTTTATTTACGAGACGCATTCACGCCTCAATCGTATTCTCGGGCCTCGCGCCCGGGGGCAGCTCCCAAATTCCTCTAGCTCTTGAACCAGATGATAGGGCGCGCCGCTCGGCGGTTCAAGCTCTTCGAGCCGACGGTTCCAAGATAGCATCCAGGGTCGTCTGAAGATCCGAAAAGCGAAACTCGAAACCTTCCCCAAGGAGACGTTGTGGAAACGCTCGCTGACCTTCAAGGACGAGGCTGCTCATCTCGCCCACCGCCAGGCGGAGAACCCATGCGGGTACTCGCAACCAAGAGGGGCGATGAAGCGACGCACCTAGGATCTCTGAGAAGCCTCGATTCGACACCGGCTGCGGGGAGGTGAGATTGAAGGGACCCGATGCGTGGGGCCTCTCGATCAAGAAGCGAAGCGCTCTTACCTCATCGTCCAAGTGGATCCATGGCATCCACTGTTCTCCCGACCCCATCGGACCCCCGACTCCCAAGCGGAAGGGAAGACCCATCCG
>JAIOJS010000109.1 GCA_019911795.1 Thermoanaerobaculia bacterium | reverse complement strand
GTACTGCGGGCATTGTCACCATCGCCAAGGCGTAGAGGTAGTCGTAAGCCGCCCCGAGCACGAGTGAGGCTCGCAGGAGTCTAAGGTAGAGGTGGCGACGGCGCATCTCTCAGAGATTGTAACCGAGTGCGCATGGCGTGGCCTCTGATGGATCATCGTCGGTCCGTTCAGGATTGGTGACCGCCGCCGTCGCGGGTGGCCTCAGGCTCTTCACCTTGGGTGGCTTCGAGGGAAGAGTCTTCTCCCAGACCCACACCAGCGAGACGGGATACGGCACGACGCACCGATTGCGGTACATCGACCGCGGGATCGGGATCGGTGGGCGGCCGAGGGGTTCCATAGGAGACGACGACGTCGCTGGCGCGGATCGCGTAGCTGCTCCGTTCCTGTACCCCAAGCGTTCCATCGATGCCGACCGGTACAATCTGGGCGCCACCCTTGCGAGCGAGAAGGAAGCCACCCCGCTTGAAAGGGAGAAGGTTGCCGTCGACGGAGCGCGTTTCCTCGGGAAACAGTAGGACCGAGGCGCCCTCTTGTAAACGTCGGACCGCTTCTCGGAAGGACTCACGGGCGCTTCGGGGGTCGCTGCGGTCCACCGAGATGAAGCCGCCGGCGCGCATCGACCAACCAAAGAGAGGGATGCGGAAGAGTTCCCGCTTGGCCATGAAGAGCGCGGGTACGGGGAGGGTCGCAAGCAGCACCGGAATGTCGAACAAGCTCTGATGGTTTGCCATGTAGACGAAGCTGGTAGACCCTTGAATGGCAGGGTCAGCGTGACATGTGACCCGCACTCCGGTGACCCAGAGGAATCCACGTGCCCAGCAGCGAGCCCAATACTGCACGGAACTCCCTCTGGGTGGAATCCACGCCGTGAGAAGGGCGAGGACCGAAAACACCAGCGAGCCGAGGATGATGTAGCTGTTTCCGGTGATGGTGGTCCACCAGATCGGCAACCGAGGGGCGACTGAGGCCGGACTGTGCATTGGCTACGAGCCTATCCGATTCTCGCTTTCTTGCATCGGTCGTCTTGACAGTGTCGTCTCGAGTCTTACGCGTGGCGCCCACGGGAGACACCACTCGTGGACTCCGAACACGGTCCTAGGGCATAGATCAGGAACTTGTCTCCTGCGAGCTACCCGAAGCGCATCGGCGCTAAGCTAGAGACGGCATCGGACGGCGTCCCCTCGGCTCGACGTCTAAGCAGTTCCGCGGCTTGACGTCCGATCTCCCAACTCGCACTCATCCCACTGCCGCCGAGGCCCGCCACCCAAAACATGCCGGCCGTTTCCGGGTCCCAGCCAACGATCGGATCGCCGTCGCTCGACTTGGTGCGGAAGCAGGACCAAGCGGCAGTCTCGACCGCATCCTCGAGTTGTGGCAAGTCGAGGCGCCGTACGCACTCGACGTCGGCCCGTAGGGAGTCGTCGACAGTTTCCCGAAGATCCTCCTGAGGACGCTCGTCACCAATGCAGAATAGCCAGTCCTCTTCGTTGGCCGGTCGGAAGTAAAAGTTGCGCTGCTGGTCCCAGACGAAGGGTGTCGGAAGGGTCGGCTTCGAGGCGCGGAAGTGAAACAGGTGCCGCTTGAACGCGGTCAGTGGCAGGGGTGACGAACCCACGAGCTGAGCCAAGTCGTTGGCCCAAGCGCCCGCCGCGTTGACCAGGTTGTCGGCAAGGACGTCGCCGCGGGCGGTCGTCAGGCGAAAGCGCGGTGATCCCGCTAGCACCTCGATCGAGTGCACCCGCGAGTCGAGTCTCAAGTCGATGGCGCGACCTTTCTGAGCATAGAAGTCGAGGAGCCGAAGAGGATCTACGACCGCGTCGCTCGGGGTTTCCAGCGCGGCCTCGAAGCGAGTTCCGCGGAGAAGCGGGTGGTCCTCGCGACAGGACTCGGCGCTCCGCAGTCGACTGGGGACCGCGGGATCACGGAGGGTCTCCAAGAATTCGGCCGGACCGAGGAGCCAGGATCCGGTGGGTTGGAGACCGATCGCGGTGGCGTGTGGGACCAGGGCGCGACGACTGGCGATGACGAGCTGTCGCCACGTAGAGGAGGCGAGGCCCTGCATGAGGAGACCGGCGTTGCGACCCGAAGCATGAGCACCGAGACGAGGACTGCCCTCGAGCACGATCACCCTGCGGTCGGTGGTCAGGCTGAGGTGGTAGGCGGTCGCCAGCCCGGCGAAGCCCGCTCCTACGATCACAGTGGTCGGCTGGGCACTCATCTCGAGATTGTACGCTTCCTAACCTAGTGGACTGTAACCCTCGAACGGTTAGTGGTTGGGCGTGTCATCAGGGGCTAAATCAAGGTGCCCCAACACAGGCAAGGCGCCCCGACGCAGGCATAGCGGGGCCTATGTCGAGGAGGGGCAACGCCGAGCTCGGCCCTGAGGGCCGGCCAGGCGCTAATCGTTTGGGGGTTACAGTCCACTAGTGTCCCGAACCCGGTCTCGCTGCCGCGCCGCAAGCGCTATCGGTGGAAGTCGCTACTGTTCCTAACGTGGGTTGCGTACAATGGAGGCCGATCAGCAGAAGGCAGCGGGAGGAGGTTGTAGCGGTGACAGAGGTGAGGCGAGGCGTCGAGTGTCCCAATTGCGGAACTCGTTTGCGTTTGAACACGGCTGGAGTCACCTCTGACCGCATCAAGGTTCGGTGCTCATCCTGTCGCCAGGCGTTTGCAGTCAGGCTTCGCAGCACCGATTCGAGTGTGTCACGCCCGCCCGTTGCGACGTCGGCCTCTGGACTGTTGGGAGACACGGTGGCGGCGGGGCCACTGGGGAGTTCTTCGTCGAGAGCCACCGGTGACGAGACCATGCCGGATCTCCGTACATTCAAGGTCAACGAGGAGGTAGCCGGTCGCTATCGGAT
>JAIOJS010000108.1 GCA_019911795.1 Thermoanaerobaculia bacterium | reverse complement strand
ACTATGAGAATACGGGAACTTCCAACGCACCAGCCTTCCTCGAACGGAGCGGAACTGACAGTCCCTTCCCCATGATCGACTTGGGGTACCTCGGGGCGATTCCATCGCTCGCAGACGTCGATGGCGATGGGGATCTCGATGCGGTCTTGAACCAGCACCTACTCATAAACACAGGGACCGTTTCGGCTCCAGCATTCGAAGAAGTTAGCGGCGCCTCCAATCCCTTCCTCGATGTACTCCCACTCTTGTATCTCGATCTCGGTGATCTCGACGGCGACGGAGACCTAGATGTAGTTGGAGGAGTCGGGGTCAGCGGAATCTTCAGCCTTTACGAGAACACCGGGAGTTCCAGTACTGCCTCGTTCATGGAGTTGACCGAAAGCAACGACCCCTTCATGGGCCTTGATGTGGGGTCTCGCAGCACCCCAACCCTTGCCGACCTGGACGGTGACGCCGACCTCGATGCGATTATCGGTGAATCCCTCGGTACGCTGCTATTTTTTGAGAACACTGGATCATCCCGTGTCCCCGCCTTCCTGGAGATTTCAGGAAGTGCTAACCCGTTCGCCGGGATACCTATGGATAGCGATCACCCGAGAGCAGCATCCTCAGATCTCGACGGTGATGGAGATCTCGACATCCTCGTCGGCATGTACGACGGGACCATGGTCTTTCTAGAAAACACTGGCGCCTCGACGAGCCCCGTATTCTTGGTATCCGGAACGGCCAGCCCCTTCTCCGGCATCGATGTCGGCTACCTCGCCAGCCCAGCACTGGCCGATATCGACGACGACGGAGACGCCGATCTGGTCGTCGGGAGTCAAGAAGGTACGTTGAAATACTTCCAGAACTCAGGGAACTCGAGCGCTCCGGTGTTCGTGGAGATTACAGGATCAGCCAATCCCTTCTCGACGATCAACGTCCAAGGATCTAGCCAACCAACTCTTTCAGATCTGGACGAAGACGACGATCTTGATCTGCTCCTCGGATCGTCCAGTGGGTTGGTGCGCTATTTCGAGAACATCGGAACGATCAAGAGCCCGAACTATGTCGTTGTCAGTAGCCCAGTCTCAGGTGTCGATGGATTTTCCGCTCCCACCCTGGCTGACTTGGACGGGGATGGTGATCTCGATGTGTTGGTGGGTCAAGAGCGAGGGGGACTCGTCTTCTCCAGGTCCCTAGGCTTCGATCTCTTCCGCGATGGGTTCGAAGTGGGGACTACCGCAAGGTGGTCGGACACGATCATCGAACCCTAGACGAGTTCGCTTTCGTGTTCGGAGAGATGTCTCAAGCGAATAGTCGAGTGCGAGCCAGGCGGGTTCGTGGTCGGTTACCTCTACCAAACGTCCCCGTGAGCTATCCACAGCCGCCGACTCCTTCGGGCACCTAGAGGCGTCCAGGAACGCCTAGGGTGGCGGGACCACGGCCGACCAAGCTGTGGTATCGCCGTCTTCAAAACCGTCAGAGAAAATATTGGCGAACGAGCGAAGGAATACAAGGGCGCCCCGGAACCCCCCGACAACTGCATCTAGGTCGCCATCACCATCTAGGTCCACCAGGTCTGGGGCGTTCTTGTGATCCAGGTCGATTCCGGAGAACGGACCTGAAGCTCCGGTCAGCTCCACGAAGGATGGGCTGTTCGACGTCCCGGTGTTCTGAAAGTACCGCAGGAATATGTCGCTCTCTCCGACGACCGCATCCAGGTCGCCGTCACCATCGAGGTCCACCAGATCAGGCACACTGTAGTAGACGACGTCAATTCCAAAGAAGGGATTCGCACTTCCAGTCAACTCTCTGAAGAAAGGGCTGTTCGAGGTGCCCGTGTTCTCAAAGTAATCGAGCGAACCAAAAAACTCGCCAACCACTGCGTCCAGGTCGCCATCACCGTCGAGGTCCGCCAAATCGGGAGCGCTCTTGCGGCCCACGTCAATTCCGAAAAAAGGATTCGCGCCACCGGTCATCTCCTCGAAGGATGGGCTGTTCGAGGTCCCCGTGTTTTCGAAGTAGTTGAGAATCCCGTCCTTCTCTCCAACGACCGCATCTAGGTCGCCGTCCCCGTCGAGGTCCGTCAGATCAGGCGCACTCCGGTAGCCGATGTCGATTCCGAAGAACGGACTCATGCCCCCGGTCAACTCCTCGAAGGACGGGTAGTTCGCGGCCCCAGTGTTCTCAAAATAGCGAAGGTAGCCTTGGTAGTCTCCCATCACCGCATCTAGGTCGCCGTCGCCGTCGACATCCGTCAGGCTTGGGATGCTATCGTTGCCAACGTCAACTCCGGAAAACCGGCTCGCGACTCCAGTCAGCTCCACGAAAGACGGGCTGTTCGAGTTCCCCGTATTCTCCAAGTAGTGGAGAATTCCCTCGTACTCTCCAACGATGGCATCTAGGTCGCCGTCATCGTCCAGGTCGACTAGGTCAGGGCCGTTCCGAAAACGGAGATCGATTCCAAAGAACGGACTCGCAATCCCAGTCACCTGGACGAAGGAAGGGCTGTTCGAGGTCCCAGTGTTCTCCAAGTAGTGGAGGAAATCGTTCAGCTCTCCGACAATCGCATCCAGATCACCGTCACCGTCGAGATCCACCAGATTGGGGGCACTCTCTTCGCCGACATCGAGTCCGGAAAATGGATTCTCGACCCCAGTCAGCTTCGTGAAGGATGGGGTGCTCGAGGTTCCTGTATTCTCGTAGTAAGAGATGGTGCCGTACTTGGTTCCTACTGCTGCATCTAAGTCGCCATCGCCATCCAGGTCCACCAGTTCGGGAGCGGTATTGAAGTATTCGGCGATTCCGGAAAACGGATTCGAGACACCCGTCAACTCCAAGAACGATGCACTCGTCGAGGACCCCTTGTTTTCGAAGTACCTAAGGAAACCTCCGTTGTAGTTTCCGACGATCGCATCGAGGTCACCATCGCCGTCCAGGTCCACCAGGTCAGGGGCGCTGTTGCGTTGGACGTCGATACCGGTGAAGGGATTCGCGGCTCCAGTCAACCCTACAAAGAACGGGTTCATCGAGGATCCCGTGTTCTCAAAATAGCCCAGAGTACCGTAATATCCTCCAACAACGCTGTCCAGGTCGCCGTCGCCGTCGAGATCAACCAACTTGGGTTTGCTGCGAGGCCCGGCGAAGAGACTGGAAAAGCCAGGAACAAGCTCTTGCTGGTACGGGGCCTGTGCCGAGGCCTGACCGCTGCCGACCGCGCACAAGAGGGCCGCCAGTCCGACTACCCGCTGCACCGTCACGGTTCCACAATTCGTCGATTGGGTCCGGCGCCGCAATGGCTTGGCAGGCTCCAGGGCGAGCTCGCGACGCACGCTGTCATGGATCTCTCTTTCCCGACTCACTGCACTTCCCCCTCTCCGCACCATCATCCGTCCCCTACTCCGCTCGTTCAAGGGCCTCCGCCCACCCTGAATTCCTCCGCTCTCGAAGCCATCGGAAAAGACTCCCTCTAGATCGAGCCCGGAGAGTCTGTCTAAGGTGGCGGGATCGTACCCGACCAGGATGTCATGTTTCCGCTTTCGAAATCGTCAGCGAAGATGTCATCCGCATGGGAACGGAAGAAGACAAGGGCACCGTGTCGCCCTCCGATGACTGCATCTTGATCACCATCTCCATCCAGGTCCACCAGGTCGAGGGCGCTATCGGAACCGACATCGATTCCGGAGAACGGATTCGCCACACCAGTCGACTCCACAAAGATTGGGCTGTCTGAGGTCCCTGTGTTCTCGAAGTAGCTAAGAGATCCGCGGTCCTTCCCGACGACCAAATCCAGGTCGCCGTCACTGTCGAGGTCCACCAGGTTGGGGGCACTGCTATAGCCGATGTCAATCCCGGAGAACGGGTTCGCCTCACCAGTCAACTCCACAAAGATTGGGTTGTTTGAGGTGCCGGTATTCCGGAAGAAGCTCATGGATCCGGTGAACTTTCCAACGACCACGTCCAGATCGCCGTCACCGTCGAGATCCTCCAGATCGGGATTACTGCGTTGGCCGACATCGATCCCGAAGAACGGATTCGCCACACCAGTCAACTCCACAAAGAATGGGCTGTTTGAGGTCCCCGTGTTCTCGAAGTAGTTGAGAGATCCGTCACCCTCTCCGACGGTCGCATCGAAGTCGCCGTCACCGTCGAGATCCACCAGATCAAGACTGCTGCGACTCCCGACATCGATTCCGGAGAACGGATTCGCGGTACCGGTTAGCTCCACGAAGGACGGGCTACTCGCAGTTCCGGTGTTCTCAAAGTACTTGAGGAATCCATAGATGTTTCCGACCACCGCATCTAGGTCTCCGTCGGCGTCAAGGTCCACTAGATGCGGCGCACTTCTGACGCCAACGTTCACTCCGAAGAACGGATTCGCGCCACCAGTCAGCCCCATGAAGGATGGGCTTGTCGAGCCCCCCGTGTTCTCGAAGTAGTAGATGGAACCTGAGCCGTTCCCGACGACCGCATCCAGGTCGCCGTCGCCGTCGAGATCCACCAGATCGGGACTACTGCGAGTCCCGACATTGATTTCGGAAAGCGAGTTCGCGACACCAGTCAGCTCCACGAAGGACGGGCTGTTTGAGGCCCCTGTGTTCTCGAAATAGTAGAGGAGACCAGAGGACTCTCCGACGACCGCATCCAGGTCGCCGTCGCCATCCAGATCCGCCAGAGCGGGTGCGCTGTAGTAGCCGGTATCGATGTCGAAGAACGGATTTGCGACTCCGGTGAACTCCACGAAAGACGGCCTGTCCGAGGTCCCCGTGTTCGCGAAGTAGTGCAGGGAACCGTAGTGCTCCCCGACGACCGCATCCAGATCGCCGTCACCGTCGAGGTCCACCAGTTCAGGGGTATTGCGAGGGCCAGCAAAGAGACTGGAAAAGCCGGGAATCCGCTCCTGCTGATATGGGGCCTGAGCCGAGGCCTGGCCACCTCCTACTGCGAAAGAGAGGGCCGCCACTCCGGCCGCCCGCCAGAGCCTCAGCGGCGTGCGTTGCTCCCGCTGCGTCTGCCCCCCCAAAGGTCCGGCGCAGTCCAGCGCGAGTTCGCTGCGTACGGTCTCACGAATCTCTGCTTCCCGAATCATAGGCATTCTTGCCTTCGAGCTATCATCCGTCCCCCTACTCATCTTCCAATAGTCCCCGTCCAAGCGAAGGTATTCCCGATCTCGAAGCCATCGGCAAGGACGGGAACCTAGGGCGGAAGAGAACCAGTGGCCCCCTCGACTCCTCCAACAGTGGGTTGATGTCCCCATCGCCATCAAGATCTGCAAGAGTCAGGGAGGTGTAGTGGCCGACCGAGACGCTTGCAAAACGGGTTGAAGGTCCCAGCGACCGAACCGACGCACTCCCTTCCTTACGCTGCATTAGACCTCAAGTTCCCAAACCAAAGTAGCAAAGAAGCAACGTACCGTAACGGTCTAGGGCTGTCAACTAGCGGCCAAGAAGCACCGGGCACCTCAGTTCTCCCCAGGGGGAGAGGCCCCAGGGAGAGGTG
>JAIOJS010000107.1 GCA_019911795.1 Thermoanaerobaculia bacterium | reverse complement strand
TTGCTCAACCACGCCACCATCGCCTGGGTCGAGCGCGAGTACAACCACGGCGTCCACTCGGAAACGGGCACGACCCCTTACGATCGCTTCCTCAACAGCCCGAATGTCGGACGCCCCCCTCGCTCGAGTGACGAGCTGCGCCGTGCTCTGCGCATGGAGCAGCGCCGTACTCAGCGCCGCAGCGATGGCACCATCAGCGTCGAGGGCAAACGCTTCGAATTGCCCTCGCGCTACCGCACCCTGCTGCGCCCCACCATTCGCTATGCTCGGTGGGATCTGAGCACCGTCGACCTCGTCGACGCACGCACTGGCGCGTTGCTCTGCTCCCTGCTGCCTCTCGACAAGCAGCGTAACGCCGATGCTCGCAGGCGCACCGTCGAGCCCTTGGCTGACGCCAGTGCTCGCGTCGTCGACCAGCCGCCGCAGAGCAGCATCGCACCGCTGCTGACCAAGCTGATGGCGGACTACGCCGCCACCGGGTTGCCCCCGGCCTATCTGCCTCACTTCACCCAAACCCAGACGGAGGACCCAGATGAATGACAAGCACCTGTCCCTTTTCGGACTCAAATTCCACCCCTTTCGCCCCGATGTGCCCCTCGACGCCTTGCTGCCCGTGCCGGCGGTCGACGCCTTCTGCCGACGAGTCGAGTTCACGCTTCCCGATGGCGGTTTCGCCATGGTTACGGGAGAGCCCGGCACGGGAAAAAGCGTCGCCCTGCGCTTGTTGGCCCAACGCCTGCGCGCCCAGCGTGACGTCCTCGTTGGCTCCGTCGACCACCCACAAAGTCGCATCAGCGACTTCTATCGAGAGCTCGGTGAGCTCTTCGGCGTTGCCTTGCCCGCTCACAACCGCTGGATCGGTTTCAAGGGCCTGCGCGCTCGCTGGGCCGAGCACATCGAGAGCACTCGCACTCGACCCATCCTCATCATCGACGAAGCCCAAGAAATGCTCACCTCTGTCTTCAATGAAATGCGCATCCTCTCCAGCAAGGAATTCGATTCCCATTCCCTGCTCTGCGTCGTCTTTGCCGGTGATGACCGCCTCCCCCAACGGCTGCGTCACCCAGATCTACAACCCATCGGCTCGCGCATTCGCCGCCGGCTGCACTTGGAAGCCGCCAGTCGGGACGAGTTGCTCGCCTGCCTCGACCATCTACTCGAGGCCGCCGGCAATCCCTCGCTCATGACCACCGAACTGAAGGCGACTATCGCCGAGCACGCTGCCGGCAACTACCGGATCCTGGCCAACATCGCTGATGAATTGCTCGCTGCCGCCGCCGAAAAGCAACTCCATCAGCTCGATGAAAAGCTCTACCTCGAGGTATTCGCCCCGCCCGTCAAGAAAGCCACCTCCGGACGCAAACGATGATCTCCACGAAGCTGCCGCCTCGCATCCAGCCGCTCGACGAGATCATTATCGCCCCGGAGATGGCCGTGGTCCACCTCCTCGACGACGCCCTGCACACCACGCGCCTCGCCCTCATCGCTCAGCACCCCACTCTGGCTTGCCATGATGCATACATGCACCGCGATGGCCCGCCCACTCTTCGCGCGGCACGCTCCCTTCTACGCAAGTCCTTCCACGTCCACGATGCCATCTTGCGCTACTCCGCCGCCGTCCACGATGCCGTCACCCACAACCCCAACGACGACACCTTGTTCTGAGTCGCCATCAACTACCTTGCCCGCACCACCATCAACTAGCGTGAGCACGCTTACCTCCTTGAGGCTGCCGAAAGGCTTGTTCGGGTACTCGGGGACGTACTTCATGGTCCTGAAGAGCGCCTCGGAGAATGGGTTGTCATCG
>JAIOJS010000106.1 GCA_019911795.1 Thermoanaerobaculia bacterium | reverse complement strand
CTATCGGTCTACGTCCACGAGGGCTTTTGGCACTCGATGGACACCTTCCGCGACTACCTCTACCTGAACGACCTCTGGGATCGAGGGGAAGCGGCGTGGAAGGTCTGGTCGCCGTAGAGTTTGCCCTTCTCGACGGGACCGACGTCCATTAGGCCTCCGACAGCGAAGCGCTCCGCTCCCCTTGCATGGCGACTCGCAGCCTGGCGTACACCATCGGTGGAATGAGGATGGCGACGCCCCCGATCAGGCTCAGACCGCGGTAGCCGGTGACGGCGAGGAGCACTCCGGCCAGGAGACTGGCCGCGGCCGCGCTGGTCCATACGATGGTGTCGGCCAGACCTTGGATCCTCAATCTCTGATCCTCGGAGACGGATTCCGAAAGCAGGGCGCTGCCGGCCACGAAGCCGAAGTTCCAGCCCAGACCGAGGAGGAAGAGGGATATCACCAGCCGAACCCGGTCGTCACCGGCGGCGGGGGCGGCGAGCAGCGCTGAGGCGAGGACCATCGTCTCCCCGGTCAGGATGACTGGCACTCGGCCCCAGCGATCCGACAGCCAACCGGTGAGGGGTGAGAGGGCGAACATGCCCAAAGTGTGGGCCGAGAACACCAGACCCACCACGCTGAGGCTCTCGCCGGCATGGCGGATGTGGATCGGAGTCATCGACATGATGAGGACCATGACGAACTGGCCGAACATCATGGCGACGAGGGCGAAGCGAACCCGGGCCGGTCGCAACAGCTGCCTCTTCTGGGGTAGTGGCAGCGAGGCGGTACTCGGCGAGTCCGCTGAGACGGGTCCAACGGTCGACGGAAGGGATGGGACGAGAAGTCGCAGGAGAGTGAACGCCAGGGCGCTCGCGACTGCCGCTAGAAGGTAGGGCCCGACCAGGCCGCGCAGTCCCAAGCGGAGGGCCAACCCCTGACTAGGCTCGAGGAGAAGGGGGCCTCCGACCGAACCGATCGTTCCCGCCCACACGATGACGCTGATCGCGGTGCCACGGTGGCGACTCGAATAGAGATCGCCGGCGGCGTAGCGGGCCAAGTGGCGTGAACCGTAGCCACCTCCGAAGACGAACAGCGTCGCCAGGAATAGGCCAAAGGCTCCCGTCTCGACGGCGGTGGCGCCGGCGAGGATGGCGAGGGTCGCGACGGCAAAGCCCAGCATGAGCCCAAACCTCCGCCCGCGCCATTCCATCGCTCTGGTCAAGAGCCCCGCTCCCAGAGCCATCCCGAGGACGGTGACGGCCCCCGGGAGTCCGCTCCAGTGGGCGGACCCCATCAGATCCTCGGCGACCAGAGGCGCGACCGAAACCGCTGGGATATAACCGGTGGCAGCCAGGGCGACGGCCGAGAAGAGTCCAGTCATCGCCCGCCGGCGTTGGGTGAGCGATAGGTTGGTGGATGTCATGGTTCGGCCGACGGGCCAACCGTCGAGGTCGCCACTATATGTCGAGTGTGTTCAGTCCGAAGGGGTGCACACGTTGGTAGCGAGACCGATTCTCCGGCGGCGCCCCGGCAGCAGGAGGGCGGTCGGGGGCCGGGCGATGGCCTCAGGAGCGAGTAGACCCCGAGGTTGCGATAGGATCTCACCCGATGCGCCGAATCCTCGATAGCGACCGAGAATCAATCCTCAGCGAGGAGAGATCTGCCCTGGGCGCCCTCCGGGAGGTCCTGGTAGAAGTCGATGCCTCGTCGGAGGACCGTGCCACCCTCGACCGCTCGATTCGCCAACTCGACGAGCTCTTCCTCGTGGTGGTCGTCGGTGAGTTCAATTCGGGGAAGAGCACCCTGATCAACAGCTTGTTGGGAGGGCGCTATCTGAAAGAAGGGGTCACCCCGACGACAGCGAGCGTCCAGCTTCTGCGACACGGTGAGAATGATGAGGCTCGAACCAGGGAGGGATTCGATGAGCGCTCCCTGGCGGTAGAGTTTCTGCGCGACACCCTGCTCGTCGACACTCCGGGTACCAATGCCCTCGACCAGCGTCATGAGGCGATCACCACGGAGTTCGTTCCGCGGGCCGACCTGGTGCTCTTCGTAACCTCGGCCGATCGTCCGTTCTCGGAGAGTGAACGACGCTTCCTGCGGCAGGTTCGGGATTGGGGAAAGAAGCTCGTCTTTGCGGTCAACAAGGCAGACATCCTGCGCGACGAAGAGGAGCGAAGCCAGGTGACTCAGTGGGTCACGGAGGGAGCGAGGGATCTGCTCGGGGTGACGAGCCCGGTGTTTCTCGTCGCCGCCCGACCGGCTCTCGCGGCGCGCTTGGAGGACAATGCTGCCGCTTTCCAGGAGAGCGGTATGGGGGCGCTCGAGGACTACCTTCTGCGCACCCTCGACCAGGCGGAAAGACTCAGACTCAAGCTGACCAACCCCCTCGGCGTGGGATTGGAGATTCTCGAGCGCTACCGAACAGCCTTCGAGGAGCGTTTGGACCTCCTGGCGGACGACGTAACTGCCCTCGGCGACATCGACTCCCAGGTCGGTCTCTTCCGCGAGGACCAGAATCGGCAGTTCGAATTCAGGCTGACAGACATCGACAAGGTCCTGCATGCCTTCGAAGCACGGGGCCGGGAATTCTTCGCCGAGCACCTGCGGCTGGCCCGGGTCTTCGACCTTCTCGACAAGGAGCGCACTCGGGCCGCGTTCGAGCACAAGGTGATCGCCGACCTTCCGAGCGATCTCGACAAGAAGGTTCAGGAGTTGATCGATTGGCTGATCGAGTCGGAATTGCGTCAGTGGCAGGCAACCTCGGCGCGGCTCGAAGAGCGCCGTCGGCACCACGCAGAACGGATTGTGGGGGCAATGGGCGCTTTCGACCTCGATCGTCAGCGCCGACTGGAGACGGTCGGCCGCTCGGCGCAGCGCAGTCTCGAGACCTACGACCGCGAGAGCGAGTCACGCCGACTCGCCCAATCGGTTCGAGACGCAGTGACCCGTACCGCGCTCGTGGAAGTGGGAGCCCTTGGACTCGGCACCGCGATCATGATGGCGGCGAGTAGCCAGGTGATCGACGTCACGGGACTGGTTGCGGCCGGGACGCTGGCGACCCTGGGACTCTTCATCTTGCCGGCGCGGAGGCGCCGCGCGCAGCGCGAACTCGAAGCCAAGATCCTGGCTCTGCGCACCGATCTCATGGCGGCCCTACGGGATCAGTTCGAACGCGAACTCGACGGGAGTGTCCTGCGGATCGAGGAGGCGGTGGGTCCGTACACTCGGTTTGTCCGTTCCGAGCGTCAGCGCCTCGAGGCGATCCGAGACCGTCTGACAGCGGTAGAGTCCCAGTTGGACGCGGTCCGTCGCCGACTCGTTACCGCGATCGCCTAGCCGTTGCAGAACGAGAGCGACAACCGCAGAGGAGTTCCATGCCTTCGATTCGACTAGCTAGTCTCGACGAGATTCCCGAAGGTGGAATGATCTGCCGTAGCCATGGAGAGCACCAGGTCACCCTGGCCAAGGTCAAGGGAGAGGTCTTTGCCATCGACGACGTGTGCACCCACGCCGGCGCTCCACTTCACGAAGGGGTTCTCGGCGGCGAAGGCGACTACCTGATCACCTGTCCTTGGCACGATGCGCACTTCGATTGCCGGACGGGTCGGGCCGACCCCGATACACCGTGGGGCGAAGATGCTGCTTCGTACACGGTGCGCCTCGAGGGAGACGTCGTCTGGGTCGAGCTTCCGGACTGATGGAGCGATCCCCGCGACTACCGTGGCGTCAATCCTGGTGTGACCTCGCCTTTCTTCACTGGGAGTTGCCGTTGGACACGGTCCGCGGATTGGTTCCAGAGCCTCTCCAGGTGCGAGAGTGGGAGGGGAAGACATGGGTGGGCCTGGTCCCTTTCCGCATGGAACGCGTGGGCTGGCGGCGGATGCCGGGCCTTCCAGGTCACTCGCGCTTTCCGGAGATCAACGTTCGGGTTTACGTCGAACTGGACGGGCAACCAGGGGTTTGGTTCCTTTCCCTCGAGGCGCCGCCTCGGCTGGTAGTCTGGACCGCTCGGAGGTTCTTTCACCTTCCCTACGTGCGCAGCGAGATCCGGCTCGAGTCCGGAGTGGGTGATGTCGATACAGAAGCCACGAAAGGCTATGGCGATGCGGTAGCCGTTGCCTCCTGTCGGCGAGGGGCGGGGTCCTCGGTCCGGCCGCGGCTGGAAGCCACCTATCGACCCACCTCACCCCCCTTCGAAGCCGCACCGGGAAGTCTCGAAGCTTGGTTGACCGACCTCGATCGACTGTATTCCCGTGATCCCCAGAATCGTCTGCTGACGGCGAAGGTTGACCACCCTGCCTGGCGACTACAGCAGGCGGAGGTGAGGATCGAACGCAATGAATTGTTGTCGGTACTCGGTCTCGACGTACGGTCAGATCAGCCGGCGCACTGCCTGTTCAGTCGCCGAATCGACGTTCGAATGTCTTCGCCCGATGTCGTCGGCCGCTGCTCACCCAGGCGACACTAGGTGGCCTTCGGGACGCGATCGACCCGAGGCACGCTGCTAGAGGGAGTCCTCAAAGGTACCCGAGCGCCTTCAAAGTCTCGATCTCCTCGGGGAGCATCGTGTCGGTGTCGTCGTCGGCGTTCCCTGCGCTGAGGGCGGCTGCCTCGAGCCGAGCGAGGAGGGCGTAGAAGAGGGCCGGGCTCTCGGCGATCCCGTCTCTGCGCTCGAGATGGTCTTCGTCGAGGTTGAAGAGGCTCGCGTGCTCGGGATCGACTACCGCCTTGTGGCTGCGGGTTCTGGCTCCCCAGGAACCTCCTTTCGGCTGGCTAGAGCGCATGTAGACCACCCTGTCGGGATCGTCTGGCCCGAAGAGGTCGGAGCCGTCGGTGTCCTCGGCCCCCGGCACCCCGACGAGATTGAGGAGCGTAGGGACGATGTCGGTGAGAGCGACGAGGCGATCCTCGTCGATGGTCGGACTGGTCCATCCTTTCGGCAGTCTCAGGACGAGGGGCACGTGCATCATCTCTTCGAATACCGTTGAGTTGTGACTGAATCGTCCATGCTCCCGGAAGGCTTCGCCGTGGTCCGACGTCACGACTACGATCGAGTTCTCGAGGAGCCCCCCGTCTTCCAGGGTTTCGAGAAGGGTTCCGACCCAGGCATCTGCCATCCGTAGGTTGCCGTCGTAGAGGGCCCGGAACTGGACCAAGTCTCGGTCGTCGAGCTGAATTCGACGTTGGAGGATCCTCTGCTGTAGCTTGAGCTTCTTGCTGACCACGCCGTCGTAGTCAGGATCGGTGAAGATGTCGAACTCCGGAGGCGGAGCGTAGGGCTCGTGAGGAGGCACGTAGTGGGCCATGAGGAAGACGGGCTGGTTGCTCGGCGCCGCGTCGAGGCCCTTGACGACAAGGGCCTGGAGGTTGGCCGGATCGCGTGAAAAAACTGGACCGCCGTATTTCCAGGTGTTGTAGTAGTCGTCGAAACCCTGACGGAGGCCGATGCGCTGGGAATTATTGGGGTTGGAGGTTACTCCCAGGGTGTAGTAGCCGGCGTCCGCCAGGCGTTCGGCGAGGGTGGTCACCTCCTCGGAGATTCGCAGACCGCGGGCGATGACCCCATGGTGAAGGAACGATAATCCGGTCAGGATGGTGGGACTCGAACAGAGAGTGTAGGGACAATCGGCGGTGACGCGATCGAAGACATAAGACTTCTCCGCGAGGGCCTCGAGATTGGGAGTCGTCGCTCGTTCGGCGCCGTAGAGGCTGAAGGCATCGGCGCGGGCGGCGTCGAGGATGATCAGGACCACGTTGGGTGGGTCGAGACCGGAGGGGCGGTCGGGAGTTGGGTGCGGCGGCGTCGGACTGGTCGTCGGTTCGACCGCGTGGAGGCGAGCATCGCTCAGAACGAATGAGGCTCCGCTACTCGGAAGGCGAGCGGAGAAGAGGAGGACGAGAGAGCGTCCCGAATAC
>JAIOJS010000105.1 GCA_019911795.1 Thermoanaerobaculia bacterium | reverse complement strand
GACTCAGGCTCGAGACTCGACCTGGATCGAGCGTTCATCGCTTTCAACGAAGCGGAGCAGGGAGGTGGTATCTATGCCGACAACGCCGCCGAGATCTCGCTGCACTCCGACGGTCCATGTGCCGGCTCTATCGCCGAGTGGTGTTCGGTCCTCGGCCTGAACGAGTCACCCCTTGGCGGCGGGCTGGCGGTGTCCAACGGCGCTTCCGCCGTCCTCGAGCTGACGCTTGTGGCCAGGAACGGTCCCGGTGCCGGCCAGGCTGGAGACGCTCCAATTGCCACGGTGGACACCGCCGGTAGCCTTGTCCTGAAAGGCTCGGTCGTGTCGAGTAACAGCCCCGACGTCGGAACCGCCTCCGGCGGCATCGTGGACACCGGGGGCTTCGTGAGCGTCGACGGGACCACCTTTTGGAACAACCTTGGCTCCGATCATCTGTTCTGGGTCGGTGGTAGCTTCGCGGGACAATCGAGCATCTTCGAGATCGGGGCTGGCGCCGGCGATCTCTTCAACGTCCAGACCGCAGGGAGTTGGTCGCTCGACTGCGCCCTGATCGCGCCGGGGCTAAGCCTCCCCGCCGGGGGAACGAACATCACCATCGGCGACGCGTTACTGAAGGATCCGGCGGGAATCGACTTCCACCTCTCCGCGGGATCCCCGGCCATCGACCTGTGCCCCGGAACGGTACCAGGCTTGGCCATGGACTTCGATCTCGACTCCCGACCACTCGGCGCCGCCCCCGACGCCGGAGCCGACGAGTATGTACCCCCCTTGTTCGCGGATGGGTTCGAGAGTGGCGACACCGTCGCCTGGGGCGGCTGACGCCGGCCCGAGCGCTGGTCCGGCAGGCCAGAGGTTTCACTATCGGCCGAAGGGCCACCCCGGTAGGCGCGATGCCCGCCGATCGCGCCTCCCCGGTTCCGGTCGCTACCGTTCCGGTCCGACCGGTGGCGCGAAGGCGTCGGCCGGCACCTCGACCCCGACTTCGGACCGCTTCAGGCGGGTGTTGATACGACCGATCTGGGGCGTGGAGAACTCGGCCCGGGTGCGGAAGGGGAGCAGTAGACCGTCGACGTCACGATAGTCGTCGAAGGTCGACTCGACTCCGACGATCCCCATTCCCGGCACCTGGACCAGGGTGTCCATGCGTCGGACCCGACCGCTCGCTTCTTCGACGAAGAAGGTAGCCCCTGGAACCCCATGCGGCACAGCCCGGACCAAGAGTAGCGTCGCGTCGTCGTGTTCGATCCGGCCCAGGACATCGACCGACTCGTAGTGCTCCAGCCAGTTGCCGAAGATCACGGAATAGCGATCGAGCCGCGCCTGTTCCAACCGCCAGCCTTGCAGCTGGTCGGTGCCGGTGACCGTCGAGTAGGACCAGGCGCGGTCTGCGTCGACCACACTGATCTCTTGTGCCGACCCAAGGTCCATCCGGGCCCGGGCCCGGGTGTCGTCGAACAACAGGGTGAGGTCTCCGGTGAGCCCGTGGTCCACCAGCCGCACCGATCCGGAGAGTCGCACCACCCCGGCGGCCGGGAGGCGGTCCATGTGGTGGGCGTCGCGCACGGCGGAGACCACCTCCTTCGCGGACGGCAGCCCCTCCGGCTCGACGAACCGGGGGCCGACCTCGACCTTGCCCCCAAAGGCGTAGCGCATCGCGGTGGCGTCCCCGTCGTCGTTGCGTACGAACTCGGCCCAGACCTTCGGCGATCCTGGATAGACGAAGCGGCCGGGTACCTCACCGGGACTCAAGACCAAGCTCATCCGACCCGGTCGCTCCACCCGCAGGCGCTCGCCCACCTCGGTCACCACGTAGTAGGCCGTCTCGTTGGTCTCGTCCCAATAGAGACCGGTGGTAGCGTCGCGAACTGCTTCCTCGCGAGGAGTGACTTCGCTGACGACCGGCTTTGGCGATGGCGAATCGAGGCGACGGTCCACGAGTAAGCTCTGGAGGCTTCCCTCGAGACTCAAACCCGCCAGGGTGCCGCGAGACTGCGTGAAGAAGAGAACCATCAGGTCCTCGGCCGGCCAAACCCACGCGTGGGTACCATCCGACCCCCCGTGGCCGAAGACGACCCGTCGCGGTTCTTCGGATTCGTCGGGGTCGGCGAAGACCATCCACTGCTCCGCGTAGTAGGCGTTGAGGTCCCGGAAGTTCCGCGGGTAATCCTCGAGCCTCCGAGTCGGGGTCAGGGCGCGCTCGACCGCCGAAGCGGTGAGCAGTTGCCGCGATCCTACGTGCCCGCCGTCCAGCCAGAGGGCGAGGAAGCGGGCGTAGTCCGTCGTTGTCGAGTAGAGACTCTGCGAGGTGAGAAAGAACGGAAAGATCCGGGGGTCGTTCCCCTGCCAGTACCTCTGCCAGGATCCGGTACCGCCGGAGTAGGCGCTCGGAATCCGCGGGCGCTGGGCGGGATCGGTCGGCAACAGGGTCAGAGTCTCGCGCATCCCGAGGGGGGCGAGGATTCGCTGCTGGATGAAGGTCGCTACTGGAGTGCCAGTGACCGCGGTGACGATCGCTCCCAGCACGTCACTCCCGGCGTCGCTGTACTGAAAACGGGTCCCCGGCTCGAAGCCTAGCTCGACATCGGCGGCCGCGGCCGCGACCCCGGCTAGTCCTGGGTAGTCGACCAGTGGTTGGTTGATGACCGACAACGGCAGCCCGCTGGTGTGGGTCAGAAGGTGCTCAACGGTGATCTCACGCTGGCCCGGCTTGTCGAAGGCGGGCAGGATCTCGTGGATCGGGGTCTCGCGACGCAGTCGCCCCTCGTCGATAAGCATCTGGATGGCGGTGCCGACCAGCGGCTTGGTCATCGAACGGACACAGTAGGTTGCGCCGACTGCCATCGGTATCTCCGCCTCCCGATCCTGCCAACCGAAGGCTCGCCGGAGCACGGTTCGACGGTCCTTGATCACCAGAAGCTCGCCGCCGACGATGTCCTCGTCGTCGACCAACTTCTGTACTTGCTCGCTCAAGCGATCCAGGAGGGCGGTGGGCAGGCCCACGCTCTCCGGCGCGGCCGGGGGAAAGGCCCCGGCGACGGCGAGAGGTGGACGAGGCGACTCCTGCGTCGAGGTCGCTCCAGACGTCATCGGGAGGAAAGCGATCAGGGCCAGGGTGGCCCATCCGGTCCAACGGTGGTTTTTCTTTGGCATGGGGACTCCTTTCCCCCTCGAAAGGGGGCAATAGTGATGGCGGTCAGGGTGGAGGACCGGCCGCCCCGCCGGAGCGGGCACGGTCCCAGACGGTGCGGAACTGCGGCTAGCTAGCCGGCCGGGCTCTCCGCCCGGTAGACGTCGAAGTCGATATCCTCCAGGCGCAGCGTGCGCAGGATGTGACCGATCGAGAAGAGGACGATCACCTGGAAGTAGAGGCTCATCAGGATGGCGCCGAGAAAGTCGAGATCGAACAGGTCACTCGCGGTCAGAGTCATGTAGAAGATGCTCATCACCATGCTGACGTAGAACAGAGATGGCAGGTTGGCCCGTAGCTGCCGCGCGCGGTCCGCGGAGGCCTGGTGCGGATTGGGATTCGGCCCGTACATGATTCGGGCGCCGGCCGCGGCCATGAACAGGTTGCCGAAGGCCAGAATGGCCACCAGCCCCCAGCGTCCCTGGAACTGATGGGCCCAGAGCTCGAAGAGGACCGAGGCCAGGAAGAGAGCGATCGTCAGGGTCAGGGTCAGGGGTGAAACGAAGTCGAAGAACCGGCGCGGACGCAGCTCGGCCTTGCGTGTCGCCGTCTTCGCCCGCCTCATCAGCTTGAACTGGCCGCACTCCGTGAACTCCAACAGGGCCAGCGGCAGGAACTGCAACATGCCGTAGAAGGCGGGCCACGCTTCCGAGATGGAGCCGTCGTCGGCAAAGGTCGAGTGGTCGACCACCGTCAGCATGAGGACGAAGACAAGAAGCCCCAGAGCGACGATGGCGCGATTGACCCATTCAAAGGTGGCGTGTCCGATCCGGTAGTACTCGAGCGGCTTTGGATAGAGCTTCGGATAGGTTTCGGGTGGATAGGTCGTGAGGACCCGCCGCATCCGGTCGAGGAGCCGTCCCGGAAGGTAGTAAGAGATCAGGAAGATCTGACCCAGGAAGGTGAGATAGAAGATGGCATCGGTCGAGGTGATCATGGTTGGCTCCTAGTTTTGGCGGTCGTTCATCGCGTCGGCGAATGCGGTGCGGATCTCGGAATCGGTCACCCCCGCCTCGCGAAGGGTCGCGATCATCTTGTCGAGCTCGTCCGTTGCCCAGGCCTTGAGGTCGACAGTGCAGTGCTTTTTGGCCTGCGGGTGGACGAAGGTCCCCCGATAGCCCTTGGTTTGAATCACGGAGTCGCGCTCCAGCAAACGGTAGGCCTTGGCCACCGTTTTGTTGTTGATCCGAAGATCGGTGGCGAGTTGACGGATCGACGGCAGAGGGTCGCCGGGAGCGAGTTTCCCCAACAACACCCCCTCCTTGATCTGCTCGATAAGTTGTTCGAACAGTGGGATCGAGGCTTCGATATCGACGATGATTTCCAATGCGAACTCCTTTGTACCAGTTGTACCCGTCGAACCCATGGTACAAGGGGGTCAGTGATCTGTCAACCCGTCGACTCCTCGTGATCAGCTCGACGCTGAGACTGGGTAGAGGGTTGACCCGGTAGGGTAGGGTCGCAGCCTTGCAAGAAGGAGAAAGTGGCGGATGACGGACAGAGACAAGGGAATCGAGTCGACGTGGCGGGATGAAACTCCTGGCCTGGAGAACGTGATTCACTTGAACTCTGCGGGGGCCTCACTGATGCCGCGGCCCGTTCTCGACGTCATGCGCGAGCACCTTCGACTCGAGAGTGAAATTGGGGGCTACGAGGCAGAAGCGGCTCAGTCAGATCAGATTGCCGAGGCCTACGATGCGGTGGCCGAGTTGCTTCACACCAGGGCTGGCAACGTTGCCATGGCTTGTAGAGCAACCCAAGCTTTCGCCCAGGCTTTCAGTACTGTCGACTGGTGTCGTGGAGACGTCCTGCTCACCTCGACGGTCGATTACACATCTCAACAGATCCTTTACCTGTCGATGGCCAAGCGCTTCGGGGTCGACATCGTTCGGGCTCCCGACCTACCCGAGGGCGGGGTCGACCCGCAGGCAGTCGAGAGCCTCCTGGAGAGCCGCCGGCCGCGGATGGTGACGATGACTTGGATTCCCACCCACTCCGGCATCGTTCAGGATCTGGTTGCGGTCGGAGCCGCGTGTCGCCGTCACGATGTTCCTTTTGTCGTCGATGCCTGCCAGGCCGTCGGCCAGATGCCAGTGGATGTCGAGGAACTGCAGTGCGATTACCTATCAGCGACCGGGCGGAAGTTCCTCCGGGGTCCCCGTGGAATCGGCTTTCTGTACTGCTCGGATCGGGCGCTGAGGCGAGGCGACTACCCCCTGTACATCGATATGCGGGGGGCGAAATGGGTGGCGCCCGGCGAGTTCTCTATCGAGACCAGCGCCCGTAGATTCGAGGAGTGGGAGCACTCCTACATCAATGTCCTGGGGCTCGGCGCCGCCGCGCGCTATGCGAGCGCGGTGGGTGCCGAAGTGGCGAGAGACCGTGCCTGGGGTTTCGCGCGCGAGCTCCGTGATTGGGCCGGTGGTGTCGACGGGGTCCGCGCCTTGGAAAGGGGCACCAACCACAGCGCTATCGTGACGCTCGAGGTCGAAGGGCTTGACGCTGGTTCGGTTGTTAGTGGGTTGCGACAACGGGGGATCAACACCGGCGCCACCCTGCAGTGGTACGGACTAGCGGATCTCGCGCCTCGGGGCGTGGTCTCAGCGCTCCGTGTCTCGCCGCACTACTTCAACTCAGGGGAAGATCTGAGGATGTTCCGTGAGGCGTTGGTCGACCTGATCCGAACGTAGAGGCTGGTTGACGGACCTCTCGCTGCGCCTCGACTTCGATCTAGCGTCGGCTGTACCAAAGAGTTGGCCCCGCGGGAGCCAAATGCTCCTCGCGAGGACCCAACCTACCGAACCCTTAGGGTTCCCTGCATGATCGGATGGTAGAGACAACGGTAGGGGACGTCGCCTTTCTCGGGAACGGTGTAGCTCCAGACACTCCCTGCCGGAATATCCTTCGAGTCGAAGCTTCCTGAAGCTGAGGTGACGGTATGGACGAGAATGTCACGGTTGCTCCACTGGATGACGTCGCCGACTCGGACGACGAGCACACTTGGAGAGTAGCTAGTGCTGTCGATGACTACGGTGTGAGTTGTCGGAGAACTGCTCTCGCCGCAGGAAGTAAGCACCAGACATCCGATCCAGCAGCCGATTAGTACGGCGATCGCTCTCGGTCGGGGTTTCGGTGAGTTCACTGCTACTCGAGCTCGTCGACGATCTGTTGGGCCCGATCAAGGTGGGCGACGAAGGCCGGCCGGACCTTGATGAGGAGGGCTTTCAACTCGGCGTTCTCGGCACCCGGAATCAAGACATCGTCGAGGGCGTTCAGCACCTGCTGGTGGTACTGCACTTCGTGTTGCATGTAGGCGAGATCGAACTCGTGCCCCTCGAGCTTGCCGAGTCGGTCGAGGTTCTCTTGCCCTCCGGCGGCCAGACTCTGACTGGTCGCGTTGTCTTCAGGGGTGACTCCGAGCCTGGTCACGAGCTCGATCGCGGCCTGGTTGACTCCCATGTGATCGTTGGCCATGAGCGTCCCGAACTCGCTCACGGAACGACTCACGGCGTTTGCCACCGCGACTTTGCCGGCGTCGATATCGACCTGGTTGGCCGTGACGACGATGGAAGCGATTTGCGCGTCGTTGATCTTCGCGCTCTCTTCGGCGAAAACCGAAGTAGAGAAGAAGGACATGGCGCCGACCAGGAGGACGACGAGCGAGACGATACTGAGGGGACCTTTTGAGACTTTCTTCATGATCTGACTCCTTCGTGAGGGGACCCGAGATTGGGCCACTGTCAGATTGGATGCAGATCAGTCGGTCGGCGTTCCCAACCTAGGAAGCTGGGCTAGAACCCAATCGACGATCCGATCGCAGTGGGTACCACCGAACTCATACAGGTCGCCAGTGACCGCCTCGATGTCACTCTCGAGCGCGTTTCTGAGCAAGCGTCTGGCCCGGAATAGGCGACTGCGTACCGTGGCCTCGGGGATCTCCAGAATCTCCGCGATCTCAGTCATCGTCAGTCCTTCGACTTCGCGCAGGACGAAGACCGTCCTGAAGTTCAGGGGGAGATCGTCTAGTCGTTGTTCGATCAAGCGCCGGATCTCGGATCTTTGAATCTTCCGGATGGGCGATTCGGACTTTCGCTCGGAGACTCGGGTAGCGTTGAACTCACGCTGACTCTCGTCCTCGAAAGGCACAAGTACGGGGCGACTGCGCTGACTTCGCCGCCGCATCAAGGCTCGGTTGATCACGACTCGAGTGAGCCAGGTCGAGAGGCGCGATTCCCCTCGAAACCCACCAATGTTGCGCAGAACGTCCAGGTAGGCGTCTTGGAGCGCATCTTCGGATTCGCTGTCGTCGTTCAACACCGACCGAGCGACACGAAACAGACGCGCGTTGTAGCGTCGCATCATGACCTCGACCGCGGCGCGGTCCTGACGGCTGACCCGCTGGGCGAGCAATAGGTCGTCGGTGTAGTCGAAGGATGGGCTGGTGGTCGAACTGGTGGTCATGACTGTTCGATGCGCAAGAGCTGGGTTTTGTTCCCGGGCCCCCTGTTTCGTTGAAACCGGGAGCCGTCTACTGAACCTCTCTCTGCGGCACGGCGCTCTTTCTTACCGCCAGCTGCCCGTTCTGAAGGACTTCGAGCATCTCCGGGTTGGCCACGAGCTTCTCGACCTGGCTCGCTTCGAGGAAGTCGGCAAGGCCCCTGAGGGCAACGTCCCTCGGAATCTCCTTGAGTCCGAAGATCGAGCCCAGGAACTTGCGGACGGTATCCCAGTCCTTGGTCGAGCGGATCTCCATGAGGTCCTGGAAGCGGGCGGCGGCCCAGCCGGCCTCCGGTATGCGCTTCCATGGCCAGAAGATCCAGCCGTTGACGTGCTGCGCTGGGTCCTCCAAGAGCTCGAGGTGCTGCCGAATCCAATCGGGCGTGTGGGCGCCGATTTCACCGTTCCATGGGGGAACATCGTGAGCCGCGGCGTCGCACCAATCGAGAAGACGGTCGAGAAAGGACCAGCCCGGCGCCGAAGAGTCGATCCTTCCGTCGATCTCGAGAACCGTATGGTTGAACGGTACCCGGACGATGTTGAAACCGAGCTCTGCGATCTTCTCGATATCGCGTTCGGTGACGAAACTGTCATAGATCGCGCGCGGTACGAAACCGCTTCGCCTCTTGCGGCCCGACCAACTCCTCGATTCGCTCAGCGAGCTTGGTCTCCGAGTTCAGTCCGGCTCCCCAGAGAGTGCCGTTCCACATGAGCCACCCCTCGAGAATCACCCCCCGGAGTTGAAGCGGTTGACCGTCGCCGTCGACGAGGTGCGTCCCCTCGGCGTGGACCATGGGGTTTGGAGGGGCACTCCCGCTCTGCCCGCAAGCGACGGCGGGGTGGACGGAGGCCAGGATCAGGGCGACAGCGACCGCCGCGAAGACTCTCTGCATGAGGATAGTCTACGCTGGCGCTGTCGGCCCCGTCTCTACGATTCGGATGAGACCGCTTGGAGGTAGACCTCCTTTGACGTTGAGAACTTCCTAAGGAGACTTCCTTCAGTCTCCTCAGGAAGGGCGGAGGTGTGGACTTCTTCCTGGCAAGACCGTGAGCTAGGGGGACCATCGCCCGAGGTCTCCCGTCTCGAAGTTGTCCTCGAACAGGAGACCGGAGGTCGGCTGCTCGTACGCACCGAGGTCCCAGTCGTCCGCCTGAGGGCGAAGAGTCAGGACGATATCGAGCGTTGGCGCGGTGACTGAAGCGATCGAAGCGATGCCGGTATCGACCGCCGCAGCACCTGGTCCTAGTTGGAATTCTTGGTTGCCGGGATCGATGAAGAGGGAGGCTGCATCGGACACAAACGACTCCGTACCGTGGCCGGCGACTTGCCAGGCGCTCAGATCGATCAGCGTCTGATCGTCGTCGAGGGAGAAGCGGTCGACTACTGCATTGTTGCGGCTGGTGAAGTTCAGGTTGCCCACCGAGACGGCTCCGGCGTTGGCGTTGTCACTGAGAAGGATGTTGTTGAAGAGGGTGTGCTCGCCGAGGTCTTCGCTGAGCTTGATAGCCCAACTTCCGGAGGCCGGAACCACGAACGTGTTGTTGATGAACCTCATGTTCCAGGGGCCCTGACTGCCGTCGATCTGGTACATCCGCAGCGCGTGCCGAGTGTTGTCGTACACCAGATTGTTCTGAACCACCGAATCTTGAACACCGTCCATGTTCAAACCGTTCTGACCGTTGTTGTAGATCGTGTTGCCGTCGATGACCAAACCGGTTTGTAGTCCATCTCCACCAATCGAGGCATCGCCATTGAAATGGATGCCGGCGACGGCGTTGTCGTAGGAGGCATTGCCTCGCACGGTCGTGTTGTCACAACCAGCGTTGGCGACATAGAACCCGTGGCTCGATTGAGAACCGTAGGCTACGTTGTTCTCGACCAGAGAGTCAGCGATCTGGGAAACGTAGATGTTGACGGAGCCGGATCCGAACACCGTGTTGCCCCGCACGACCACCCCGGACATCGGGCTATCGGAAGTGGCTCCTCGTGCCGTCAGGCCGAAGCCGGGGAGACCGGTACGGTCGACCTTGAAACCCTCCACGGTGACATAGCTCGAGTTTTGAATCCGGATGCTTTCGCCGCTGCCAAATGGTTCCGGTGAGGCAATCAATACGTTGTCGCCCGAGGCACGGACGACCAGAGGATCGCTCGAGGTTCCGCTGGTCGAGACTCTGAACCCCGCGTACGATCCGTCGTGCACGAGCACGGTATCTCCTGCCATCGCAACATCGACCGCTGCCTGGATGGTGACAAACTCCTGCGTGCTGCCGACAGTATCGTCCACGCAGTGGGTCGTCGTCGACGCGCAATCTGCGGCGACGTAGGTAGCTAGACCACCGGTCAGCACGAGCCAACCAACGATCAGTGCCAGCCCCGGCTCTCGGTTGGACTGAGGGCGCCTTGCGAGGGCATGGGAGGACTGAACCTCTGGGAGTCTCTTACGCATTCGCGGAGCCCTTCACTTCAAATAGATCGTGTAGACAAGCCCTCGAGTGCATCTCCAGTTCCGAACCTAACCCCTCGAGGACCGTTCAGATAGCTATCTTGCTGCAGGCTCTCTGCGAACCAATATGAGCCACGCCACACTCCCCGTTCAGCGTCTCGTTGCCATCTCTCCAGCGGGCTCTACTACTCGGCTGAGATTCCTTCTGGATCTATGTCTGGACCTCTTTCGAACGTGAAATGAACAGGGGAGACGCCGAGATCGACGCCGCCCCTGCCAAGCAAACTAACGAGTGGTCTTAGAAGATTTCGAAGGCGACTCGAACCGCGACGCTCTGCGTCACCTTGGTCTTGTCGGTGACTTGGGGTTGGTCGAGGATGTTGAGCCGGTAGTCGAGAGACAGCCTCGGAGCCGGTACTTAGCGACTAGCCTTGTCGACGATCTCTTTGGCGCGGTCTCGCCCGCCCAGACCGAAGGCCAGCCCCATAGCCAGGGCGGTACCACCCAGCGTGGCCGCGACGACGATATTGATGACCTCCCTACCGACGCCCAGCTCCGAAAGGCCCATGCTGATACCAACAAAGAGGATGGCTGCCTGAGCGCCGGTGGCCAGCCAAGCGGAGGAGGGCTTGTCCCCTACGGCTGCGCCCACCAGCCTCCGGACGTAGGTTGCGACACTGAGAGTCGCCAGAACCAGTGCCAGACCGATCAACAGGTTGGGCAGGAATCCAACGAGATCAGCGACCAGGGCGGCCAGTTCGGTCATGTGCAGCGTCGCCAAGGCCTGCTGCGCCGTCAGCAATAGGATCGCGAACAGAACGATCATGCCGACTACCGCAGATGGACCAGGCTTGCCCTCCTTGGGGGTCATGAAATCGAGACCCAGGCGAGATGGCAACTCATCGAAGCCAATGCCCTTGAGAAAGCTCTCGACGATGTCGCGGACCATGCGAGCCACTGCGTAGCCCACCGCGATCACGATGATCGCCACAACCGCGAGGGGGACAGCCGAGACCAAGCGCTCGAGAACGAGAGTCAGGGGATCAGAGATAGCTCGGATTCCAAGGCTCTCCACCGCAGCGGCGATGACTGGAAGGATGATGAAGAAGTACGATGCGGCTCCGCCGATCTGCGAGAGACGGGAGTCCCCCACGGCCTTCTCCAGACCGAAGCGTTGGGCGGCGGCGTCCGCGCCAGCTGCCGCCAGGAAATTGGTCACGATCTCGCGGATCACCGTGGCGACCAGTCGGCCGATGAAGAAGATGACCAGGGCGGCGACCAGGTTCGGCAGGAAGCTGAGCATCGTGGCCAGCATGTCGCTCAGCGGTAGTACCAGCGATCGCTGACCGAGAGCATCGAGAAAAGGCGGCAACCCAAAGAGCAGAACGAGATAGAAACCGAGGCGGCCCACGACGTCGGTGGGGCGCGAAGGCTCCTTTTCCTCCTTCGAAACTTCGTCCTTCGAGACAACCCAGTACTTCGAGACCCGATCGTCGAACCCAATCAGGCCCAGTCCTTTGACGATGACCAGACGTAGCAGGGACGCGATGATCCAGTAGGCGAACAGAATCAACGCAGCCTGAAGCAGACTAGGAATGACACTGAAGATCTGGTCGACGACGTTGCGCAGGGGTTCGGCCACCATGCCGAGTTCGAGCGCTTGGAAGAAGGCGACGAAGCCGAAGAGCAAGACGACCCACTTGACCGCGGTGCCCATCAGAGACCCGATGGAGTAGGGAGCGCCGTCTTTTCGAGCCAACAACCCAGCTAGGCCCCAATCACGCGCCGCTCGCTCGTCAATGTCGGTCAGTCCAAGCAGTTTCCGAGTGGCCGCTCCGAGGAGCAGGGCCAGGACCCAGAAGGCGAGGAGAACGAGGGCGGCTTTGACGAGGCCGGGTACGGCCTCCGCGAAGCGCTGCCCAGTCGGTTGCAGGACCTTGGACCAGAGAGCGCGGCCTTCGTCGGCCACCGCCTTGACGGGGCCTGATACTGCGTCCGCTGCTGCGGTTGTCTCCACAGTGGAGACGGGCTTGGCCGCTTCGGTTTGCGGCGCTGTCTTGGTGGTTGGCGGATCTGAACTCGGAGCGGGGGCAACCTGCCCGGCTACCGACCCGGTGAGCAGACCGAGGGCGAGAATGGAGAACAAGACTCCGGCGAACTTGGAACACATGGTGAATCCTCCTCAAATCGTAGAGACGCCACGTCGTTGCACCGCCTCAAGATCCAAGAGACACCAAGAACGCTCGGTGGTCACACTGGGTCGTGTCGGTCCATCCTGCCAGGACTCTCCATGGGGTCGCCGTTCGGTCCTTCGCCGCGGGCTACGACGGCCACGATGGAATCGAGCAAACGGTGGTTCGGCACCACGAGTCGCCTTCCCTCCTGGTCCAGCTCAGTGGTCAAGGATCCAACGCTGACGAGAGTCCCGAGTCGATCGTCTACCGCAAGGTGATCGCCCTCTCTATAGATCTTCCGAACGTAGTGCCCGGCGAGGATCGCCCGGGCGATTTCCTTTCCTCCCCATGCGAAGGCAACGATGAGGCCAGCGACGACGAGAGTGAGCAGATTAGTAAACGTCGTGGCCAGCAGGGCTACATCGAAACCGAGCTGGTCGACCGTGACGATGAGGGTTATCGCGAGAATCAGCAGACGAGCGATACGCCCGATCGCCTCGCCCCGCTCGACCCCGAGAGTCTTCAAGGCAGCTTGGGTAGTTCGTCCTGCGAGCGTGGCTAGCGCGCTCCCTCCTACGAGCACGAGCAGTGCGCCGACCACGGACGGCAGGTAGGCGACCAGCGAAGAGACTGGGAGTCCCGAAAGATCGACTCCGAGCACTCCCAGAGTGACGACCACGGTAGAGAAGACCAGGAGCCAGAACACGAGTCGCGCGATGACATCGGAGAGCCGCGTGGTCACACCTGCCGATTGAAGACCTTGTTCTAGATCGCTGCCGGAAAGCCAACGATCGAGACCTACTCGTCGTAGGAACCGACCGACGATCCACCGGATCACGAGACTGGTCAGCACCCCCAAGGAGAGAACCAGGAACGCTGCGAGCAAAAGAGGCAAGAAGGTGACGACTTGGTCCTTGAGGGTGGAAAGAGTCTGAATCAGAAAATCATCGTTCATCGATCGATCCTTTCAATCATCTTGATCTCGCGGCTCCAGAAACTCCAACAGCGGCTTGACGAGGCCAAGGAAAACCATGAAGGAGCAAGAAGCGAGCTCGACGAGATCGTTCAGGGTATTGGCCCTGCGAATGCGATGGAAGAGAGTTTGTTCCGTCGCGTGGAAGTCCGGTGCCATCGAGGGCTCCTCGGACGCCACCTCCATGGGGCCCACCAGCCGGTTATCGACCTGAGCGAAACATGGGGCACAAGTCGATAGATGTTCGAGAACCTGTTCCTGGGCATCGGGCGGGAGCTCTCCCTCCACCAAGGACTCCAGAATCGATGTTGTCGGGTGGCTATTCATGGTCGGTGGGTCCTCGATCTCGAGAAGCGAGTGCCTCACGGAGCCGAAGTCGGGCCCGCAGAACCCTCATCTTGGTTGCTGAGACCGAGATCCCGTAGGCCTCGGCTAGTTCGGAGTATGAAAAATCGTTGGCAACTAGGTTCAAGATCCGTACCTCCTTCTCGGTCAGTTCCGCAAGCGCCCTTCGCAGATCACGACGTGACCTCGAAGCGGTCAGGGCCTCCTGCGGGCTCCTCTTCGAATCGGCAATCTCTTCTAGCACGAAGTCCGCGACGGGGGTAGTTCGCAATCGCCGCGATCGAAACCGGAGCTCGTTCTTGCAAACGTTCTCGCCGATTCGGAGGAGCCAGGTGCGAAACGAGGCTTCGCCTCGAAACTGTTGAAGCCTGCGAAAGGCCAGAAAAAACACTTCCTGGGTCAAATCGTCAGCGTCCTGAGGCGTGCCGAAATAGCGGTAGCACACGGCCCAGATCTGCCGCCGACGCCGCCGGAACAGCTCGGCAAACAGGCTCTCGCTACGCCGATCCGAAGCGAGAAACTCGGCGACGAGTTCCTCATCGCTCATCTCCCCGCGGCGGTTCACGCTCCGTCCACACCCCCTTCACTCTCATCGACAATAGTGTTGCCTTCGGTCGGGCTAGCGACCGACCCCTCGACCAGGCGGATGTCGAGTGGACGTACGCTGTCGAGATGGAGGTCGCGCTGCGGGAACGCAATGACGATGCCGGCCTTTCTCAGAGATTCGTCGATACGATGACGTACCTCGCTCTCGGCCCGCCGCCGGTCGGCCGGCTCGACGATCCGCACCCAGAACAGGCCTTCGAAAACTATGGCGTTGTCACCGAACTCGGTCAGGCGCACCTCGGGTTTCGGATGGCGCAGCACGCGAGGAGCGTCGGTCATCGCCTCTTCAAGGGCCTTTGCCGTACCACGGGTCGACGAGCCGTAGGACACTCCAACCTCCACCTTGCCGCGAATCACCGTATCCGAGAGGGTCCAGTTGACGACGTTCTGCTCGAGCAGGGTACTGTTGGGAACGATCAAGTGGGTCCCGTCCGAGGTCGAGATGCGAGTGCTGCGGGCTCCGATCCTCTCCACCCGGCCGTGGGTCGCTTCCAACTCGACGATATCGCCGACCTTCATCGGTCGTTCGGCCATGAGAATGAGACCGCTGATGAAGTTACCGACGACGTTCTGCGAGCCGAAACCGACACCAATGGCGAGAACACCGCCAAGCACCGTAAAGGCGGTCAGAGGGATGTTCATGATCCGAAGCGCCGTCAGCAGGAAGCCGACGAGAAGAAGGTAGAACGCCAGCGTTTGGAAGGTCGCACTGGCGCCAGAGTCGAGTCCCAGACGTGGCAGGATTCCGCGCCCCAGCCAGCCTGCGGCCAGTTTGGCCGCCAGGAAGCCGAGGATCGAGAGGATCAGTGCCACCACGACCTTACCGACGGTCACCGGCCGATCATCGATGACCACGATCTCGGCTAACCAGACAGAGCGCAGCCGGTGCTGCCACCGGGACACGCGATCTTCCAACCCCGACGTCTCCGATGCCCGTTGCAGTTGGCGAGATAGCCGTTCCTCGAGACGTAGGGAAGCCTCTACCGAGGACGAGGACTCGTCGAGAAGATCCATGAGCGTCTTCAAGGGGGCGCGGAGGGTGTCGGGAGCCGCGACGAGGCGACCCCGAAACGCGACGCTCTGAGAACGCAGCTGAGCGGCTTCCCGATGGAGCTCCCTACTGGCCTCTGCCGCTGCCTCCTCGATAGCAGTCCTTTGGGAGACTGTGATGGAAGGATCGTAAAGGGAGAATCTTTGCTCCCACACCAGGGATCTGCGCGCCAGACGATCGATTGTCGATTTCCCCAAGCGCACCTTTTGTCGAGCGAGTTCCAGTGCCCACCACTCTGGCCCTGGCTCGCCGTTGGCTACCGTCAAGGGGTCCGAGACTTCAGGAGCGCGACGGGCCCATTTTTCCTCGGCACGTTCGAGCGAGCGCCGATCGTTCTCCAGGGTCTTCTCAGCCGCCAACCGTTCCGAGGCGATCTCGTCGAGAATGCCCCGCAACTCGGTGCGCAGTGGTGAGATCTGACCCTCGACGTCTGCGACCTTCTCGCGAGCGGACTCGAGGTCACGCTCGAGAATGTCCATCTCACGCGCCGTGGACTCCGACTCCTCCACGGCGAGAAGTCGCCGCTCCTCGGCCAGCTCACTCTCGAGGACGGCTTGCGCGATCGCCTCCGGAGGTCCCGACTCTTGCTGTCGCCTACGCTCCTGCCCTGCCTCTTTCGAGATCTCCGTGAGGTCTCTTAGCGTGTCCCGATCGGAGGAAAGCGCTGCCGCCAGAGACTCCCGTTGGATTTCCAGGGCATCGACTTGGTCCAGCAATCGGTCGAGCTCGGTCAAGGAGTACGGAGGAGGGTGCCCGATCTCGGTCATCCATTGGCCGATCGATGGTACCGATACTCGCTCCTCCAGCGCGCGACTCTCGAGCTCCGACTGGCGCAGCTCGAGGACTCTCTGGAGTTGCAGAAGGGATTCGCGGCGTCTGGTCTGCGAGGGCTCGGATGCGGAATCCGGTGCCCCGAGAGCATCTAGTTCGGCCTGGATCGCCACCAATCGGTCGACGAGAGACGTGCTCTTGTCCGTTTCCGATATCGCGGGCGTTTCCGATATCGTGGAATCGACGGCCCAAATCGCGGGGAGCGTCGAAGCTGACAAGACCAACCAGAGGATGACGAGAGGGACGCCGCCGGTCGTTGGACGACGCTCAGGGAGCTTCGCCCTCGTTGTTGGCACTCTATCTACAGTGGACAGATCTAGGATCGACAGCGACGGTCCTCCTGGGATTGACTCGTGGGCAGGGACTAGGTGATCTCCGGCGAGGATCCGGGATCCGAATCGGAGACTCGATTGACTTGCAGCAGCGAGTCAATCGTGGGGGAGAGCGACTATCGTACGATGGTCTTCTACCCAACACGGACACCGGAATGCGTTTTGGGTCACTTCGCACCCGTCGGACCGAGGAGACGACGGTTTGGAATCCCTAGGTGCTTGTCCCTACCCGGCGCTGGCGAAGCCTGATGGCGCTCAGCGCGACGGCAGGAGAATGAAGCCGAGGCCAGTGGCCTTAGAAAAGGGGAGGCCCCGGTCGAGGTGAACTGCGGACAGCCCACCTCGCCGGGACCGAGGTTGTTCGATAACTCCCTGAGACTGCCTAGGGGCAGGTCGCGAAGGCGGCCGTGTCGAGAACGGGGGCGAAGTTCTCTCCGAGACCGTTTTCGTACTCGTTGGTGATTCCGGTCATCGTGTCGGTCACTTCGATCGTCAGCTCGACGTTGGTGAGCCCGGCGGCGAAGAACCAGAACGAATTGAAGTCGGGCGCGCCACAGGCATCGATGACCTTGACGATCAGTTCGACGTTGTCGGGTCCGAAGAACCAGAACTGACCGGCCTCGTTGCTAAGGGGCTGAGCCGTTGCATCACCCTCATTGGCGAGGAAATCCGTCCAGTCCGCGACGACTCGGAATCGGCCGTCGTTTAGGCACAAGGTGTGCTCGTCGGGTTGGCAGGCTCCGTGGACGATGTCGACGAGCTCGAGTTCGCCATCTTTGACCAGGCCGATTCCGGATGCATACCACTTGGTGCTCTGAATTCCTTCGTCGAGCGGACTGTTTTCCGTGACGAATACGGTCTCGTCGAACATCTGGTACGGCACAGAAAGGGGATCGTCGACACTGACGATCTCGGCGCGGTCGAGGGCGATCCCAGGCGCCACTTCCTGGTAGTGACGGGCCCCGATGAGGGGAGTTCCAGGCATGAGTATTCCGGCCTTGGCGCCATCGACACCGGCCCGCCAGGCTCCATCGTGCGAGATGATTTCGCCGTCCTCGTAGATGTCGACGTCCTCGCCGAAGTACCAGACGTCGCCCGTCTCACGGCAGTAGGCCATGAAGTTGCGCGAGATTTCGACGATTTCACCATCTTCTGATTCCCGCTCTTCCAGCACCCGGGTCACGACGCCGTCGACCAGCTCGGTATCGGCCAGAACGGTGATTCGATTGGCGATCTCGACCAGCTCCTCTTCATCGTCGAGTTCCTCGCCCTCGAAGTAGGTGGTGTATCCCGGCCATAGTGGGAAGTAGGGGTTGCTGCCCGTCGATGTGAACGTGCATCGGTCACGGTCGAAGCTGATGGTGAAGTCGGGGTCGTGCGCAGCGGCAATGGCTGGCACCAGCAGTATCAGAAGAATCAGGGTGGTGGCGAAGGCGGTGAGTCGTCGTAGGGGGTTCATGGTGTGTTCTCCTCCGAGAGTGGTTCGATGGGTCCGAAGCATCGCTGCTCCGGTCGGTATGCCCGTTCGCGCTTCGGGTCTACTGAAGACTGACTCCGGGCACCTTGGGCTGTTCTCTCTCTTTGGATGCGGGAGCCGCAGAAATCCTTCTCGGCGCCGTCGAATGGTCTTACTATCGCGTCGAATAGTCGTTCTTCGGGCGCGGCCCGACCCTTGAAGGGCCTGTCACATCGCTCGTGATCCAGACTCCATAAGAGGCCTCGACTTGGAGGTCGACGACCTCCAAGTCGACCCAGCCGTCGTCCATTCACTGGGCATAGAACGCCCGATAGCCGGAAGTCGGGTCGAACTCGGCTACCGGCCTCGAACAGCTCCAAGCCCGATCCATGGCCACTGGCGCTGTGCCTTCCGCCGTGCCGCTACCCCGCCAACCTCGAGATCCACAAAACCAGCCCACACCGTGCGCTCCAAGCCACAGTGCGTATCCAATTGGTAGAGACCAGACGATGGATTGTCGAGGAGTCTCTGCCCCTGGTCAGAAGTCGATGAAGGGGCACTTGAAGAAACGCCGTCGATAGCCAGATCACCACCAAGAGGATCAGCCCGAACCCGAGGAGTCCTCGACCCAAGCCGGGCGGCGGTTCGATCAAGAGAGCCATCGCGGTTGTGGCTTCGGTGAACATCAGCGGGACTACCACCCAGCTAGTGCGTCTCTGATGTTCGATCGCGAAGCGTTCGAACCGCTGTTCCGAGACAAGACCGAACAGAGGATAGTGAACCAACTGAACGAACCAGATGAGCCCTCCCATGGCCAGGGTGGCCGCCGCGTGAATCATCAGCAGATCCATTCCCACTCCTCAGTTGACTCGAGAGATACGACTTCACCCGAAGACTGCATGGCCAAGTAGAGGATGTTCTCGGGTCTTGCCGGCCAGATCTCGCGTGGATGGCTGGGGGCTCGGCGATTCTGAGATCTTTCGCAAAGAGTCCTACCCAGCGAGCGACGCCAAGGTCGTACCCTTCTCGCTTCAGCTGCTGAGTTCAGTAGGCCCTGATCCAGTCCAGTTCCAGACGGAATGGACCCTCCTCCTTGTCGGCAATCAGGACACCGATCGTTCGAACCTCTTCCGAGGTCAGGCGAGGGTAGCCGGACAGCGATCGTCCCCGGAAGGTTGGGCGGAAGCTCGAGAAGGGTAGTTTGACTACGGTCCAGACTCCATCGGGTGGCGTCATCGAGACCTGATAGCTCGGTCCATCGAACGCATCGTTGGTGCGGATTCGCACTTGGTAGGCACGCCCGTCACCCAGCACATGCAGGGTCAGGCCAGAGTTACCGGTCAGTCGTTGGGCCAAGGGTTCCGAGCGAACCGAAGCGAAACCTCCGTTGTTGTCGAGGGACAGCTCGCCGTCGAAAACCGCACGGCCTTGCTCGACTCGCATTCGGCTCGAAGAAAGCCCCCCCATGACGACATCATCGATGCTCTTCCACGCGCTTTCCGAGTCGTGAAACTCGAAAATGGCCTTGTCCTGGACCAACTTCTCCATGGTGCCTCCGGTGCTTTTCGCGATAGTGGATCCGTGTCCGACCACTGAGGTAGCAGAGAGTGCTGTACCAACCAAGACGAGCCTCGACGGTTTGGAGAGCAACCTACTCAGCATTGTCACCTGTCGCGACGGAGCGAATCGAGTTGGCGACCCAAGTCCTCGACTTCGGCGCTCAAGACGGCGTAGCGTGGCATGTTGCCAGAGCGCTGGGCGTCCCTGGCCTGTGCCAGCTTGGCCGCGATCGTCTTCTCGAGTTTCTTTAATGGATCGCTACGGAACAAGTTCAGCATGTCGGCACCTCGGGTGGTTTTTTAGCTCGGTTGGCGATCGGATGGTGAAGCCAAGAGCCATAGAGATCTGTAGGGGAGTGGACTCACCGGAACCCAGGCCCTTGCGGGCCTGGGTGTCGAGCGAGTTCTTAGTGTCCGCTTGCAGAGTCCTTAGGAATCAGGACGGTGTCGATCACGTGGATCACTCCGTTGCTGGTCTCAATGTCGGCCTTGACGACAGTAGCGCCATCGATCATCACACCGTTTGAAGTATCGATCGACAGCACACGGCCTTCCACGGATTTCGCCTCGGTGAGACCCATAACGTCCTTGGCCATCACCTTCCCGGAGACGACGTGGTACGTCAAGATGGCCGTGAGCTTCGCCTTGTCGGCGAGCAGGGCTTCCACCGTGCCGGCAGGGAGTTTCGCGAACGCCTCATCGGTTGGTGCAAACACCGTGAAGGGACCGTCGCCCTTGAGGGTGTCCACGAGATCAGCTGCCTTGAGAGCAGTTACGAGTGTTTCGAAAGATCCAGCCGCGACTGCGGTATCCACGATGTCCATGGAGGCCTTTTCGCTACTGCCAGACCAGGCTGGTACAGCGGCGAGAGAGAGGAGGGCTACAGCGAGAGTAGTTTTCGAGAGTCTCATTTCAGAGTCCTTTCAGTAGTGCCCTTGTGGGCGGAGAACAAATGCGGGGTGAGCCGCTTGCTGTCCAGTACGATATATTGACTAAACTGGATTGTCAAGGTTCTGTTCATATATAGGTTGAGTATGGTCCTGCCTGGCAAACGGCCCATAAGAGGAATTTGCCGAGTACGCGACGTTGACAAAGAATGTACAGAAGGCGAAACTTCGAGACATGTCTAAATTGGACCCTGACCAACCGATACACAGCATTGGTGCGGTCGAGCGTCGGACGGGCATCAAGGCCGATCTCGTTCGAGCTTGGGAGCGGCGTTATGGCGCGGTCGTCCCCAAGAGGACCGAAACCGACCGGAGGCTTTACTCGGAGTCAGACGTTCGCAGATTGACACTACTGCGCGAAGCGACGCGACTCGGTCACCGCATCAGCCACATCGCCCGCCTTGCCGACGAACAGCTCGAACTGTTGTTGAAGCCGGCGACTGCGACCACCGACTTGACCAAGGTACTCGGCGTTCGTCCCGAGTTGGAAGACCGCCTGGCCAGCGGCCTTGCCGCAATCAAGAGTCTCGACTCCTCGGGACTTCAACGAGAGATGGCTCGTGCCTCCTTCTCTCTGAGCCGCGTTGCGCTGGTAGAAGAGCTACTCGTTCCACTCTTGGAGCAGGTCGGCTTGGGCTGGCTGCATGGCACGATCAGTCCGGCCCAGGAGCACATGGCAACCGCCGCTATCCGCAGTTTTGTTGCCGGCTTCCTTCAAGTACCCGCTTCAGCCAAGGGGCCCGTCATCGTCATCACGACGCCCGCCGGTCAGCTGCACGAACTCGGCGCCCTTCTCGCCGCCGCCATGGCCGCCGCCGAGGGTTGGAGAGTGGTCTATCTCGGCCCCGATCTTCCGACGACTTCGATCCTGCAAGCGGCCCAGCAAGCGGAAGCGACGGCCGTTGCGATCAGCATCACCTACCCGGAGGCGTCCCCTAATCTACTCAACGAGATAGCTAGCTTGCTGAGTTCCCTCGAGGGTTGTCACTGCATTGCGGGTGGCCGAGGTTCGGTGATTCTCGAGCCGCTCGAAGCAGCCGAGAACCTCACCATCGTTCGGGGCATGGCTGACTTTCAAGAAGTCCTTTCCTCGGTCGCCGCAAGCCAGAGCACGGAGAGCTCCTAGTGAATCCGTCTCTACCACTCGGCTGACTCTGATTCTTCGAGCCCGACAATCGGTCGCTAGCGGTCGGATCCCGGGCATCTCATCGGAGATCGTATCTCGCCCTAGCTGCCGTCAGCGGCTTCTTGGCTTCGTACCGCTCCTGAAGAGCGACCTCGAGGGCTTGGCTCCGATTGGCCTTGTCGGAGGATGTCGCCCGTGGCAGGATTCGGCGACCATGTCCGCCATCGAATCCGGCTCGCCGACCCGCCTTCTTCTCGTCGAGGACGACCTTAGTTTCGGGCGGGCGCTCGTCGCGGCGCTCCGCGGCCAGGGCTTCGACGTCGAGTGGAGCCGTGATGGCCTCGAAGGCCTCGATCTCGCCCGCTCCCATGCCTGGAGCGCGGTGATCTTGGATCTGATGATCCCGAATCTCGAGGGCGACGAAGTGCTCCGGCGATTGCGCGAGGAATCGGCCGTCCCGGTATTGATCCTCACCGCGAAGCATGCGCTCGAAGAACGGGTCGGACGCTTAGACGAGGGGGCCGACGACTACCTGACGAAACCGGTAGAGCTTGCCGAACTCGTCGCTCGCCTGCGGGCCCTGATTCGCCGCGCCGCGGGAGCCCGAAGCCGGACGTTGGCCCTCGGCGGCCTCGAGATCGATCTTTACGCGCGCATCGTTAGCCGGGACGGAGAGCGCCTCGACCTCACCTCCAC
>JAIOJS010000104.1 GCA_019911795.1 Thermoanaerobaculia bacterium | reverse complement strand
CCGGAGGTGGCTGTTGTAGAGGGGGAAGAAGGGCCTAGCGAGCGGCTCAAGGTCCGCTATCCGGGCAGCAAAATCGTCAAAGAGCTGCGGCAGTCGTCCCGATTCCGCAGAATCCGATTCGATGCTGCGATAGAAGTGATCCGCGAGGAGCGCCAGGGGCGAACTCTCCCGAGCATGATTGTTCCAGTGTTCGTGGCGCAGGTCATGGCGGAGAAACTGGGTCGCCTCTTGCTCAGCACTGGATTCGCGCTCGAGGCCGAGCTGGAGCTCTAGTCGGTCGATGACTGAGTTGGTGTCGTTGAGAAGTTCGTCGTAGGGCACCCAACACCGACGCTGCCCACGGCTACTTTTTTCTGCGTCGAGCATGTAGCGCAGCCAGAGCCAGAGTCCAAGCTCCCACGGTAGTCCCTGGAAAACGCGAGCCAGTGAATTGGCGGATTCGAAGGGGTGGCGGAGGGTGACGGCGAACCGAGGTTCGGCGGGGACACTGCCCAGGGCAGCATTCCAAAGCGGCAGGGTGCGGCAGATTCGAGGATCCTTGAGGATCAAGAAATTTCGACCTTCGAACTCTTCGCGGAAGAAATCCGATGCTAAGGACATCGTCTTACCGGTCTTGGATCGGTCCATCCAAGAGTCAGGCATCGGCGAGGGATCGCTCCACGACAAACCAAGTCTCTCTAGAAGTTGATCATTGATTCCTACCGCCCTCGTGGGCTCCCAGTACCCGGTCGGATTGACTCCTTCCACCGGAGGCAAGAGGTCGGAGGGGAAGTTGCCTCCCATGAAACCCAGGGTCCGTGCCAGCGCGGACGTTCCGGTCCGATGAGGACCCAACACGAGGAGTGCGACCTTGGTCATTCGGATCTGGCTTCGCTAAGGGATTCGAAGAGCAGCAGATATCTCACGCCTTCATTGTAGACTCGATTCCTCGGAGGATGGAGAGGTTGGGCCGGTGTCGAGTTTCTCGGACCCATTCCGCCGGACCAGCCGTTCGGGGACCGAATCAACCGGAAAGAGGAGTCCCGTCCATCGGGAGTCGAGAGTGAAGCACAAAGTCTCAGTAATCATTTGTACCCGCAATCGGTCCACGCGCTTGGCCGATACCTGCGAGTCCGTGCTTGCCTGCAGGTTCACGGAGTCATGGGAATTGGTCATCGTCGACAATGCTTCGACCGACGATACGCGAGCGGTCGCAGAGAGTGTCGCCAGAAGTTCGTCATCGCCGGTAAGAGTTGTAGTCGAGGAAGAGCTGGGCCTCTCGGCGGCTCGGAATGCCGGGATTCGCGAGACTCGGGCTCCCTACATCCTCTATCTTGATGACGATGCCTTCCCTGCGTCGGACTGGCTGGAGGAGATCATCGCTGGACTGGAGCAACCCGGGGTGATGGCGGTCGGTGGGCCGGTCGATCTGCGCATGGAGGGGGAGATCCCAACCTGGCTCGACAACAGTCTTCGCCCCTACCTGTCGGAATGGGATCTCGGCAACGAGACCATCGATCTCGTGTACAACGAACTTCCGCGGGGGGCAAATATCGGGTTTCGACGCGAAGCCTTCGACAGGGTCGGCGATTTCAGTACATTCCTGGGACGCCGTGGTCAATCCCTGCGTTCCGGCGAAGAGATCGAGGTGTGCTTGAGATTAGAGCGGGCTCGGCAGAAGATCCGGTACGTTCCGAACGCCCGGGTCGATCACCTTGTCGACGCCAATCGACTGACCGAGGACTGGCTGGTGGGACGCTTCGGTGCTCAAGGAAGATCCGAAGCGATCATCGAGTGGCGGCATGGGGGACTCGACGCATTACGAGTTGGCTATCGCCGACTGCGTCGGACGGCAGGGAGCCAGAGCCCCGACGCGCTCTTTGGCCGTTGCGCCCGGGTCGCTAGTCGAGCCTATTTCTGGCAGGCTCTCGTCTGCCCGCTGACCATCCCTCGTTTCAGAGAGACGAAGTCGACCGGTCCGTTGGATGCCTTCCATCCCCTGCCGTGATAGGCCCACACTACTAAGAGACTTTGGCGGAATACTCATGCGATCCCACGTTTCAATCCTATTGATCTCCGGACTGTTCTTGAATTGGATTGGCTGCTCTCGGTCCGAGACCTCTTCTGGAACCGTCTTGGTCTCACCAGAAATCTCGGAGCGCAGTCGGCCCCCGATTATCATTTTCGACATCGATACCTTGCGTGCTGGCCATCTGGGCAGCTATGGGTACTCGCGCGACACCTCGCCCAATATCGATCGCTTCGCTAGGGAGAGCGTTCAGTTCGATTGGTCTTTCGGGCAAGCGCCGAACACGCCACCTTCTCAAGCTTCGATCTTCACTTCTTTGTATCCGACTGTTCACGGGCGGATTAGAGACGAGGAGATCCTTCCGGATCGAGTAGTAACCCTGGCCGAGAGCCTTTCGGCGGCCGGGTACTCGACCGCGGGGATTGTCGACGGCGGGTTGATGGCGGGCGAGTTCGGCCTAGCCCAAGGTTTCGATACCTACGACGACCAGGGTGGGGGAGTGGCCAAGATCGGCCCGAAGGCGCGTGCCTGGCTGCAGGAACACGCCTCGGAGCAGTTCTTTCTGCTAATCCATAGCTATGACGTCCACTCGCCTTACGAGAGGACCCCAGAGCCCTTCAGATCACGGTTTTTGGAAGGGATCGACCGTCCCTCTGTCGATTTCATGGAGCATATGACCCAGCGCATGGAAGAGAGGCGGTTGTCCCGTTACGGCGAGAACCCTCACCGCTTGACCGAAATCGAACTCGAGTACGCGAAGGCGCTCTATGACGGCGGAATCACCCACATCGACAGCTGGTTTGGGGACTTCATAGACTTCCTTCGTGTCGAGGGCATCTACGACCGAGCACTGCTGGTCTTCCTGTCAGACCACGGTGAGGAGTTTGAAGAGCATGATTCGGTGTTTCATGAGCGACTCTACTCCACGGTCACCCGTGTTCCCCTCATGATTCGCTTTCCTGGCGGTCAGCCGGTTGGGCGGATCTCTGAAGCCGTCGAGATGATCGATCTCATGCCAACGATACTGGCTCAGCTAGGCTTGCCAGCACCGCGGGAGGCGGAAGGCCAGAACCTATTGCCCCTGATTCAGGGTACCGGCGCCTACCGTGACCTGGCCATCTCCGAATCACCCTTCTTTGGCCGAAGGATCGCTGTGACCACGGCCAGTCATCGGCTGTTCTATACCGTTGCCGGCGAGGGTCGTGAGCTGTACGACTATCGAAACGATCCGTTCGAGCTGGTAGATCTGGCGGCGGCTGAGCCCGAGATCGCGGAGCATTTAGTGCGCACCGCCGAAAGGTGGGAAGAGCTCGTGTCGGCGCGGAGCCAGCAATCGGAGGTCGTCACGGACATGAAACAGGAGACGATCGAGCAGCTGCGTACCCTCGGCTACCTAGACTAGATTATCGAAGCCTAGTCCTGGCGTGCGGTGGGCTCGGTCCTCGTCGGTGTGTCCACTAGCTCGCCGTGGACTCGGAGGAGACCCGGGATGCGGCGACTCCGAAGTTAATCATCCCTCGGTACAGGAGCGGGGCGAAACGATCAAGCCGTTGCAGGAGAGGTCGACTCACCTCGAGCTGGAAAGGCCAGAGATGGCAACCGGAGAACCTGACGCACTGGAACCCCTCTTGCTGCATGACACGGCGGACATCTCCGGGCCAGACCCAGTTTTCGATGCCGCAATAGCGTCGAACCCGGATTCGGTTGGCGACAACGACAGTTGGGTACCACAGCCGGTTTGGAGTGGTAAGGCAAACTGTACCGGAGTCCTTGGTGACTCGAGTCATTTCGACCACTGCCGCGAGGGGATCGGTCGTGTGTTCGATGCATTCCGAGCTCACGACTACGTCGAACGAGTTGTCTTTGAACGGGAGGTAGCATGCATCCGCCGCGACACCTGAACTGGCCAGGCTTGCGGCAACTCTCCTCGTCAAACCGGCGCCGATGTCGAGAACGGTTAGCTCGGCTCCTCGAGTCACCAATTCGCGGGAGAACCTTCCAGTACCCGCACCGACTTCTAGGACTCGCTTTCCCTGCCATTCAATGCCTGCGAGTAGGTCGTCGAAGACCAGATGCAACCGTCGATCAACGTCGTAGTTCGACATGAATCCCTCGAAGTCCTCTCCGAGGGTCTCGTAGTAGTATTGCTTCTCTTGTGGCACTTCTATGGGCCCAATCGGAACGGTTGCGAAGTCAAGTGTCCCAAGGAAGCGTACTATACAGTGGGCACTGCCCGTGATGGAAACCCGGACCAGGGTGGTCTACCGGACTCATGCGTTCTGGGCCGAATTGGGTGCAGGTGCATGGAACCCAGCTAGAACCTCGCTAGCCGTGGGCGATGCGGGGTCCGAGGCGATCGTGCCCATGCTACGATCCGCAGGCTTTCAAGGCGTCGTCGTATCTACGGCTTTCTAGACATGCGCACCTACTTAGAATTCTCGAACCTTATGGTGATCCGCCTAGGCTTTGCTCTTGCAGGCCTTGTCTTTCTTGGTTGTGGAAATTCAACGTCCCAGCCAGCTGAGATTCAACGGCTGATTCCAGTGGATACGGGACGGATATTCTCGGTTCAAGGCTACGTGAAACGCTCGGAGGTCTTCTCGATCGACGAGGTGGTTGAGGAAGGGGTCACTCTTCCCGCCAACTGGACTCTGCCGGCTCAGCTGGATTCCAAGGGGCCGGGCATCACTTGGACTGCACCAGGTGGCGTGGAGGTCGCTGACGAGGTCGAGGTTACAGTCTCGGGAGTTCGCCCACGAGAAGGGATAGCGCTAAGTTGGACCATCGACGATGGTCGGCCGACTACACGTCGGCTCGGCTTCAAGAAGGGGCGACGCGAGGGCAACACCCTGACCTTCTCGTTTCGTCTCGACCGGTCGCCAGCGTCGGCGGGGGTGACGTACCGCTTGAGTTTCGTCGGTCTGGAAGGGCGATCCATTCGAGTCCGATCGGTTAAGGGTTTCGGATGGAGTGTGGTCCCTGAGAGACTGGAGTCGACGGTTGCTCAGCCCGTGAAGATGACTCTGGGCGGCGTGACTAGGACCGCTCGGTTGGCACTTGTGGAGCGTCCCATTGCTTGGGAAATACCGGCGGGCCTGGGAGCAAGCCGGCTCTCCTTTAGCTACGGTGTGCCGGAGGACACCGTGGGGGGCACCGAGTTTCGTGTTCTCACAACCGGTAGAGAGGTCCCACTGTTCTCAGCAACCGTTGGTGACTCCAACAAGGGACAATGGCACGAAGCCGGGGTCGACCTCCCGTCAGAGACTTCAGAGTCTGAGTTCCTCTTGGAGGTGGTGACTTCAGTTCCTCAGGACCCGTTGGTGGGCCTTCCGGCGTGGGGGAATCCCGAGATCCGCCCCGTAGGCAAGTCCAGTTTGCGACCAGATGTCGTCCTGGTGTCGATCGATACTCTCAGAGCCGATCACCTTTCATCGTATGGATATGGTCGACCCACATCGCCTGCGATCGACGCTTGGGCAGCTCAGAGTGTGCTGTTTGAACAAGCGATTGCCAGCGCTCCGTGGACGCTCCCATCGCACACGTCTCTACTTACGGGACTCATGCCCTTTACTCATGGTGTGAACTATCCGAGGCCGGCGCCAGAAGACCTGCCCTACCTAGCCCAGCGGCTCAGGGCTGCTGGCTACGCTACAACCGCGATCACCGGTGGGAGCTACCTGAATCCTTCGTTTGGTCTTGGGCGGGGCTTCGATAGTTACTTCTCGTATGCCGGTTCCCTCGATTCTGAACTCGAGGTGCAGATTGCGGCGGCCAACGATTGGATGCAGGCGCGACAGCAGAGTCGACCTAGCTTTCTTTTTCTTCACACCTACGAAGTGCATGACCCCTACGTGGCTCGGGAACCCTGGTTTTCCCAGTACTCAGGTGGAACTGACGATCCTCGAGATGTCTTGGCGCGCGACACCAATTCTCGGGATGGGGATGGCCTGAGGATCCGCAATCGACTGATCTATGGGAGTTCTAGGGCCGAACTCGAGGAGGAGCCCGTGGACTCCTCTAGAATCGGTGAGGTTGTCGATCGCTACGACAGCGGCATTAGCTATATGGACTCACTGCTGGGCCCGTTCCTCGAGGCGTTGTCCAAAGATCCCGGCAACACGATCGTCGTGCTGACTTCAGACCATGGTGAGGCGTTCGGAGAGCAGGGACAGTTTGGTCACGGATCGCTCTACGATCACCAGTTGAGAGTGCCATTGGTCATCGCTGCTCCCGGTGTTGTGGCGCGCCGGGTGTCCCAACAGGTCAGCTCGATCGATATTGCCGAGACGATTTTGGACCTGGCGGGGGTCGACGATGGAATCGTCACCGACGGTACGAGCCTTCGCTCGTTGCTCGAGGGACGCACAGATGTTCATCCCGAGGTGGCTTGGAGCTATTCTGCGCTTGCCAACTACGGCATCTCCCTTCGCCTGGATGGGCGTCTCAAGTACATCGAGTACAACTCTCCGTGGCCCTTGGAGGGTGGCCGCAGCGAACTGTATGACTTGCGACGGGATGCAGCGGAGTCAACGGATCTGTCGGCCTCCTCAGAGAGCATTGTGACGAGCCTTTCTGCGCGCGTGCTCCAAGAGTACGAGCATGCAGTTTTCCCGGCGCGCTTCTCCATCACCAATCGCTCTGCTCGCGGCGAGACTTTGATCGTCGACTCTCCTTCGTTCCATCCCTCCGTCGTGAAGAGCACAGGCGAGGCAGGCGCGGCGAGCATCGTTGGTGCGGGACGCATGAGGATCAGGGTCGCCCCGCAATCCAGATCGAACTTCACGGTGGAACAGTTCTCTCGCGATTCTTTTGATCTTCGCTTGTTTTCGGCTTCCAGGGACCAGCTGCTACTCGAAGAACATCTGGTAGCCGGTGAGGAAGTCAGCTCTCGCCATGAGATCCAGACTGCGGATCTAGATCTGGTGGTGGAGATTGAACTGGCTACATCAAAGCATGGACCTATTGGTGATCCGGTACAGACCGATCCCGAATTGGAGGAGCAGCTTCGCGCACTGGGCTATTTGGATTGACGGACAGGTGCCCGTCACGACTTCCCTCCGCGACCACGAAGGTTGGTTCATTTCTGAGCATCTCCAGGATCTGGGTTGCCATGCGGAGAAGCAGGGCAAGCAAGATGATCGTGATGCTGGATACGAGGCTGAGAAAGACGATTAAGTCCGCCTGACCCGGAACCAGGCTGTCGGTGAAAAACCGAAGGTAGAGATAGTGCAATCCTTGGAGGGTGCTGACAGCCACACCGAGGAGTCCGAGAGCGAAGCCCGCACGATAGGGGAGTTTGCTAAAGCGGAGCAGAGCCAAGAAACCCATACGGGCCGATTTCTTGAATGTGTAGGAGGGTCGTTCTGCAACGCGAGTTCCGAGCTCGTACTCGATCGTTGCGGTTGGAAATCTGAGGTCCGGGATCATCCCTCTTAGGAAGGGCTCTGACTCGTGCACTGAAGCAAGAACGTCCAGTGCCTTTCGTGAATACAACCGGAAGTCCGAGCCGCCGGGGATGATTTGGACTCCGGTAATGGTCGCAAAAAGAGGATAGAACCAGCGTGACAGAGAGTTCTTGGCCCATCCGATCTGATCGCCGGAACGACGTGCAACGACGACCTCTGCTTTCGTTTCTTCCCGAACTTGGAGCAACTGGTGAATGTACCGTGGAGGATGTTGAAGATCGGCATCCATCGTCAAGGCTAGTTCTGTTCTGCACGCCTGCAACCCTGCCATCAGTGCCTTCTGATGGCCGTAGTTGGTCATCAGTCGCAGGTAGTTCACCCTTTCGTCCGTCGCCGCTAAGCTCTTGATCCTGTCGATAGTCCCATCGGTCGAACCATCATCGACGAACAGGATTGAGAACGAAGGATCGGTACCAATAACGTCAACCAGGGCAGCGAAGAGCGGCTCAATGCTTCCCTTCTCGTTGTAGCAGGGGACGATGATCGTGCAGTTCATACAGAGATGAGGGGGGCTGGAGCTGGCTTGGGGCGTAGCATCAAGACTAGATCTGGCGGATCATCAGGGCCTAGGTAGGGTAGGTTCTGGTGAACCAGGATCTGGCAAAGGACCGAACTCGGGATCCCCTGGTGTTCTCCGCTGTGATGTCGTTTCGAACTGAAGTACCCGCACGATCACCACTCTGGGTATTTCTCCGGAACCTGGTTTTTTCTCCGGGGACCTATGGAGGCTTCTCAGCACAGGGCGTCTAGTAGGGCTACTATACAATACGCCACCGCTGCCCTTCCGCGCCTTTCCGCAATGACTCATTGCTGATTTCTGCCTCCACTCCATGAGTTCACCTGACGCTGGTACCAGCGAAACCTCGCGCCTCGAACGGACTTCCGCACCTCGCGGCTCCGGGATTCGCGAACTGTCTGGATGGGGTCTAGTCCTACTTCTTGTTGCTTTCGGCGTCTTTCTTGTTGGCCGTGCCTACCAGTCGGTCGAGTCATGGATTCCATACTGGGATTTTGCTCGGATCGAGGGTCTGTTTCACGGTATCGTCCTTGCCTTCGATGAAGGCATCGTCGAGGGGATTCGTTGGACCTACGGTCAAGTCAACTCCGAGGAGTACAACTCGCTGTTCGGATTGCCTCTCCTGGTGATGGGAGAGGCTTTAGACTCATCGAGAGACCGTCTCATTCTCGCGCTCCTTACCGGATACAGCTTCTTGTACGCTTGCTCTTTTGCTGTACTAGTAAGGACTACTGTCGGCTCGTTGGTCGATCAATCCAAGTTGATTGTTTTGGCACCGGTGCTGTTGCCTCCTCTCCTGACGGCTACTCTCCTCGGTTTCGAGACGATAGCCGTTCTACCCTTCTTGACTTTGGCGGTCGCGGTACTGCAGGTCTCTCTGTGGCCTGTCTCCGGGGCACGGCGTGGCAACCGAGCTATGGGGCTCGTGATGGCCGGAGTCCTTCTTGCAGCCTGCTTCTTGCTAAGGCGTGCCTACGTTTTGGCAATTGTCGCCACGCTCGGCTCGGCAGGTCTAGTGATCACGTTGCCCTTGATTTTCCAACCTCGAACTTCGCTTGTTCTCCGGGAGTTCCTTGATCGGTTGACCGGACTTCTGCTTTGTGGATTGGCGGCTGGGGTCACCCTCATGGCCCTTGGGCCTGGGCGCGTGGAGAGCCTCTTCGCGGTAGGCTACAAGGACCTCTATGCGGCCTGGAACACCCCCGCCGCCGAGGTTCTATCTCAGTTGACAGCCTCGGTGGGGCTGGTCCCTCTGATCCTGGCCGGTGGGGGGCTGGCAATCGGTATCGCAACTGCCCGTCGCGATTTGCGCCCTAGACTTGTCTTCGTGGCTCTGTTGTTGGTATCGACCTTGGTCGGTTGGATCACCCTGGTCGGATTCAGGATGCGCTTCGACAAGCCGCTGCTTCTTGCTCCCGCCCTTAGTCTTGGATGGGCTCTACTGTTGACCAAGTGGAGGGTAGGCGGCGTGTGGCGTATGGTCGCCTTGGCCGTGGTGGGTGTACTTGGCCTCAATCTAGCCATTGCCCTCGGAGCGGTTGGTCAGCCCTCAGTGCTTTCGGTGGATCTCTTCGCAACGGCCTATCCCCCCAACCATAGAGGCGACTTGCCCGAACTCGAGAGGATGAACCGGTGGCTTCATCGCCCTGCCAATCGGGGGCCGGTCTATGTTCTCGCCGCGACTGGAGACTTCAATGACTCGCTGGTCAAGCAAGCGGATCTTGCTTTCAACGGCCGATCGGGTAGCGTCCTCAACTTGCCGCCCTTCAACAGCGTTGACCGTACTACCAACTATCCGGTCTGGATGCATGACGCTCGAGTGATCCTGGTCGCCGTTCCTTTCCAGCAACACTCTTCGAGCAAAGAACGTCGGCTTCTGAGATTTGCTTGGGAAGAGTTCTCATCCTCCGGACCCTACTCCGCGGCTTTTACTCGCGTTGGGGCAGAATGGCGGGTCGGACGCAGGGCCAATCGGCCTGTTCGTGTGGAGGCCTTCCGACGACATCGGGCTTCGAGTTTGGCGGAGACACTGGATCTGATCGAAAGAGCACGGGCGTTCGCTATCCACCAGCCTGTCTACTCAGATCTCTGGTTGTTCGAATCGCGTCGAGGACGCTCCCAAAGGCTCAGGGAGTCGGGCAATCGCTATCGGCTCGAAGCGGTCGTCTCCAAGGACAAGCCATCGTCGGCTATTTACATGGAGCGTATCGCTGGACTGGCCAGGCTCACGGTTTCGATGCCAAGCGCGCCGCGGGGACTGGAGGTTCGCGTCTTTTCAGTCGATGCAGAAGAACCTGTTCTCAGATTGGAAGAGTTCCTTCTGGAAGGGGCAGGCATCCAGCGTACCGTCGAGTTCCAGGGTACGGACCCACAGCCAATACTGGTTGGCCTGGAAGTGAGAACGCTTCGCTCAAACGCGAGGCAAAGAGTCGATTTTGAAGTCGACCTGGAGACGAACTGAACTAGTTGAGGTAGCCGATAGCTCGGAGTTGCTCCTGCTCCTCGGCACCCAAGACAGATCCTCGATCGAGAGCTTGAAGCTCGCGCCCTTCTGCCTTCTCGCGTGCCAAGTAGGATCGTAGCTGAGTGACCAACTCTCGAAACACTTCCGGTTCACGAGCCTGAATGTCCTCCAGTTCTCCGGGATCCTTCCGACGATCGAACAGCTGCCCCACTCCCGATTTAAGGTCGAACACAGCCGCATAGTCCAGGTTACGGATCGAGTAACGGGTCTGAATGTGTTTGTCTCGGCCGACGACGAAACTGCGGGCACTTCGCGCGTCTGACTTCACAAACGACCGTCCGGAGATCCCCTTTATGCCCTCGATCGTCTCAGCGCCCACGAGGTCGAGGATCGAGGGCGTGATGTCCTCGAGAGTGACCGGCGCATCAGTGGTGAGCCTGACTTCGGATCCTTCCGGCGGCTTAACGATGAGTGGAATCGAGAGGAGTTCGACGAAGGGTTGAGAGTGGACGAGTCGCCCATGCTCTTGGAACTCTTCACCATGATCGCTGGTCACTAGGATCCAAGATCCAGCCCATAGGTTTCGGGCCTTGAGTCCGTCGAAGAGAGTCCCGAGGTCGTTGTCAAGAGAACGAATGCCGGCGTCGTAAGTACCTCGGAGACCCGCTAGGAGGTCCGGAGGCAACTGTCGATGGTCGCGATTGGCTCCGGTGAGAAAGTCTGTTGCACAGCGGCCTTGGCCATCACAGAACGATCCGTCCAGAGGTGTCAGCCCCATGGGCTCGAGGTAGGCTGAAGCAGCATAGTAGGGCAGCAGGTTCCTGCCGTCCTTGGAGTAGTCGGAGTGGGCGTCGATGTAGTGAAGAAAGAGAAAGGTCGGCCCGTCTGCACTGGGTTGGTCATCCAGGAGTTGGAAAAGGCGTCGGTTGACCCTCGCGGCGTAGGTGAGATCAACCGGTAGCCGCTCATAGTGGTCGAATCCGCGTTCGAATCCGAAGTCGCCTTCCATCCATATATTGCTGACCAGCCCGAGGGTCCGGTAGCCTCTGCTCTGGAGCCTCTGGGCGAGCGGGACTACTCCAGGAGAGAGAACGCTGTTCTTGGAGTCCACCCGATGAACCCACGGCGAGAGGCCGGTGAACATCGACATGTGAGCCGCCAGCGTGAACGGAATGGGGGAGAAGGCATTGGCGAAGACAAGGCTCTCTTCCGTCAGCGCGTCCAGGTTCGAGAGTCTGTTCTTCGAGCCCCGTTCGGATATGAAGTCACTCCGTACTGTGTCGAGAGAAACTACTATTATGTTTGGCGGGTCAAGGTTTGGCGGACCCAATTTTGGCGGCACCACGACTTCCGAACTACAGCCTAGGGCCGATACCAATGACAGAAGATACACCACCATGAGCCTCTTCAATTTAGCGTTGCCTCTCCTGGTCGGAAGCGACCATCAAATCAGAAGTCAGTACCATCAGCAGTCAATCCGGTCGAATCCTAGCAGGGACCGGGGTCCAGATTCGGAGGTGACTGGGGTCTCGACTCCTAGGAGCTATCCGAGATCTGCCAACGTATTGGTTCCTCTTGTTGGAGTCCTTGCCATGGCGTTGAGCATGGCGGCATGTACGACACGAACTCCGCTGCCTAGCGGAAAACCGCCGTCGACCATCGTGCTGTTTCTCGTGGACACCTTGCGGGCTGATCGCTTGGGAGCGTACGGCTATGGTGTTCGCCCTACTTCCCCCTACCTAGACGCCCTCGCCGAAGAGGCGGTCGTGTTTGAGAGGGCCTCGTCACCGGCGCCTTGGACTCTTCCGTCGCTGGCGTCGATCGCGACCTCAACTCATCTCTGTGAGCACGGTGTGATCGACGACACCAAGATGCTGCCACCGAATGTGGAACCCCTGGCCGCTCGTTTGTCCTCGATCGGGTACCGCACGGTAGGACTCTATGGAAACGCCTACGCTGGTCCCTCCTTTGGACTGGATCGAGGCTTCGATGTCTATGAGTTCTCCCGCCGGAATGACGGAGAGAAGGTGAATCCGGTTCTCGACCGGTTCAGGGGCGAACCACTCTTTCTATACGTTCACAATATGGAGCCCCACGGAGGCGAGCGCTTCGGACCGTCTGAATTTTCAGAGATTCCTTCAGTCGCTTCAGAACTTCGATCTACCCTCAAGAGGCGATTCAATGGCTATCGTCGACTTACACGAGTTGACTTCGTCAACCAGAGGGCTCTCGGGACGACCAACAACACCGACCTTCAGCGAGCCGATCTGGATTTTTTCTCTCACCATCAAACAGAGAATGACCTGCTGTATGACGCTGCGGTACGCCTTGCCGACCAGCGGATGGGCTCGGTAGTCGACGCTCTCAAGGCTGCGAACCGCTGGGAGGACGCGGTCTTTGTCTTTCTTTCGGATCACGGCGAGGAGTTGGGGGAGCATGGTGGCTGGCAGCACGATCAGTCGATCTACGAGGAGCAGATTCACGTCCCTTTGGTCATTCGCCTTCCCAATCGGGCGTTTGGGGGCCTGCGGATCAGCAGTCCGGTGTCGCTCGTCGATGTTCTGCCCACACTTGCCGCGGTCATCAACCGACCTGAACTCGCGGTCGGTAGCCGTGGTGTAAGCCTCCTGGAACTTCTTGATGACGTCGAATCGGCCACAGGGAGGCCCTACGTCCAGGCGATGCGGCAGAACACCAAGAAGTACTTCGCGCCGTGGAACGAAACACGTGGAAACACCAATATCGCCATCCGTCGTGGGCGACTCAAGGGGATTGCTAACATCGACCTTGGCCAGGTCGAACTCTATGACCTCGAAGCGGATCCGACTGAGACCCTGGATCTGAGCCTTGGGGACAAGGCTACGGCGGATCGCTTCTTTGAGACTGCCACCCGTTGGTTGGAACAGTGTGAAGCATCCCGGGCGCAGGGAGACGTCGAGAGTCTGGTGGACTCCGAGACGAGAGAACGTCTCCGCGCTCTTGGCTATGTTGACTGAGACTTCGAATATTTCGGGCTCTGTGGAGACCTTGTTCCACGCCTGATTTCGTATTGATGAGTTAGGTGCTCCTACGTGCTCGCTGCCAGGTGAGAGCCCCTGGGTGACTAGATGACGTACAGTATTTTTCGCACATTCTGGTAGAGGCGGTGGCCTCCGATCTAGTCTAGAGATGTTGTCGAGACACCTAGACCAGAAAAAAGGAGACCACCACCATGGAAGAGAATACCCCGAGCCGCGAGCTACGCAAT
>JAIOJS010000103.1 GCA_019911795.1 Thermoanaerobaculia bacterium | reverse complement strand
GAAAAGCTCAGCCGCGCGGCGAGGGTGATGGCGAGAGCGCCGAGGAAAAGCCTTCCCCCAAGACGAGCCAATCCCGGCCGGTCCTAGAGCTGGGGTCTCTCGAGGTCAACTTCCCGGGTCCTTCCCGACATCGCCAGCATCGCTCCACCGGCGGTTGCCTACCGTCCACAAGGGAGACAGGATTGGCAGCAGAATAAACAGAGCCCAAGGACTCTGGGTACCAAATCCGAGCAGATCATCACTAGCCCAAACGCCCCATCCGAAGGTCACGAGGATCAGCAAGTAGATAGGGACCATGAGCTGGCGAAACGTGCGGTGCGGGTGCCGCCAGGGCGCGAAATAGCGAATCGCAGCACCGGCGGAACCGAACAGAGTCAAGCCGAGCACCGCCGCCAGCAACCTTCCCTGGACCGCGAACACCACGGACAGTATCAGGACCCAAATGAAGGATCCGAACCAACCGAAGTTCCAGCCCCGCTTCTCACTCCGTCGATCTGTCATCTCTGCATCTCGATTCCGTGACCGAGTCACTGGGGGTTTCAAGCGTCTGCGGCGTCGAACTAAGGTTGGGTAGGTCCGCCCAAGACCTATGCGCTGGCAATCGGTGCCCCGAGCAACTCTTCTGGGATCCCAAAAGCATCGACGAGCCCGCCCGCCTGAGGTCGAACTTCGGCGCACAGGCGCTCCACACGCTTGCGGATGGCCTTGGACTTGTTGGGCTCGAGGTAGCCGTGTTCCAGGAACCAGCCGCAGTCTCGCTCGATCCGTTCGAGGGCGAAGAGCTCGCACAGCCGCGCGAGCGCACCCCTCAGTTGGCCTTCGGGGAGGTCGTGGACAACGAGGAGGAAGCGCTCGTGGACGAGCCGCTCGATGTGGGCCTTGGCGGTGGCCAGGAGGTGGGTCTGGACCGTACTGAAGACCTCGGTGGCGTCCTCGCCACGGTCGAAACGCACCTTCAAACGACGCGCCACGGTGCCAAGGAGGTGGTCCTCGCGCCACTTGAGGGCCGCGACGTGGAACTCCGGATCGGCCAGGTGCGCCTCGTCGGTGCGCCGAGTGATCACCGGGTTGAGCTCGGAGACGACGACCTTTGTCTTGCCGGCGACATAGCGCGTCAAGCCGAGAAGGTTGAGGTCGGAGAACTGCTGCTTGTAGCCGGTGAGAAGCCCCTTGGCGACCAGCTGCAGCAGCACGGTGTTGTCACCCTCGAAGGTGGTGAAAACGTCGGTATCGGCTTTGAGGTCCTTGAAGCGATTGACGCTGAGATAGCCCTGCCCTCCACAAGCCTCGCGCGCCTCCTGGACACTGTCGGTCGTGTGCCAGGTGGAAAAGGCCTTGAGCCCGGCAGCCAGGACCTCGACGGCGCGGCGGTCCTCTTCGGCGTCGGCGATGTACCGCTCGACGAGGTGGTCGAGGGCGAAGTGGAGTGCGTAGGTGGTGGCCAATCGCGGTAGAAGGCGTCGCTGGTGTGAGGGATAGTCGAGGAGGAGAGTCTCGGCTTCACCGCCGGGACCGAACTGGCGACGTCGGTCGGCGTAGCGCACAGCGATCGTCAGGGCCGACTTGGCCGCGGAGAGGGCGCCGAGGGCGACGCTGACGCGGCCCGCGACCAGGGTTCCGAGCATGGTGAAGAAGCGCCGATCCGGGCTGGCGATGGGGCTCTCGTAGACGCCCGCGTCGCTGATGCTCGCGAAGCGATCGAGGAGATTGCCCCGGGGAACCCGCACTCCCGAGAAGGTAAGTCGGCCGTTGTCGACGCCCTCTAGGCCCATCTTGCCGCCGCAGTCCTCGATGACGACGCCCGCGCAGGCCTCCCCGTCTTCGCGTCGGATCGGCACCAGCACCGCGTGGACTCCGTGGCGCTCGCCATCGACCTCCAACTGCGCGAAGACGGTGGCCATGCGACCGTGGCGGGCCGCGTTGCCGATGTAGTCCTTGCGGGCATCTGGGCTCGGGGTATCGAGGACCAGTTCGTCGGTCACGGAGTCGTAGCGGGCGACCGTCTCGAGGTCCTGGACGTTGGAACCGTGTCCAGTCTCAGTCATGGCGAAGCAACCCGGCATGTCGAGGCGTCCTACCGCAGCCAGGAGCTCATGGTGGCGTTCGCTCCCCAGCTGGAGAATGCTGCCGCCAAACAATCCGAACTGGACCCCAAACTTGATCTGCAGACTGAAATCATGGAAGCCCAGCGTCTCGAAAACGATGAGGGCAGCCTCCCAGTCGCCGGCGCCTCCCGCCGAAGCGGGGTAGGCAAGGGCGCCGAGCCCTTCCGCCGCGAGCTCCCGACACCAGTCCAACGTTTGCCTCCGATAGGTCTCACGATCGACATCGACCGGACGGCTAAAGCTATCGCGACTAAGGACCTGTAGCACCGCGGCCCGGACTCCCGGACGGCGCCGGGCGAGGAGACGCTGAAGGTCCTCGGCGGGAAGCGCTCCCACCGGCGCCGGGTGGTCGGAGTCCGGTCGCTGGGCTCCTAGAAGTCGAGGCGCGAAGCGCTGATCGCGCAGTCCGAGGACTTCTTCGATCACCGACAAGGCCTCGCGTTCGGCGGCGGGAACCTCGCGCCCGCCGAGAGTTGCAAGCTGGGTACCCAGTCCCGCGAGTGACAAACGTTCCAGCTCGGGGCGCCCCGCCGCCGCCCGTCGCACCGTCATGAGAAGCGTCAACAGCTGCGCGGCGGTCGGCGGGTCACTGGGGTCGAGCCAAGCGCGGAGACGCTCTTCGGTCGAGGTCTCATAGATGTCCGCCACCTGTAAGGCGTGATCGATCTGCTCGATCTCCTCCGGGCTTAGCTCACTGTCGGCCCAGGCGACGTAGAGCAGGGGCAGGAGCGACAGAGGTGCCGGATCGGTGAACAACTCAGACTTGAGTCGTCCGGACCGACTCGATGAGTCGCCAGAAGAACTGCCGTGATCGGAGCTGGGCGGGGTCGTATGCATGGTGGGATCCCCTTCGGTAGTGAGGGTCAATCATAGGACGCGAAGGAGTGGACTCCGAGAACCAGCCCTTCTCACGAATCTCAGAGTCCCCCAGGGCCTCCCGTCTCCCTGATTTCTGTACACTCGCGCGATGTCAGAGGAGTCCTCACAGGCGACGGCGGGTCGAGGCGCCCTACACGCCTTCGAGAAGGCCCCGAACCGAACTCTCTGGCAGCTCAGCGTTCCGGTTCTCCTGTCGCTTGTCGCAGAGCCCCTGACGGGGCTGGTCGACACCGCCTTCATCGCTCGTCTCGGAGCTACCCCACTCGCGGCGCTAGGGGTGGCCACCATCCTCCTGTCGAGCTGCTTCTGGATCTTCAACTTTCTCGGGATCGGTACGCAGACAGAGGTCGCCCGCTCACGTGGCGCCGAGGATACCGCCGCCGCCCAACGCTCTTGGGGCGTCGCACTCGGCCTAGCCATCGCCTTTGGCGTTCTGCTGATGGGGCTGGGGATCTTCTTCGCGGAGCCTCTGGTTCGACTCATGGGAGCCGATGGCGAGATGGCGGACGGCGCCACGACCTACCTGCGAATCCGTCTCATCGGGGCCCCGTTCCTTCTTGCCACTACCGTCGCCTTCGGTGTCCTCCGCGGAGTGGAGGATATGCGGACCCCGATGTGGATCGCACTCGCGGTCAATGCCTTGAACATCGCTCTCGACGGTAGCCTGATCCTCGGTCTAGGCCCGATCCCCGCCTTCGGCATCGCCGGCGCCGCCTGGGCCACCACCGCCAGCCAAGCGCTGGGCGGTACGGCCGCGGTGGTCGCAGCGTCACGGCGTATCGGTCGACCGGTCCGCGATTCCCTTCGCACCGCCCTGAGACTGTTGACGGTCGGCCGAGATCTCTTCTTGCGCACCGGCTTCCTCATCCTCTTCTTGGCTCTCGCCACCCGCGCCGCGACCGCGCTTGGCGCCGAAGCGGGTGCTGCCCATCAGGCGATTCGCCAGGTCTGGCTGCTCACCGCTCTGGCTCTCGACGCCCTCGCGATCACCGCCCAGAGCCTGGTGGGGTTCTACCTAGGATCGGCACGGATCGCGCTCGCCCGCCAGGTTGCTGCTGTCGCCTGCCGCTGGGGTCTGGTGGCCGGAACCCTGCTCGCAGCCGGCATGATTGCGACAACCCGCTGGGTGGAGATCGCCCTCGTCCCGCCCGAGGCCCGTGCCGCCTTCGTCGGCGCCTGGTGGCTCGCTGCGATCACCCAACCGATCAATGCCATCACCTTCGTCACCGACGGCGTCCACTGGGCGACCCGTGACTACGCCTACCTGCGCAACGCCGTACTGCTCGCGACCAGCCTCGGCGGAGTCGTCCTACTCCTGGGTCGCCCCGGCGGAGTTCATGGACTCACCTGGGTGTGGATCGTAACCGCAGGTTGGATCACCCTGCGCGCCCTCTTCGGCATCCTGCGTATCTGGCCTGGATTGGGCGGTCCGTTGTCCCTCGATCCCAATCGTCCGCCCGCCTGATCGCGATGAGCCGCGATCACTGAGCCTTCGCCGCCCTGTCCCGCCGCCAGCCGCGATCACCTAGCGATTGGCGTCGAGCCCTTAATCTGTTATAGCCTGCGGGGGTCATGGCGACGAGTGAGCACCCGATCCTTCCGCCCAATGAGTTCGACGGAGCCGACCGCGACCGATTGGCGGTCCACGCCCAGGAAGTGGAATCGGTGCAGCGTGGGAACCTGGCGTGGGGCGATTGGCTCCTGATCACCACCCGCAACTCGACCTACACTCTCCTCGCCCTCGACGACGACACCTTCGCGGTGTCCGGCGGATGGTTCGACGAGCGCGGTGGTGCTCCCCAGCGAATGCGGGTCAATGGTTGCACCTGGGGTGGCACCGCGATCAAGCAGGATGTCTTGGCCGCTCGAGGGCTCTTCCTCGAGTTCGGCAACCGGGTCGTGACCACGCGGATCGAGTCGGTAAGGATCCTCCGCTCGGACGACGGCGCTCCGGCAAACTAGTGGACTGTAACCCTCGAACGGTTAGTGGTTGGGCATGTCATCAGGGGCTAAATCAAGGTGCCCCGACACAGGCAAGGCGCCCCGACGCAGGCATAGCGGGGCCTATGTCGAGGAGGGGCAACGCCGAGCTCGGCCCTGAGGGCCGGCCAGGCGCTAATCGTTTGGGGGTTTCAGTCCACGAGAGAGAGCCGGCATCGCTG
>JAIOJS010000102.1 GCA_019911795.1 Thermoanaerobaculia bacterium | reverse complement strand
GTGTTCGAGGAGGCCAGAAGTGGCCTCGCCTAAAAGCTTCTCGATGCGGTCGATCGTGGTTGCCATGATGCGGTCTCGTCTCCTGGTGATCGTTGGAAGTGCAAGTCTAGCAGTCGGAAGATGGCTAGATCTCCTGTGTCTATCTCAACCGACTTCGAGGCGCTCCAAGAGGAGTTGCAGCGCCTCCGCCGTAGAACCCGCGATGCGGTGGCGGCCGATGTGCAGAACGATCAACCCCCGTTGTTCGCCCTCGACCTCGAGAAATCGCTCCTCGACCAGGCGCGGATTGGCCAACGCCGAAACTGGAATTGGCAACATCTCGATCCGCGGCTTGGTTTCGGACCGGGGCTCGGGCATGGGGAAGGGAATCGCGGCCACACAGGTCAGGGTCGGTCGGCCATCGAGGGCCAACAACTCGTCGAGGGTTCCCAGAGGCAGTACCTGGGACTCCTGGAGACCAAGGTCCATCGCAGCCGACGCTTGGGCCGCCGACCACGGATCCGCATCACCGCTCGCCTCGGCTCCAGGAAGGCCGACCTCGATGATCGACCCGATCTCCTCGGGACGCCGGATCAGCATGACCCACAACTCGCCGGCATCGACGAATAGGGGAAGGGCCACCACCCGGCGGTCACCCTCGGTCTCCAGTCGACGCGGCGCGGGATCGGCCAGTCTCGAGCGGATCTCCACGATCCAAGGCAGCGGTGCGTCAGTCATGTCCAAGCTCCCTTCACGTTGACTCCGATCATCATCCTTGCCGGGTCCGTTGCTATCGGGCTGCCCGTCGGTTGGTTCATCAATCCGTCCCGTCCTCCGACGGGTCTCCCAAGAAGGCGGTCTCGACGCCACCCAGTCCGATGCGGATCGGATGCCGGGGGGCCTTCGGTAGATTCAGGGTGAGGATCCTAAAGTACCGAGCGCCCGAAGATCCCGGCATGATGTGCCAGACCCGAGGCTCTTCGACGCTTAGTAGGAAACCGACCGAACCGTCCGGCCGCAACACGGTCTGGCGAAGCTCCGCACCGCGCAATTCGATGTCGGCACCACCCTGCTCCTCCACCTCCACTCGTAAGCCCGTCACCGGAGCATCGCTGACCAACAGGAGTTCGGCCCAGTTCCCGCCCAGGACCCTAAGGCCGCCATCGTCCCCTCTCCATGCCGCGAGGTTGAGCACGCGCACCTCGAGACCGCTCAAGGAAACACTCGACTCCGCGGCCAAGTCGGACTGAGTGGTCTCCCAAGGAAGCCAGGGAGAAAAGTAGGGCGGTACCCGCAAAGGACGACCTTGAGCATCTGCCGGCGGTAGTCGTAGGTGGAGCCACGCCGGCCAGAAGACCGCCCCGGCCACCGCTAGAGTGATCACCGCCGCCCAGCGACGCGGGGGTCGATCGACGAGGAACAGCAGGACGGGGTAGAGCACGACCAGCGATCCTGCTCCCACCGTCCACGGCAGTCCGCCAAGATCGTGAGGCTGCCACCAGAGGAGGAGAACGAGGGCCAGACCTACGCCAGCCACCAGGCTCCGCCGGCCGACGGCGCGACCGCACCAGGGAAGGAGGAGAAAGAGCGGCGCGAAATAGAGCCCCAGCCCGAGGTGACGTCCGGCCGCGAGATAGGCCAGGTTCCAACCCCACAGGCGTGGATCCAGAGTTCCCAACCCAGGGAACAGTGCCGGCAGTCGAGCGCTGCCCAACAACAAGAATCCGACGACTGCCATCGTCAGGAGGGCTGCCCCGAGCACGGATACGCCCACCCTCCGCCGACGGGCCGTCGCTGCGATCGGAACCAGCAAGGCAACGAGCCAACTGGCGCTGACCACGAGCACGGCAAAGAGCGCCCCGATAGCCAGCCAACGAGCGAGAACTCCTCCACCACGCAACTTGCCATCGTCGTACATCTCGGGCGACGTGCCGAGGAGGGCTTCTCCCTGGTAGAGCAGTGCGAAGAGAACCACCGCCACCACGCCGAGGAAGAACTCTGGTCTGAGATGAAGCGAAGCGGGAAGCAGCCCCGAAGCGACGAAGAACAGCGCCAAGACCCAAGGCGTGTCGTCGAACAGACGAGGGCGCCAGTAGGCGCCCAGGAGCGCAAAGAGCCCAACGACCAACAAACCGTGGCCTAGGTAGGCGCCGACAACCCCGCCAACCGCTACGAAGGGAGCGAGATACAAACCATAGGCCAGCGGAACCCCGAACTCACCGTTGCCGCTCGCGGCCAGGCGCGGGTAGGGAATGTCCTCGTCCACTCCCTCTAGCTCTCGCCTTGAATCCCCCGATACGGTCGACGGAGAGGCGTCCCGCCAGGCCAGGATGCGCCGGTTGTCCTCGGGATCCAGGGTTCGATCCCCGTCGGCCAACAGACTCTGGGCGAGGAGAACCGAAGCGGTTTCCACTGGGTCGAAGCGCTCACGGGGCCAAGCCCCGAAGAGCATTAGCGCCAAAGGCAGCCCCAGCAGCATCAGGGCTCGGATAGCCCGGCTCGGCCTAGGGCTCGATAGCAAGTCGGTGTCCGTGGGATCCATGCCGGACGGATCCTAGCAGGCTAAGAGATCGTCCGACCTTCTGTGACCGGGCAACCTAAGAAGGTCAGGGTCTGAGGACTTGGGTGCAGAACTCCACTTGGGTGCAGGACTCCACCTGGGTGCGGGACTCCACTTGAGTGCCAAGACTCGTGGAGAGGTCCTCGAACCCACTCCGGAGAGCGGAAGGCGATCGGATCGATCAGACCGCTTCGGTCCCCGCCAGCCGAGAGAGAGCTCGATCGAAGGTTCCCAAAGGCAAGTGTCCAGCGCTCCGAGCGGTCTCGAGGATGAGGCAATCCGAGAAGCCAACCTTCTTGTCGAGGCCGAACTGCTGCGCTGCTGCTCTCACGACATCCGGAGAATCCAAGAGGATCTGGGAGTGCTCCAGCAACATGCCGATCGCCACCGCAATACGCTCTCGATCAAGTCCGTAGACGGATTCCAGCACCCAGACGGTTTCCAACAGGACCAGATGAGAGACCCAAGCTCCGCGGTTGACGAACTCTTCTGCGTGCCGGGTTTGATCGGCGTCATCGCGGGCAATCAGTCGTACCAGGACGTTGGTGTCAATCGCGCGCAAACCGACTCCGCATGCGCTCTCGGATCCCAGAGTCGAAATCCTCCGTTGCCCGACGAGACGGCGTTTGCTCGAAGAGAGCCCGGTGGATCTCCTCTGAAGTACATCTCGCGACTCGAGAAACGACGATCTCCTCCCCGACCTCCCGCCATTCAATCGTCGATCCTGGCCCAAGGCCGAGTCGCTTTCGGATGATTGCCGGGACCGTCACCTGGCCCTGACTCGTGATCTTCGATCGAGCATCCTTCATGGTCATTATCGTAGCACATTACCGGGGTAATGCTCCCTATTGAAACTGCAGAGTCTCCGTCGCCACGTGGCCTCGCCCCTCCCATCCCAGAACCTCGAGCGAGGCGGTGAGTCGTGAAACCCCGACCGGGGGTCTCACGCGCAGCGGAATCTCGATCGAAGCCCCGGGCGCGACGTCGCGGGCGAGGGGGATCCAGGGTGCGTCGGCCAGATGATCGGTTCCCTGCTCGTCGAGCAGCTCGACCGACAGTGCAAGGCCGCCCGTCCCCCTCTCGGCGGCGAGCCATCGACTCCGGCCGCGATTGACCAGCCGCACCATGACCTCTCTTCGTTCCCCCGGTTCTCCCGATTCAGGCCCCTGGATCACCATCTCCGCCATCGGCCAAACGGTGAGGCTGGTCGGAGCCGCAGCCGCCGTGCCCAGCTCCTCAGGGCCGGCCGGCGACGGGAGCTGTTGCCATTCTTCGCAGGCCGCCACCACCGCAGCCGCCGCCACCGCCGGCGAATTCTCCACGGCGACGTGACGGCGGGCCGCCTCTCCCAATCGGTAGAGGTGCTGCGGATCGCCAAGGAGTTCCCCCCCTCGGACGGCGAGGGCTTCGACCTCGTCCACCCCCAGTGGAACCTTGATCGCGAAGGCGTCCGGAAGTTCAGCGAACTGAGCGTAGTCGGAGACGATCGCCGGGCAACCGAGCGCGAAGACCCTGAGCAGGGAGGCAGAGGTCTCCCCCGCGGTCGGATAGCGCAGATTGAGACAGAGATCGGTGGCGGCGATCGCTGCCTCCAGTTCCTCGAAGGGGACGTATCCCAGAACGTGAAGACGGTCAGCCACGCCGAGCGAGCGGGCCTCGCCCTCGAGACCGAGAGTCGGCGAGACCTCCCCCACAACCACCAGGTGCGCGGTGGCGAGTTCGGGCCGGGCGAGGGCTCTCACCGCGATCTCCGTGCGCTTGATGGGAGTCTGGAAGCCGAAGGATCCCAGGAGCGGCACGTCCAAGGGCAATCGGTGGCGCCGCCTGAAGTCTCGACCCCGCTCGGGATCCACCGGCGGGGGCAACGGAATTCCCATCGGCACCGCTCGGACCCGTGCTTCGGGCAGCTCCTCGGCCAGCACCCCGGCGCTCCACCGACTGTGGACCAGGATTCCGCGCTGGGCGAGCAAGAGCTCCCGGTGAACCGGCAATGCGAAGACCGCCGCCGCGCTGTAACCGGTCCAGCGGATCGGCATGGCAACCGCTTTGCCAATCCAACCGTGATCCATCTCGAGACGGTGGCAGTAGCCGTCGAAGTCCTCGGTGGACAGCAGCCGCTCCTGATGGAAGTGGTGAAGGACCAGATCGTGGAGGGTCAGGACTCCAGGATGCGTGAGGGCGGTTCTATAGACCAACTCGTGATTGCGGTTGTTTCCCATCTGAAAGAGCGGCAACCGTCCACCCTCGCCGATCGAAGTCAGGGGTGCGGGATGCCACCTCTCCTCCACCTCGCTCGTTCCCTCGTCATCACCCAGCCGGATCACGCGGAGATCACAGCGCGAGGACAGTTCGGGAAGGAGGTCCATGCTGTACTCGGCGATGCCGGTACGGCGGGGCGGCAAAGGGGACAAGTAGTCGACTTCGAGACGCCCCGTGCTCAAGATCGACTCCTCACAACTACCTTCTAGCCCGCGAGATCAGGCATGAGATGCTGTGCTCGTCGTCATCGCTTCGCGAAGGTAGGCCTCGATGAAGGGGGTGATGTCTCCATCGAGAACCCGATCGGTGTCTCCTACCTCCGCACCCGTTCGGTGATCCTTGACCATCCGGTAGGGATGGAGCACGTAGCTGCGGATCTGCGATCCCCAGGCGATCTCCATTTTCTCGCCCTCGATCTTGTCCTGGGCCTCCTGCCGTTTGCGCATCTCCAAGTCGTACAAGCGGGTCCGCAACACCTTCATCGCGGTGGCCCGGTTCTTGTGTTGACTGCGTTCGTTCTGACAGGAGACGACGATGCCGCTCGGCATATGGGTGATACGGATGGCGGACTCGGTCTTGTTGACATGCTGCCCACCCGCCCCCGAAGCACGGAAGGTATCCACCCGCAGATCCTTGTCCTCAATCTCGATCTCGACGTCGTCATCGATCTCCGGGTACACGTAGATCGATGCGAAAGAGGTGTGGCGTCGGGCGGCTGCGTCGTACGGGCTGATCCTCACCAAGCGGTGCACTCCGTTCTCCGCCTTCAAGTAGCCGTAAGCGTAACTCCCTCGCACTGCGAAGGTTGCACTCTTGATACCGGCGTCGTCACCGTCCTGACGATCGAGGAGCTCGACTTGAAAGTCATTGCGCTCGGCCCAGCGCAGGTACATGCGGAGCAACATCTCGGCCCAATCCTGCGACTCGGTACCGCCGGCGCCCGAATGGACCAGCACGAGGGCGCTGGCCTCGTCGTGCTCGCCCGACAGCATGATCTGCAGCTCGAGCTTCTCGACGTTGGTCTTGGCTCGGCCGAGGAACTCCATCGCATCAGCCTCGTCCTCGCCCTCGGCCAGCAGTTCGTTCCAGGTCTCGAGCTCCTCGCTGTCGCTACGCACTCGCTCCAGCGACTCGAACTGACGTTCGAGAGCGCGACGCTTCTGCAGGATAGGTTTGCTCTTCTCGGGATCGTCCCAGAACCCAGGGTCCTGCATCAGATGGTCGAGTTCGCTGAGCTGATTCTCTAGTTCGGCCGCCTCAAAGATACCCCCGGATATCTTTCAATTGCTGGGCGAGAGTTTCCATCTGTTGGCGGGTATCGGCACTGATCATCGGTCTAGAGTCCTTCCTTCATGGAAGAGAAAGTCTAGCAGAGCCACTCCGACGCCGGGGAGGGTTCGACCTACGACTCGGGTCGCCTGCCCCACCGCAGGGAGAGCAGGAGACACCCCAAAGTCACCAGGGCCGAGAGCCAAGGGACAAGGTGGGGATTGCGGGTGTAGAAGCTCAGGTCCCGGCGGCCGCTGATGCGGGCACTGAGAACGCCCTCCTCACCCACTCCCAGCGATTCGACGAGACGGCCGCGACCGTCGATCAATCCAGAAACTCCGGTGATGGCAGCTCGCAGCAGAGGGCGTCGGTTCTCGGCCGCACGGAAGCGCGCCGCCCTAAGATGCTGCCAAGGGGCGGTGCTGTCCCCGTACCAAGCATCGTTGGTCAGCGTCGCCAACACGGTAGCGCCATCCTGGACGGAAGCCGCAACGTCACCGGGAAAAGTCACCTCGAAACAGATCGCCAGTCCGATCTCCTCTCCGGACCAAGGGAGAAGTGTGACCTCATCCGCCGCCTGGTAATCGCCGGCATTGCGCGCCAAGGTGTCGATGAAGGAGAACAAGTGGCGCAGCGGAACGTACTCACCGAAGGGAACGAGGTGACGTTTGTCGTAGCGCCCAGCCTCTCCTGCCGGCCCCACCAGATAGGCCGAATTAAAGGGCCCACTCGTGGTGAAGGTCGTCGAGTTGAAGAGGACCGAACAGCCGGCGGAGGTGGTCGCGGACACCGCCTGCTCGAAGGCCGGATCGTGCCCCCAGGTGAGGGGCCACCCGGCACTCTCGGGCCATAGGACGAGGGCGCCCGGTACATCGCAGGAGGCCTCCGACATGTCGATCAGGCGTCTCAACTCCTTGTAAGTGAAGGCATCGACCTGCAACCGATTCGGGATGTTGGGCTGTAGCAGCCGGACCTCGCCTCCCCCACCGGAGGGCTGCAGCGACTCTTCAGCGGCGCCCCAGCGTCCGCCCGCGATGAGGACCAGGGCGCCGACCAGGATGGCGCTGATCCCGAGGCGCCGAGCCGGTCCGAGGATTGCGTAGAAGGCGCCGACATTGATGAGCACCACCACCCCGGAGACCCCGAAGGCTCCTAGCCAAGCCGCGGTGGGGAGAGCGCCGCCGACTTCGAGGATCGAGTAGGCGGCGAGGTTCCACGGAAAGTCCGACAAGTACCCCCTCGACCACTCCAGCAGCACCCAAAGGGCCGGAAGTCCGAGTAGTCCGACAAGGGGACCTCGGCGCAGTAACTTTGCCCCCAGCCAGCCAAAGACCGCCCAGTAGGACCCGAGATAGACCCCGACGCCAAACATCAGAGGCCATGCCAGAGCCAACGGAATGCCTCCGTATTCGACGATCGTCGGGACGATCCATGGAATCGTGGTAACCCAGAAGACAATGCCATAGCACCAGGCCAAGCGCCCCGGACGCGGCAAACGCAGGACCACCAACAGAGGCGTCAGGGCCAGTAAGGGGGCGAAACGGAGAGCCTCGACGCCGAACTGTAGCGACCAGATCCAACCTCCCAGGGCCGCCACTAGAAGCTGTAGAGAGGTTCTCGAGAAGCCTCTGTTCTTGGACTCGCCTCCGCTAGCCCCGTCTTCCCTCAAGGACTCTGTCTCTGCCGACCCCGTCACTCGGGGGAAGTGATCCAGGTGTCGACCTGCAGCTCCTTGCGGGCCCTGGCGGCGACCGCCTCCGCCTGGGGACGCTGATCGAAGGGCCCGATGCGCACTCGGTACATGGTGTCGCTACCGACCTTGACCGGCGAGAGAATCGCCTGGAAGCCATTGGCCTGGAGACGAGTCAGAAGACGCCGCGCCTGGATCTCGTCGCGCGACGAAAAGACCTGGATGACGAAGGGTCCAACGTCGGCGTCGGGAGTGATCTCGGACGGTGTCGCCGTAGGCTTGGCCAGCGGCGGCGTCGGTTCGACCTTGGTTGGAGCCTCCTGAGCTG
>JAIOJS010000101.1 GCA_019911795.1 Thermoanaerobaculia bacterium | reverse complement strand
CCAGCCGAAGTGGGGGCGGATCGCGTCGTCAATGCGGTGGCCGCACGTTCACTGTATGGGTCCCCGGTAGTGGTGGTGGACTTTGGTACCGCGACGACCTTCGACGTGGTGAACGCTCGGGGTGAGTACGCGGGGGGGTTGATCGCACCCGGGGTCGGAATCTCAGCCGAAGCGCTGTTCGCGCAGGCCTCTCGCCTCTCGCGCGTAGATATCCGTCGGCCGGAATCCTTGATCGGACGCTCCACGGTGGGCGCGATGCAGTCCGGTATCTACTTTGGGTACATCGGTTTGGTCGATGGAATTCTCCATCGCTTGCGGCGCGAGATCCCGAGTCTCGAAAAGGTGGTGGCGACGGGTGGGTTGGCGCCGCTCATCGCGGCCGGCTCTCAGCACATCAGTGAAGTGAACGCGCAGTTGACCCTGGTTGGCCTCAAGCTGATTCATGAGCTCAACCGGTAGTCGATGGTGACACGGGTGCCGGAACTCCCCAGGCAACGCGAGGTCGGTTTTGAAGACTAGTCGCCGAGAGTACTTTCAGGCCATCGAAGAGCTCTTCATCGATCTGCGTGGCGCCCCACTTCTGTTGTCACCGGCCGATTGGCAGGTGGCCAAGAAGTGGCACGGTGAAGGCATTCCGCTGGCCACGGTGGAAGAGGCGGTTCGCGAGATCTTCGCTCGCCGCGACGAACGGAGGGACGGCGACCGGATCAACAGCCTTCGCTACTGCAAGTCGGCAGTGGAGAAGGCGTGGCACGATCTGCAAGAGATTCGGGGTCCCGGACTTCATGCCCAGTCGCAGCATGCAGGCGGTGAAGGCCCGGGTGGAAGTCTCATGAGTTCTCCCCAGACATCTCTCAGCGATCGACTGCTTCGGTTGGCGGACTCCCTGCCCGCGAGTTTGACGGATCGCGAGATCTGGCAGAACCGGATTACTGAACTCACCGGCGACGTCGATGCGATAGAGAAGGAACTCGTGCGACTCGATCACAGGCTCCTCGAAGAGCTGGAGGGGAATCTCAGCGACGCTGAGCGGCGGCGTCTGTGCGAAGAGGTCGAACGGGCTCTCGACCGGGTGAGATCGCGCCTTGCTGTGGCCGAACTGAATGCACTGCGGAATCGTCTGATGCGACAGCGTATCCGTAAGGAGCTCGAGGTTCCGATGCTAAGCCTGATCCGCTGATCGCGTCCTCGGTTCGTAGCGTCACCGACGGAGGCCACTGGCGTCGGGGAGCGTTGGTACTCTCATCTGAGGTAAGGGTGGCGGCTCTCTTTTCGTTCGAGTCGGTGTGATCGCTTTTGAAGTCGACCCTCCGTGGCGTCTCGCGTGCCGACTGCCGATGGTGCGGGGAGCGGTGCTATTGCTCCTCGGGGTGGTCCTCGGTCGTGGGGGCGAGCCAACCGTCTTGCCGTGGCTACTGACCGTTGTGTTCCTCGGCCTATGTACGCCGAACCCCCTCGGACGTGGGGCCGTTTGGGTGGCGATAGGTTGGGCATTTACCCTACTCGGCGGGGGGACCGTGACCCTCTCATTGCTCCCCGAAATCGCACTCGATCGCCCGGTGCAGATCTTGGGAAGGGTGGCGGGATGTTGGGTCGAGACGGATGCCGGATGGACGGCTCCCATCCAGGTACTGGAGGTGGCACAGGACAAGAGGACCCTCGAAGTGCGGGCCCCGTTGCGCATGGGGATGGACCACCTCCCTGAAGCGCTGACGCGGTGTGGAGGCGTGGTCCGTGCTCGTGGCTATCTGGTGGGGCCACGCCGCTACTACAACCAGCCGCTGGTGGAGGTGGGGACTGACTCGCTCTTCCTGAAGAGTACGAGCCTGCTCGAGATCGTCGAGGGACCGGGCTGGTGGTACCGAGGGATCGGTTGCATCCGAGAGCGGGTCAGCCCGCCCGGGTGGCAACTCGACGCCACCCCTGGAGAGCGACTGGCCCACGGTCTCGCGCTGGGCGAGGCCGGCGCGATCGATGTCCACTGGAGGGAGGGCCTACGCCGAGTGGGCCTCTCCCACGTCCTCGCCGTCTCGGGTCTCCACCTCGGCCTGGTCGCGGCTTGGATCGCCCTACTGTCGTTTCGTTGGAAGCGGGGCCGGCGGTTGTTGGCTTCTCTTACCGCGCTATCGATCTACGGCGGTCTGGTCGGACCGCAGCCTTCGGTGTTGCGAGCCGGGGTGATGGCCGCGATCGTCGTCACCGCTCTGCTCATGAGACGCCCGCCCGTAGCGATCAACGCCCTGGGACTGGGAGTGTCGATGCTGATCGCCTTGGATCCCGGCTTGATCGTTCGGGTAGGTTTTCAGCTCAGCGTAGCCGCCACGGCGGGGATTGTTCTGCTCACCCCCGGAGTCCGGCGCAATCTCCAGGATTTGGGGCGGGCCTTGTTGCGGGTAGGTGGTCTTGGCTGCAAGGCACCCACCTTGTCAGCGCGCGGTGCAGAGGGAGAAACGTGGAGGTGGGGTCGCAACCTCTTACAAGAAGGGATCTCGGTCACCCTGGCGGCTCAGATCGCCACCCTACCCTGGACCCTTGGTGTCTTTCACTGGTTCTCACCCCCAGCGGCGATCTTCAACCTTCTGGCGGTGCCTTGGGTAGGACTCTCGCTGGCACTCTCGCTCCTGTGGGTCGGGCTGGAGGTCCTCTTGCCTGGCCTCGCCCAGCCCATCGTGGGAGCCGCCCTAGATCTCTTGACATACCCCTGCACCGTCCTGGCCGGCATGGGTCCTTCGCTGTGGATGGGGCAGACTGTCGTCGTTGGTCCTTTGGAGTTGTCAGTAGCGCTCGTGGCCCTGGTGGCGTGGTCGCTCCGATTCCTGGTGGGTCCCTGGAATCACGCTCTTCTCCTGATCGCCCTGGGGGCCCTAGCGGTGGGGTCTCCGCCAAGGCAGGCGGCAGGATCGTCGGATGCGGAGGGCCGGGTGCGAGTCTCCATGCTCGACGTGGGACAGGGAGACGCGATTCTCCTTCAGGATGGCGAGTTCTCGGTGCTGGTCGACGGCGGGGGGTGGACCCGCCCGGGTCTGGGCACACGTGTCTTGGCGCCCGCCTTGAGGAAGCTTGGCATCAGAAGCCTGAATATGGTCATCGTCTCTCATCCGGATATCGATCACTGTGGGGGGGTCCTCGACCTGCTACGTGTACTCCCCGTCGGCGAAGTGGTCACCGAGACTCTCAAATTTGAGGAGAGTCCCTGCTTCGAGGAACTCTCCACATTGGACATCCCTCGGCGCAGTGCAGCGGCCGGCGACTCCTTCGCGGTCGGAGGTTGGTCGCTTTCAGTGTTGGGTCCACCCGCCCTTCACGAGGGGCCCTTGAATCCGAGCCACAACTCGAGGTCTCTAGTGCTTCGTGCCGCGGCCCTCGGACGCTGCGTTCTTCTCACCGGAGACATCGATCAGTCCACGGAAGGAGAACTACGAGAGCGTTGGGGCGACGAGGCTCTGCGCTGCGACCTGCTGAAAGTGGCGCACCATGGATCGAGGAGTTCGACGTCCCCGGGTTGGTTGTACGCGACCCGGCCTCGTATCGCTCTGATCTCGGTGGGACGGGCCAATCGCTATGGGCATCCCACGTCTCAGGTCCTAAACCGCCTGGCAGACCGCCACATTCGTACCCTGCGCACCAATCGGGACGGCCAGATCACGCTCGACTGGAATCGTCAGCCGGGCTGGCGCGTCGAGATTCCTTCTCGTCTGCCTATCCCCTCTGCGGTCGCGCCGTAGAATGGCGGCTGTGATCACCGTCCTGGCCATCGTAGGACCGACCGCCGTGGGCAAGAGTGCCCTAGCGATGGATCTTGCCGGGCAGTTGCAGGGGGAGATCATCAACGCTGACGCACTACAGGTCTACCGCGGGTTGGATATCGGCACTGCCAAACCTACGCTAGAGGAGCGGCGTCGAGTACGGCACCACCTCGTCGATATTCTCGATCCCTCCGAGCCGTATTCCGCGGCTGAGTTCGCGCGTCTGGCGAACATTGCTATCCGAGAAATCAGTTCTCGCGGGCGGCTTCCGATCGTGGTCGGAGGCAGCGGCTTGTACATTCGGAGTCTCTTTCAGGGGATGAGTCCTATCCCGACCGTGGATCCAGCGATTCGGGAGTGGCAGAACCAACGGCATCGGAGCGAGGGCCTTGCCCCCTCACGTCGCGAACTGAGGATTCTCGATCCGGCCCTGGCCGCTCGTCTCGAAGCGGGGGATACCCAACGCATCCTGAGAGGGGTTGAAGTTGCCTTGGGAACGGGCAAGCCCCTGAGCTGGTGGCAGACCCTCGAGAGGGTTAAGGAACAGCCGCTTCGCGAGGTCGTGGTTGGATTGACGCTCCCTCGTGCGATCCTGTACGATCGGGTCGCAGAGCGTGTCTATGGCATGCTCGAAATGGGCTGGTTGCAGGAGGTCGAAAACCTTCTGACTTCGGGCTTGAATACCAAGGTTCCGGCGTTCCAAGCGATCGGCTATCGTCAGCTCACCCGTTGCGTTGTGGAGGGGTGGAGTGTGGATGAGGCAGCTAAGGAGATCATCCTAGCCACTCGCCGATTCGCAAAGCGTCAGCTCACCTGGTTTCGAAGCCAACCAAATATTCATTGGATTTCGGACAGAGTCTTAGCAAGCGATAGAGTTCGAGTGATCGAGCTTATTTGACTCTTGTCGTCACCGGAGGAACTATGGGAAAGCACACGATCAATATCCAGGACGGATTTCTCTTCCAGACACTGAAGGAAGGGACTCAGGTCGTCGTAACTCTCATGCCGGGTGGCGTCCTTCAGGGTCGACTTCGGCGCTTTGATCGTTTCGCGATCATTCTCGAGACGCCGGAGCAAGAGGTTCTGATCTACAAGCATGCGATCGCAACCATTGGCCCACCTCCGGCGGGTTGATCTCGCTTGTCAAGCGTAACGCAGGCTAGCGCAAAGCACTTCACAGAAAAGCGGACAGGAGCCGGACCCAGTAGTTCAAGGCCTGTCGACGGACGACTGGCCGGAACAACAGATGTCAGCATGGGGGTGCCCCTGCGCAAATCGTCACTAGAATGCGAAGTAGCACGCGGGCGTGGTCTGCCGCATACCTGGCAAGCGTTTCGCCTGGGCCTTCTCGCGGTGGCTCTCTCCTTCGTGGCCGCCTGCGGAGGGGCGCCGGTTATCGAGACTTCGCCGGCGATTCCCGATGTCGACCGGGTCTACTTCCTCCAGCCGCTGTCCGGTTTCGACCGCAGCTTGGATGCCGAATCACGTCGGCAAATAGAAGCTGCCTTCAACCAACTGGTATTGCACCGAGACAGCTCGGAGGCCCACCGGGTGGCGTCGGAGCTTCGCCGCCGTGATCCCGAACTCGCTCCCGCACGGGTCCTCGAGGCGCAGGCCCGGCTCTACGACGGAGATTTTCGAGGGGCGGCAGGACTCGTAGACTCTGTGCGCTTCGAGTTTCCCCGGTACCTAGCAGCAGGCATGGTCTTCGCCCGAGCCTCGGAGCTACAGGGCGACCTGGTCGAGGCCTACGCTGAGTATGAACGACTCAGTGCCTCCGTCAATGTGGCATTCGATCGAGCGGTTGACCTGCGCCCCCGGGCGCTCGAGGCGCAGGCCCAGAGGATCGAAGATGCCCGGAATCGGGGCCGACTGGACGAGGCGGGCGAGGCACTCGAGCGCTTGCAGGCCTGGGACCCCCTCTCGGACAGGACCCTACAACTCTCCTTCGAGGTAGCTCGGGATGCTGACGACCTTCCTCAGCAGCTCCGGTGGATTCGCGAACTCGTCGCCTTGACGCCAGAGGATCTGGAACTCCGGTCCACCTGGGGCGATCTCGAGATGCGAGGTGGGGATCCCAATATGGCGCTGGAGATTTTCCAGAATCTGACTCACGATCATCCCGACGATCCATACTTTGCGGATCAGTTCGACCGAGCGAAGTTTATCTGGAGGTTGAGGAACCTACCTCCGATCGTAGCCGAGACGGTCGCGGTTCGGGAACTAACTCGGGCCGACTATGCGGTACTCGTCTACTGGCTGGTGCCGGGAGTTCGAGCCGGAGGCAATCCGGAAGCAAAGATCGCTACCGATATTTTGGATCATCCACGGCGTCAGGAGATCATGAGAGTGGTCAACCTCGATCTCATGCGCCTCGATGGAAGTCTTCGCGTCTTTCGGCCCGAGGCTCCCGTCACGCGGGTCGATGCGCTGAGGACACTGCTGCTCGCACTGCAGCGGATGAGCCCGCCGGCGGCCTGTGTGGCTGGGGCCACGGGTGGCTTCGTCTCTTGGGACTCGGCCTGCCGAGCGGGCGTGACCTGCGGCGTCCTCGCAACCACATCAGACTGCCTGCCGTCGGCACCACTAGCCGGTCGAGAGGCCTTGGAGTGGATTCGCTTGGCGGTGTCTTTCTAGGCTTGGCAGTGTCTTGCTAGGCTGGTCGCTCTAGTCCAAGTCGATCCCTTAGAAATCCGTCATTGCGGCGGTCAAGCTGTAGTCGTAGCTAGCATCTTCGGGGATGAAGCCGGAGTCGTAGAAGCGAAAACAGTAGTCTCCATGATCCAGTCCATAACTGGCGGAATCCCCCGGGCGCATGGCGAGCGCACCGGACACTACGCACTCACCCTCGATGATCCGTCCCAGGGAAAAGCCGATCACGAGGGAGGTGTCGGCAAGCACCCCGCCCTCGGGCAGTTGGGGGACGATGCTGTCGAGAGTTACCTGCAGCAGACCGTCCACGGTCATCGCGAAGTTCTCGGTCGAGGTACTTCGGTGCTCGACCGTGCCATTGACGAAGAGAACGTTGTCGGGCTCCGTGGGGCCCGATCCACAAGCGTTGAGACTGACCATCGCTCCGATAACAAGTAGGGCCAGGAAGACGGAACGAGATGTCCGGCCGAGGAGTTGGCCAAGGGTACGTTGAAGGGTCTGGCGTGGTGTCAGCATGAAGTCATTCTCCGATGCACTGTCTCGGAAGTTTCGCCTCGGGTCGTCGGACAGTTGATATCCAGTCTCCGGGGCGTTGGCAGACAGTAGCTCTTGGTACGGCGATCGGGTCGTTACGGTATTGCGGTGGTCGTCGAGAGAAATTCGTGGGACCGTTTGATGCTCGAGCCGGTCGGTTCGGGCGCCGGTAGTGTAGCAGTTTGTCGCCCGGCTGACGGTCGCGACAGTGTCTTCTGCGCAATGAGAGATCGACCTTGCGACCTCGTCGATCGGCCAAAAAAAGAGGGGGAGTCCAAGGACTCCCCCGTGTCACGAGGTCAATCAGTCTGAAGGAGACGGGGAGAGTCTCGGGCGAGACACCTCCGAAGGCAGGAACTAAGAGTCGGTGCCGTAGCGGTAGCCCTTCTGGGCACGGACGTTGACGCCCTTCTGCTTGGCCTCGACCTTGACTTCCTGGTAGCCGCTCTTCCCGCGGGGATGGACGGCACGGTAGCTGATCAGGTAGTAGCCGGTATTCTCGTCGGCGATCCTCTCGAGAGGCGTGGCGAAGTTGACAAAGTTCTGGTAGTAGTAGCCCCCGGTGTCGTCGGCGAGTACGTTGAGGAACTGACTCTGCAGATGCTCCACGCCGATCGGGGTGAGATCGATCGGGTACACAGCAACGTTGTTGTCGTTGAGAGCCTGCTCCATGGCGGGGTAGTAGCGCTCGTCGGGCTTGGCGAAGCCACCGGGGGCAATCTCACCGAAGCCGGTGGAAAAGAGGAGCAGGTTCTTGCGACCCACGATGTGGCCGGTGGCATCGGCCAGGAGACGGACTCCGTCGTACATCTTGCCGGTCTCCTTGCGCAGCTTCTTCCCATCGGGAAGGTAGCGTAGGAGCGATGGTTGGCCGGGGGGAACTAGGTCCCGCCGCCAGTCGGGGTTGGCGTTCTTGCCGCTCGAAGCCGCCGTGATCGCTTCCATGATCGCCGCCGGATTCTGGGTGAAATCCTGATGAACCTGAAGCTTGACGCCGTAGGAAACGACCGCGACCCAGTCGGAAGACTTCATGTCGTTCTCGACCCAGCGCCGTGAGTAGCGTCCCGCGTCGAGTTGCCGACGCAGCAGCTGGTTCCGCTCGTTGGATGCGAAGCGCTGGTCGTGAAAGTAGAGGATGAAGTACCGACTCGCGGGAACCTCCTGGACGGCGCCGTCAGAGAGGTGCTGCGGTGAATAGCGAGTGCTGTAGAAGCTCACGTGGGTAACGTCGACCGGGGAGCCGTTCTCCTCGATGATGAAGTCGTTCTTGTCGAGGCCTACGACCACATTGCCCGACTTGTCGGTAACGAGGACGTCCAACAGGATCTCATTGACGTCGACCGCCTCCCCGAAGGTGGTATCGGGCTGAGCTACCAGAGCGGAGACGCTGAGACAGCCGAGACTGAGGATCGTAAGAAGGGTTCGTTGAATCATTGAGGTACTCCTAGGTTCGTGGGTGTTGTCATCCCGGCAAACTCTTAAGCAAAGTAGCTGCCAGCTCTGCTCCATGCCGCGCCGTCGAAGGTTCGAGCCCAACGAGTCGCAGGGGAGATGGGAACTTTGTCCCATCCTAGGGACAGTTCGTCCTCAACTGGCGACTGGTTGGGACGCTAGGTGGAACCGACCTGAAGGGTCATCAGGGTGCAGTCGTCCTCGATCAGCAGATTGCCCCGGTGCCGCGCCGCGTCGGCCAGGATCTGCTCAATGATCGCTTCGCCCGTTCGATCGACGGAGGATCGTAGGCTATCGATGATCCCCTCGTTGCCGAATCGATGCCCTCGCCCATCGGTGGCCTCCCACACGCCATCCGTGAACAGCAACACCAGGTCGCCCTCGCGGAGGTTGATCGGCTCCTCGGCCGTGAACTGGAGATCGCCTTGAATTCCGAGGGGGATATTAGCGCCGGCGCTTGGTAGATCCAGTGGCGAACCATCGCGCAAGATGATGGGCAGGTGATGTCCCGCCGAAGCGAAATCGAGTGTCCCGGTGGCCGGGTCGAGCGCGGCCAGAAGCATCGTCATGTAGATCTCTTCGTTGGTCTCTTGGAGGAGGAGTTCGTTGAGGTCGGCGAGGCACTGAGTCAGTGGTTCGGCTCGCCTCAATCCGCTCTGGACGCAGGCCCGGGCGTCCGCCACCAGCAGAGCGGGGCCCAAGCCATGTCCGGCCACGTCGCCGATGGCGATGCCCAGCCGACCATCGCTGCCCGGAACGTAGTCGTAGTAGTCTCCGCCCACTTCGTGGCACATCTGGGAGTGGGCGGCAAACCGATACCCCGCGAGTTGCGGAGAGTGGGTCGGCTGCATACGTTGTTGGATAGACCGCGCTACTCGCAGTTCGTAGTCCAGTGCCTGCTTGGCTAGGTACTGTCGGTGCAACTTGGCGAGATAGAGCGCGACCGAAGCCTGGTTGGCGACGATCATGGCCAGCTCCAGATCGCAAGTATCGAGGTAGGTACCGTCCAGCTTGTGGTTGAAGTTCATGACCCCCTGGACCTCACCGTGAATGATCAAAGGGACGGAGAGGGCGGAGAAGTCGCGATAGTCCTGCGATCGCTGCAATGAGGACTGCCACTGATCCAGCTCCCGCACGTCGCGAACCACGAGAGGCTCGCCGCTGGCCGCGACGGTTCCGGCGATGCCATGGCCGAGGGATATTCTCGTTTCAGAGATCACCTGACGGCTGATACCTCGTGCCACCTTGATCGAGAGCTGACGACTGAGCGGATCGATGATCATGATCGAGGCACGGGCCACGCCGAGGAGTTCGGTAGCGCCATCGATCAGAATATCCAGAGCGTCGTCGAAGTCCAAAGTCTGGACCAGGCGGTCGGTGACCTCGGAAATCAGGCGAAGTGGTGCCCGTGGGGCTCTAGGAGTGGAGCCGGTGTCGGAACGGGAAGCCGAGCCTCGGGAAGGAACGCCCGGCGGGTCACGGTCGATGGGCATCGTCAAGCTAATTGTAGTCGACGAACGGGTTGGGAGATCGTCTGGAGTCCCTTCTTCCCGATGGTAGACTCCGCTCCGTTCCCATCAAGGAGGCCTCTTGTCGCAACAGATTCGCTATATGTCGACCGTTATCGTCTTCCTCGTAGGCTTGGCGGCAGCCTCGGTAGCCAGTGGTGGAGCGGTGAGTTCGGTGGTGACGCCTCAGGGGTACTTCACGCCGCAGCGACTCGAGGTGCAGCAGCAGCTCGAGGGTGCAGTCCTGGGTATTCCGAAGATCTCGAGTTTGCGGGCTCACCACGACCTCCTCTCGAGTGCCCCGCACCAGGCCGGCACCCCGGGTGACGCCGAACTGATCGAATGGCTCGTCGACTCCTACTCCCGGTTGGGGTTGCCGGTTGAGCGTCAGGTTCTCACCCTCTACCTCCCGCGGCCGGTTGTCGATGAGGTGGAGATACTCTCTCCCGTGCGGCTGATGCTGCCGGTTCAAGAACCGCCCATCCCCTCCGATCACTACAGCTCGCATCCGAGCCTTGGGCCGGCGTGGGCCGCCTACAGCGGCTCGGGGGAGGTCGCGGGACAGGTTGTGTACGCCAACTACGGCACGCGAGGGGACTTCGAGGAGCTGGAGGCGGCTGGAATTCGGCTCCAGGGAAGAATCGTCGTCGCTCGTTATGGCAAGATCTTTCGCGGCTACAAGGCGAAGAATGCAGAGGAGTCTGGTGCAGCTGGCCTGATCCTATATACCGATCCCGCAGATACCGGCTGGGGACAGGGGATCTCCTATCCCGAAGGGGGATGGCTCAACGCAGACTCGATCCAGCGCGGCTCGCTCCTCACCCTCCCGTACCCCGGCGATCCGTTGACCCCGGGAGCGCCGGCGGTGTCCGGGACCCCGCGGCTGTCGCCAGCCGATCTCGACCTGCCCAGCATTCCGGTGCAGCCGATGGGATGGGGGGCGGCGCAGGAGATCCTCTCGCGAATGTCGGGTCCGGCCGTACCTCGTGCCTGGCAGGGAGGATTGCCCTTTGCCTACCGGCTCACCGGAGGACCGGAGCTCTTGGTAAGGGTCAGAGTCGAGCAGGATCGAGAGATGATCGAAACCTCGAACGTCGTCGCCACCTTGCCAGGAACTCGCTTTCCCGACCAGTTCATCATTCTGGGATGCCATCACGACGCCTGGTCCTTCGGTGCCAGCGATCCCAACGCGGGGAGCATCGTTCTCTACGAGGTAGCGCGAGCTTTCATGGAGTTGGCCAGGCGTGGGATCCGGACGCAGAGGACGTTGGTCTTCGCCAACTGGGCGGCGGAAGAGATGGGGATCCAGGGGTCGACCGAGTGGGTCGAGGCGAATCGCGAGTCGCTCGCTCAGGGGGGCGTTGCGTACATCAACCTCGACGGCGCAGCCCTGGGGTTGGATTTTGGGGCCGCCGTCTCGCCATCTCTCGGACCCCTGCTGGAAGATGTCCTCGCAGAGGTGGCCCAGCCCGGGGCCCAACCCGGCACCTCGGTTCTCGAAGCCTGGCGGGCGGCAGAAGATGGAGACCGGCGCTTCGGTGCCCTCGGCGGTGGTTCGGACCACGTAGCGTTCTACACCCACCTCGGGATCCCCTCGATGTCGATCTCGGCAGGGGGAAGCCCCGGCAGTGCTTACCACACCAACTACGACACCCTCGATTGGTACCGCCACACGGTCGGTGACGACTACGAAGGGGCGTTGATGCTGACCCAGATCGTGGCTGTCCTCGCCGCGCGCTTGGCCAATGCCGATGTCATTCCCCTGAGTCCGGCGGCCTATGCCGACGACTTCCGCCTCCACCTGGAGGAGATCGATGTCCTCGCAGGGAAGGCGAACTTCAGCCTGAATCTCGACGGCCTGCGCGCGGCGATCGATGACTTCGCTTCGGCGGGCGATCTCTCCGGGGTGAGTCGGGCGACGGCCAACGGCACCCTGTCTCCGGCCTCGGCCAATGGAATCAGCTGGGAGATCTTGCAGTTGGAACGTCTATGGCTGGAGAACAGCGGCCTTCCGGAGCGCCCCTGGTACAAGAGCCTCTACGCCGCGCCGGATCCCGAAACCGGCTACTCACCTTGGTTGCTGCCGCTACTGAGAAAGGCGGTGGAGGATCGGGACCCCAGCCTGGCTCGCTCGGCTATCACGTCCTACGAGAGAATTTTCAGGCTACTGCGGGAGAGGGTTCGGACTCTGGACCGCTTGGCCGTGCCGTTAGCCAACGAAGGAGACACTCGGTAATGGTACGACTGGCTGGGATGAAATCGACGCGAATGGAAACCCACCGACTGCGGTGGTGGTACTCGAATCGTCGAGGGATCGCGTTCGCTGTGGGAATCCTCTTCCTGTCCTTGAGCCTGGCCGGCACTCCGGCGGCAGAGGCAAAGGACCGCTCCGGAAAGACCGAAGCAAAGATGCAGGGGATTGCGGCGGCAACCGCGGGTTTCGAGCGCCTCGAAGGGCCTCTCGACTTCTATCTCGACCGCTCGACCGGCAAGGTGTGGCTCGAGTTCCCTGCCGACGGTACTACCGAGAAGGCCCGTGACTTCCTCTACACCGAAGGCCTGCTCACCGGCCTTGGCTCCAACCCGGTCGGTCTGGACCGCGGACAGCTTGGCGAGACGCGTTGGATCCGGCTGCGCCGCGTCGGCAACCGTCTGCTCGTGGAGCAACCCAACCTGGCGTATCGGGCCACCACCGACAGTCCTGACGAGGCACGCGCCGTGCGCGATTCGTTCGCAACGTCGGTTCTGTGGGCGGGTGAGGTGACGACGGAGGAGCCCGATGGGAGGTTTCTGGTCGATTTCACCTCCTTCATCGTCCGCGATGCCCACAACGTGAGTGAGACGCTGAAGAGGGCTAACCAAGGGGTCTTCAATTTGGACCGGGACCGCAGCGCCGTCGACTTCGATGCCTGTCTTGCGTTCCCGGAGAATGTCGAACTGGAAGCGATTCTCACTTTCTCCGGGAGTGAGCCGGGCCGGCATGTGCGGTCGACCGCACCGGCCGCCGAGGCCGTAACTCTGGTCCAACACCACTCGTTCGTCTCCCTCCCCGACGAAGGCTATACGCCGCGCCGTCTCGATCCCCGGGCCGGCTCCTTTGGCGTTGATTTTCTCGACTACGCAGTGGCGCTCGATGAACCGATGCGCCGCCAGTGGATCGTACGGCATCGCTTGAAGAAGACAGTGCCGGGACCGGCGCCGTCCACCGTCGAGGAGCCGATCGTCTACTACGTCGACTCCGGGGCGCCTGAGCCCATTCGCTCAGCCCTCATCGAGGGCGCTAGTTGGTGGGGCGCAGCCTTCGAGGAGGCTGGTTTCATCGATGCCTTTCGCGTCGAGGTCTTGCCGCCTGACGCCCATCCACTCGATGTTCGCTACAACGTGATCCAGTGGGTCCACCGATCGACGCGGGGATGGTCCTATGGCGGGGGAGTGGCGGATCCGAGGACCGGCGAGATGCTCAAGGGGCACGTATCCCTGGGGTCGCTGCGGGTGCGGCAGGACATCCGAATCTTCGAAGGGTTACTGGGAACAGACCACACCGGGAGCGGCCGTGCGGACGATCCGGTGGAGCTCGCGCTGTCCCGTATTCGGCAACTCGCCGCGCATGAGGTCGGACACACGCTGGGATTGGCGCACAATTTTGCCGCCTCGACCTACGGTCGGGAGTCGGTGATGGACTACCCGGCTCCGTGGGTGACGGTCGGCGCGGACGGGAATCTCGACACTTCGAAAGCCTATGGAGTCGGTGTCGGTTCCTGGGATCGGTATGCGGTGCGCTATGCCTACCAAGAGTTCACGGATGCGGCCGAGGAGTCCCGAGGCTTGGAGGCCTTGGTCGATAGCAGTATTGCCAAGGGACTTCGTTTCGCGTCCGACGCCGACGCCCGGGCCCCCGGCTCAGCTCATCCTCTCGCCAATCTTTGGGACAATGGCGCCGATCCGGTCGAGGAGCTGGTCAACGTGTTGGCGGTGCGCCGCATCGCCCTCGACCGGTTCGACGCCACGCGCATCGCGGTCGGACGACCTCTGGCCGAGTTGGAAGAAACGCTGGCACCGATCTACTTCTACCACCGTTACCAGGTCGAAGCCGCGGCTCGGGCCCTCGGTGGTATGGACTACTCCTACGCTTTGAGGGGTGACCTCCAACCCGGGGCGACGGTGGTTGCGGCCGCCCGACAGCGGCGAGCGCTCGAGCTGCTGCTCGGGGCGATCGAACCGCAAGCGCTCGACCTACCCGAAGCGCTTCTGAAGTTGTTGCTACCTCGTCCCTTCGGAACGGGCTCCAACCGAGAGATGTTCGAGGGGCGTACAGCGCCCACATTCGACGCCCTGGGAGCGGCGGGGAGCGCGAGCGAGCTCGTTCTTGGCTTCGTCCTCCAGCCTCAGCGACTGGCTCGGATGGTGGACTTTCACCGACGGGACCCGTCGCTACCGGCAGCTGAGGAGGTCCTGTCCCGAGTTGTCGAAGCCACTTTTGATAAAGCGTCTGGGTCGCTGCGCCACGCCGAGATCCATCGAGTGACGCAGAGAGTTGTCGCCGAGGACCTTATGGACCTGGTTGTTTCGAAACAGACGAGCCCGGAGGTTCGCTCCCGTGCGTTTGCAGCTCTCCACGACGTTGCCCGGAGAGTCTCGAGTGAAGCGAGCAGCCCCTCCGTCGACAAAGCGGAGGCTGCCCACCGCCAACTCCTGGCCGCGGACCTCTCCGCCTTCTTCGAAAGTACTTCTACCGCGCGCGCGGTAGAGCCGACCCGTCTAGAGCTACCCCCGGGTAGCCCCATCGGTGTCACCGATGGCGTGTCCGCAGGCTGGTTGGGGACGACCGCCGAGCCGAACTTTGAGTGTTCATGGACCGACGAGAGGATGGGGACTTGATGAGCGAATGGGAGCTTAGAGATGAGTGAGAAGCGTGGACTGAGTGAAGGCGCCTACGTGCCGATCCCTGAGGGGGAGGAGTACGAACCGTTCGTGCCGGCGTCAGAGTCGCCGCCTGAACTGACCCTCAAGGCGATCCTGCTCGGGATCGTCTTCGGCATTCTCTTCGGAGCCGCCAACGCCTATCTGGGCCTGGTGGCCGGTTTGACCATCTCGACCTCGATCCCCGTCGCCGTCATGGCGGTGGCAGCTTTCAGGGCGCTGAGGAGCTTTGGAGTTCAGAGTTCCTTGCTCGAGGCCAACGCTACCCAGACCGTCGGTTCCGCATCGAGTTCGGTGGCCTCCGGTGTGATCTTTACCCTGCCGGCCCTCTTCCTGTGGGGGATGCCGCCGAGCCTGATGTCGATGACTCTGCTCGGACTGTGTGGCGGACTCCTCGGCGTGCTCTTCATGGTGCCGCTACGCCGGTACCTCATCGCCAAGGAGCATGGAAAACTTCCCTATCCGGAGGGGACGGCCTGCGCCGAAGTTCTAGTAGCTAGCGAAGTTGGCGGTCGCAGTGCGAGAAACGTCTTCCTCGGTCTCGGTGTCGGGGCCGGTTTCAAGCTGCTGGTCGACGGTCTGCACCTCTTTCCCAACAAGATCAAGGTCGGCATTCCGTTTCTGCCCACGGGAGAGCTTTCAACCAAGGTGTCGGCTGCTCTATTCGGGGTTGGCTACATCCTGGGCCCGCGCATTGCGACGATCATGGTCGGCGGCGGACTTCTCGCCTCCCTGGTGATCATTCCCGCCATCGCCATCTGGGGTGCGAGCCGGGGGGAACCCTTCTATCCCGAGACGATCCTGACCATCACTCAGATGGCGCCGGGCGATCTATGGGAACGTTACGTTCGCTACATCGGTGCCGGTGCGGTGGCAACTGCGGGCATCATCACTCTGATCCGAAGCATTCCCACCATGCTGGAGAGCTTCAAGGTAGCCACCGAGCAGCTGCGTAAGCAGGCGGGGGGAGTTGCCCGCAAGGTGCTTCGAACCGACGATGACCTTCCGTTCAAGGTACTCGGCCTGGGGCTAGGACTTCTCTTTGCTGTGATGGCGTTTGTTCCTCAGGTCTTCTACGTCCTCGAGGGCCCCGGCCAACGGATCGTGGCCGCCCTGCTCGTCATCGTCTGCGCCTTCTTCTTCGTGACCGTATCGTCCCGGATCGTGGGCCTAGTCGGAGTCACGTCGAATCCGGTGAGCGGAATGACCATTGCGACCCTCCTGCTCTCGGCGACGATCTTCCTCTTGCTGGGTTGGGTCGGCGACATGGGGAAGGCGGCAGCGCTTACCATCGGCTGTGTGGTGGCCATTGCCGCTTCGATCGCGGGGGATACTTCCCAAGATCTCAAAACGGGCTTTCTCCTTGGCGCGACGCCGAAGCATCAACAGGTAGGAGAGCTGATCGGGGTGTTGACCTCGTCGATCTTCGTTTGTCTCACCGTGATCTTTCTGGCTGATGCCTACGGTTTCGGTACCGAGACCCTGCCGGCACCGCAGGCCACCCTGATGAAGCTGGTGATCGATGGTGTGTTACAGCAGAGCCTGCCCTGGGTGCTGGTCGGCATTGGGGCGGCGATCGCTATCGTCTGTGAACTTCTACGTATTCCTAGCCTGCCGTTCGCGGTGGGGGTCTACCTGCCCGTCTCCACCATGGTGCCGATCTTCCTCGGCGGAATGATGCGCATGGCCGCCGAGCGCACCGCGGGATCTGACGAGGAAGCTACCTCGCGACGGGAACGAGGCGTCCTCTTCGGCTCGGGGCTCGTCGGAGGAGAAGGACTCCTGGGGGTCGGAATCGCGGGGGCTGCGGTCCTCCTCGGCAAGGCGCCTCAGGGGGTTGGCTACGACTGGGCGGGGAGCGCCGCGCCGATTCTGGCTACCGTGGCGTTTGCCCTGCTCGGGCTCTATTTCTGGCGTCTAACGCGTCGGTCCGACGAGGGGTGACCTGCATGCGAGGTCGACTCGTTCTTCTCGCCCTGGTCCTGGCTGCAGCGGTCTGGATCTGGCGGGCAAATCCCGAACCGGGCGAGGTGCAGGCGGGGGATCCGATACCGTCGGAGCCGAGTGCAGCGGTGGAACTGACCTCGAGGAAGCCAATCGCTCCTCCCGAGATTCCATGGAACCTGGTCGGGGTCTACGAACACGATCCCTCTGCCTTTACCCAGGGTCTGCTATGGCACCAGGATCGGCTCTACGAGAGTCTGGGCAACTACGGAAAGTCCGCCTTGCGGCGCTGGGACCTCGAGAGCGGACTCGTCGAGCAGCAAGTGGAACTTCCCAAGGAGCACTTCGCCGAAGGACTGGTTCTGGTAGGGGATGAGCTTATCCAGCTGACCTGGCGGGAGGGGGTTGTCTATCGCTGGTCTCTGCCGCCGTTCGAGAAACTCGGCGAGTGGCCGCTCGAGGGCGAGGGGTGGGGACTGACCTACGATGGCGTCTCACTGATCTCGAGTGACGGCTCGGCATTCCTCACCTGGCATGATCCGAAGACCTTCTCCGTCGAGAAGGCTTTGGAGATTCATCGAGCGGGGCGCCCTGAAATCGGCCTCAACGAGATGGAGTGGGTCAATGGCGATATCTACGCAAACGTCTGGGGCAAGGATGAGATCGTTCGCATCGACGCCAAGAGCGGCGAAGTGACGGGGGTTCTCGTCATCGAGGGGCTGCTCTCGGACCTGGAACGTTCACGGACCGACGTGCTAAACGGCATCGCCTACCGACCTGAAACCGGGACGCTGCTGGTCACGGGGAAGTACTGGCCGAAGCTCTTCGAACTGGAGATCGTCGAAGCGGAGTAGCCCCTCGAGCTAGAACTTACGATGCGACGCTGCGGACCGCCTGAAGGATGGCCTCGGCACGGCTCTCGATACGATCGAAGCGAGCGTGGGTGAGGTCGTTGGTAGTGAACAACGGAGTCACGAAGCCGAGAGCGTAGGCGCCGGCGCGAAGCCAGTCCCGGGCGTTGTCGAGGTCGACGCCGTTGGTGGGGACGATTCTCAGGAATGGCATGGGGCCCAGCACCGAACGGACGTAGGCAGGTCCACCTCCTGGGGCGGGAAAAAGCTTGCAGAATTGAGCTCCGGCGCGGTGCGCGGTGAGCATCTCCGTAGGGGTGTGGGTCCCTGGCATGATGGCGACGTCGAGGGCGTTGGCGATCTCGATCACCTCAGGGTCCACCACGGGGGAGACGAGGAAGGACGCGCTACGATCAACCGCCTCCTTGGCCTGATCGACGTCGAGAACGGTTCCGGCGCCAACCACCAGACCGGGTCGGCGAGCGAACTCCTCGATGAGGTCGAGTGCACCGGGAACGGTAAGGGTGAATTCGATGCTGCGAAAGCCACCGCGAACGGCGGCGTCCATGGCTCTTCGGGCGACTTCCTGGCTGTCGCAGCGAAGGATGGCGGTGGCGCGTTCGCGACCGAGGAAGCTTACGTAGTCTTGCGGTGTCATGCGTTTCCGTCTCCTTTGGAGTGCGACCCTAGCGTCGCGTCGAGGGGCGAAGATCATACCTTGAGCGGAGGTCGGGCGGGCGGTATGCTCAGCGTTGCCCTTTTCTGGGTTGATATTCCTGAGAAACCAAGGTTAGGAGAATGCGATGAGCGGACAGTCCTGGTACGTAGCGGTCAACGGTCAACAGCTCGGGCCGTGGACCACGGATGAGGTTCAAAAGCGTCTGAAGGCGGGGGAGTTCGACCGCACTGCGCACGTCTTTAGCCAAGGAATGGCGAATTGGGAGCCGATTGCCAGTCGCGCCGAGTTCGCCAGCAGCCTAGGAGGGGGGATGCAGGCCCCACCTCCCATGCCTACCGCCGGTGCCGATGTGATCGACTACGAAATCTTCGGCGAGGAGCTCCAGTTCGTCGAGATTACTCTCGATCAGGGAGAGGCGTGCATCGCTGAAGCGGGCGCCTTCATGTACATGGACCCTGGGATCAAGATGGAAACCATCTTCGGTGACGGATCGGCAAAGTCGGCGGGCAAGGGGGGGATCATGGACATGGTGTTGTCGGCCGGGAAGCGAGTTCTCACGGGTGAGTCCCTCTTCATGACCGCCTTCGGCAATACCGCCCACGCTCGTCAGAGGGTCGCCTTCGCTTCGCCCTATCCGGGACGCATCGTTCCCCTCGATCTCAAGCAGCACGGTGGCACCATGCTCTGTCAGAAGGATGCCTTCCTGTGCGCGGCCAAAGGGGTTTCGGTGGGTATCGCCTTTCAGAAGAAGCTGGGGGCCGGACTCTTCGGCGGTGAGGGCTTCATCCTGCAGAAGTTGGATGGCGATGGTCTAACTTTCGTGCACGCCGGCGGTACCGTGGTCGAGAGAGACCTCGGTCCCGGCGAGATGATGCGGCTCGATACGGGTTGTCTGGTCGCCTTCGAGAGCACGGTCGACTACGACATTCAGTTCGTCAGCGGTATCAAGACAGCGCTCTTCGGCGGTGAGGGGATCGCCTACGCGGCGATGACCGGACCCGGCAAGGTGTGGATCCAGTCGCTGCCTTTCAGTCGTCTAGCCAGCCGCATCTTCGCGGCCGCACCGCAGACCGGGGGCCGTCGACAGGGTGAGGGCTCGGTACTCGATCACGTCGGTGGACTCGGCAACCTCTTGACCGGAGGCTGAATGGGGCCCAGGAATTGCGAAGGCCTGACCTGGCTGATCGTCTCGACCGCATTGGCTTGGAGCCTCGCCGTCCCGGTCCGAGCCCAGGACGAGAGCGCTGCGTTGCAGGCGAGGATCGAGGAGGAGATGCCGCAGGTCGCGGAGCCGATCGATAGATCGATCGAACGCCAGACAGGGTCCTCGATCGAGTTGGAAGACCTCGACGCGGTGGCCCGGCGGGTGCGGGATCGCGTCTATCCCGCCCTGGTCAACATCAGCGTGGTTCATGAGAGTTTTGGGGAGGGACGCACTCGCCGCTATCCGGGAGCGGGAAGTGGGGTCATCCTGACTCCCGAGGGGCACGTTCTGACCAACTATCACGTGGCCGGACGAGCCCGGCGGGTGGAGTGCACCCTGACCGATGGCCGCGTGTTGGAGGCCGAGATCGTAGTGGACGATCCACTGACCGACCTCACGGTACTTCGCCTCGTCGCCGACGGCGATGAGGTGCCGTTTCCGTTTGCCGACCTGGGCTATGACGCCTCCATCGAGGTCGGCGACACCGTCTTTGCCATGGGCAATCCGCTGGCACTCTCGTCCTCGATGACACGGGGCATCGTCTCCAATCGGGCACGGGTGTTTACCGACTTTACGGGTAGTGAAATCCCCGACATGACCCTGGAGGAGGACCAGCTGTCGGGACTCCTGACGCGCTGGATCCAGCACGATGCGCTGATCCTTCCCGGCAACTCGGGAGGTCCTTTGATCGATGCCGAAGGTCGAGTCCTCGGGATCAACGAACTCGGGGGCCGGGGGATCGGATTCGCCATCCCGGCCTCCATCGCCCGGGACGTACTCGACCAAGCGCTCCTCCGTGGAGAGATTCGGCGTGGTTGGCTTGGTCTCTCCGTTCTTCCGGTTGGCCGCCTGGGACGGGACACCGGCGCCCTGGTGTCGTCTGTCCTCCCCGGCTCTGCAGCCGAGGCGGCGGGAGTTCTCCCTGGAGACATCCTCACCGCCATCGATGCCAATCCGGTGACAGCACGGTTTTTCGAAGAGGTGCCTCTGGTCTACCAGCGCCTGGCACACTTGGAAGTCGGCTCGAAGGTAGCAGTGACGATCGAGCGGCAGGGCAAGAGCCAACGGCTCGAAGCGGTCGTCGAGTTGATGCCCAAGTTCAAGGGTGACGAGTGGGAGGTGGCTGAGTTCGGCGTGACGGTGCAGGAGATCACCGCTCCGATGGCGATCTCTCGCCGATTCGAAGACCTCGAGGGGCTTCTCCTCACCGGAGTGCGTCCAGGATCGCCGGCGGACGGGGCTCGGCCACGGCTTGCTCCGTTCGATGTTCTGATCGCGATGGACGGCGAGGAGATCCACTCGCCGGCGGATCTTCGCCGCAGTCTCGCGGCGGTGCCACCGGGCGGTCGAGCCGTGCTCGAGGTTCGACGCGACGAGGAGCGATTGGCGACCCTGGTACCGGCGCCGTCCTCCTCGAACAGCAGCTGGGGCGGGGAACTCCCCAAGGCTTGGGTCGGACTCAAGACCCAGGTCCTCAACCAGGAGCTGTCGACTCATTTAGGCCTCGATGGGAAGACGGGGTTCCGAGTGACTCAGGTCCTCCCGTGGACCGAGGCCGAGAGGTCCGACTTCAGGGTCGGTGATGTCATCGTGGCCGTCGATGGGGAGGCCCTCAATCC
>JAIOJS010000013.1 GCA_019911795.1 Thermoanaerobaculia bacterium | reverse complement strand
ACCCAATGCCAACACCGCCTTGCGCTGGGCCAACCGAATGGCCGGCCACTCGGACTCGCAAGTCACCGCTCTCTTCGTCCAACCCGAGGAGGGCGAGGACCCCGAGCTAGTCGGGGAACGTCTCCTCGATGCCGCGATCGCGGGGGCCAACCTCGGCGACGCCAGTCGCATCGAACGCCGCGTGATGGTCGTCGACGGGGTACGAGACGCCATCCGGACCGTCGCCGAGGAGGACTTCGATCTCGTCCTCGTCGGTGCTTCCCACCGCGGCTTCATCCGTCAGATGCTCTTCGGCACCCTGCCACCTCACCTCCTCACCGGGCGCAAGGCGACGGCGGTAGCCGTCATCCGCTCGCCCCGTCGCTTCATGTCTCGTGGACTCGAGATCCTCGAGCGTTGGTTCTCACGCCGCTTGCCCCAACTGTCTCGCGAGGAACGGATCGAGCTCTTCGAGGCGCTACAGGCTCGCTCGCGCTGGGACATCGACTTCATCTCACTGATGGCCCTGTCGACCGCCATCGCTGCCCTGGGGCTGATTCAGAGCTCCACCGCCGTCGTCATCGGAGCGATGCTCGTCGCTCCCTTGATGACGCCGCTGCTCTCCGTCGGCATGTCGTTGGTCCAGGGAAATCTTCCCCTACTCCGCACCGCGAGCAAGTCCTTGACCCTGGGATTCTTCACCGCTCTGATCATCGGCTTTGCTCTCGGCGTCGTCTCTCCCATGCCCGCTCTAACCGACGAACTCCTCGCGCGCGGCGCTCCCACTCTTCTCGACCTCGGCATCGGCTTCTTCTCTGGGCTCGCGGCCGCCTACGCGAGTGCGCGACCGGGGCTCTCCGCCGCCCTCCCCGGCGTGGCCATCGCCGCCGCTTTGGTCCCGCCGATCGCGACCGTCGGAGTCTCGCTCGCCCACGGGGCCGGGCGCAACGCTTCGGGAGCCGCGCTGCTCTTCACCACCAATGTGGTCGCCATCGTCCTGGGCGCCGCCTTCTGTCTCTATGCCCTCGGCCTACGCAGCGGCCCCCGTGGTGAGCGAAGGCCGCTCTGGGTCCGACGTTCCCTCATCGCCCTGGTTTTTGCCCTGGTACTCCTCGCCTTCCCCTTGACCTCGTTTCTCGTCAGCTCGCTGCAAGAAAGGGCCGGGGCGCCCTTCGCTCAACTCGAACTCGAGGAGGCCCTGACCACTCACCTCGAACGCTATCCCGACATCGAACTCCAGAAGCTGCGGACCTTCTCGCGAACCCCCCTGACCTTCGAGATCACTGTGGCGGCTCCCCGCGTTCCAGATCCTGATATCGCCGGAGAGCTGGCTCGGGTGGCCTCGGAGCATCTCGGTAGACCCGTGAGAATTCGCATGATCGAGACGCTGGTCGTCTACGGTGATACTACCGATGGCGCCAAGCCGTGAAGTCTCGTTGACCCGACCAACACAGACCCTACCAACACCGAAAAGCCCAGATCAATCCACCGACGGCGGTACTCCGTACTACCCATTGTGAACTCGTCAGATCACCGATCCTCGACCGCCCTCCCTCCTGCCCTCGTCGTCTTTACTCTCGGCGCCGCGGTAGAGGCACGTCGGCGAGCCCTCCTGCCGCCTCATGCCCGTACTCACGAGTACGCCTTCTACCAGGCCACCCTCGAGCGCACCCTGCGTGCCGGACGACATGCTGGACTCGCCGTCGCCGTAGCCAGCCCAAGTGCGGTGACGATAGCGGCGGGAGTCGAGAAGATCCGCCAGCCTTCCGGAAGCTTCGGCGAGCGACTCATCGGTTCGATCACACTCGCCCGCGGCGCATCCAATCGCGGCTGGATCGCGGTCGGAACCGACTGCCCCGACCTCGAGGCCGCAACCTTCCGAAGGGTTGCCGAAGGGCTCGCGACCCATCCCCATCGGGTCATCTTGGGACCGGCCGAGGACGGCGGTGTCTACCTCATCGCGGCCAACGGCTGCCCGCAGACCCTGCTATCCAACGTGTCGTGGGGCCATCGCCGAACCCGAGAGAGCCTGCGCCAGAGCCTCGAGGGCCTCGGCCTCGAAGTCGAGGAGTTGCCAACGCTCGCCGATATAGACGACCGCGGGGCTCTCCGTCGTTGGCTCGCCTCTCCGGTTGCTCACTCGCCCCTCTGGGCCGACATCGCCGGCGTCCTGCGTGAGGCCATCCAGCGAGCGCCATCCTCGCTCCAACGACCCCAGGGTCGAGTTCGTTGCCCGGTCAATCCGCCCTGGGCCGGACGAGCTCCGCCGCTCTGACCCGGCGTCCCCACCCCCTGCGTGGCTCCGCTGCGCCCATCCACGACGTCTTTCGAGACGAGAGGAGAAGCCTTGATGGCAAGTGTCCCTGGTTTAGAGAACCGTGTCCCCGATTCAGAGCGTTCCATCCCCGCCGTCGAGACCGCGGTCCCCAGCGTCGAGACCGTCGTTCGCGAGCGGTATCGCGAGGGCGCCGAGCGCGCGGTGCCCGAGTTGTGCTGCCCCGTTCAATATGATCCCAAGTATCTGAAGGCCATCCCGGCCGAAGTGTTGGAGCGCGACTACGGCTGCGGCGACCCTTCGGCTCACCTCCGAGAGGGTGAGGTCGTCCTCGACCTCGGCAGTGGGACTGGCAAGATCTGCTTCATCGCCGCCCAGGTGGTGGGACCCCGCGGTCGTGTCCTCGGAGTCGACATGACCCCCGAGATGCTGGCGGTAGCCCGTGACAACGCCCCGCGGGTCGCGGAGACGATCGGCTTCGCCAACGTCGAGTTTCGGCGCGGGCGTATCCAAGATCTCGCCCTCGATCTCGACCGCTTCGACGCCGCCCTCGCCGCCGATCCCGTCACCGACTCCGAGGGCTATCTGCGCGCCGAAGAACGAGCCGAGGCGCTACGGCGGGAGTCGCCGATGATCGCCGACGACTGTATCGACGTCGTGGTCTCGAACTGCGTCCTGAACCTCGTCGACTCGTCGCTCAAGCCCCAACTCTTCCGCGAAATCTACCGTGTCTTGCGCCGGGGTGGTCGAGCCGTCATCTCCGATATCGTCTCCGACGAACCGATCCCCGAGGCGTTGCAGAACGACCCCGAGCTATGGAGCGGCTGCATCTCTGGCGCTCTCACCGAGGAGGGATTTCTCACCGCCTTCGAAGACGCCGGCTTCTATGGAGTTCGCGTCCTGGAACGCCAAGCCAAGCCCTGGCAGACCGTCGACGGCCTCGAGTTCCGCTCGCTGACGGTCGAGGCCTTCAAGGGCAAGGAAGGCGCCTGCTGGGAGCGCAACCAAGCCGTGATCTATCGGGGGCCGTTCAAGTCTGTGCTCGACGACGATGGGCACCAGATGGAGCGCGGTCGCCGCTACGCGGTCTGCGACAAGACTTTCCAGATCTATGGGCGCGAGCCGTACCGGGAGCACTTCGACTTGGTCGAGCCTCGGGTAGAGATTCCGTTGGCGGAGGCCGAGACCTTCGACTGCTCCAGAACGGCCGAGCGTCATCCCCGCGAGAGCAAGGGACAGGACTACGAGTTGACCCGTGCCGGGGATGAGGCGTGCTGCGGTCCGGAGGGATGTTGCTGATCGTGAGGCGCTTGGCGGCCACGGCCTCAGACGTCGTGCCCAGTGCCGGCCGGCGAGACGAGATCCGGTGGTGGGAGCGCTTACCGCGCCGGCGTGTCGACCTCTGCTGTGGGCTGCTGGCCTTCGCTTCCCTACTGGCCCCCCCCCTGGCCGCCACTCCGCTCCGGATCTCGGGTTCGACGACGGTCAACCCCGTCGTCAGTGAGGCCGCGGAGGCGTTGGCCGCGGCATCGGGAGACGCGATCCAGATTGACACTCTCGGCGGCAGTACCGGGGGAGTTCTCTGTCTTGCCGAGGGGCGGTGTGACCTGGCCATGGCGTCCCGTCCCTTGTCGGCCGAGGATCATGCACGGTTTCCGCGGGTCGACTTTCAGGCCCACACCATCGGTTGGGACGCCGTCGCTCTAGTGGTCTCTCGCGATGTTTGGGAAGGCGGCATTCACTATCTCTCGCGCGATCTCGTCCAGCGCCTCTACGAAGGGAAGATCACCCGTTGGAGTGAGG
>JAIOJS010000100.1 GCA_019911795.1 Thermoanaerobaculia bacterium | reverse complement strand
CCATGCCGTTGAGGGCGGATCCCATCGCGTGCTCACGGACCCCGAAATGAAGATTGCGTCCTTCGCGGACCGCGGGTGAGTAGAAGGGGGAGCCTCCGAGGGTGGTCTTGTTGGAGCCGGCGAGATCAGCCGATCCGCCCACGACTTCCGGAACCAACGAAGCGATGGCGTTGAGAACCTTGCCCGAAGCAGCGCGCGTGGCGATCTTGTCTCCGACGGCAAAGGCGGGGAGCGCGGAGTCCCAGCCCGTGGGCAGGTCGCCACCGAGGCGGCGGTCGAGCTCGGCCCCCAGTTCGGGGAACTCGCGGCGATAGCCGTCGAGCGAATCGATCCACCGCTGCGACTCCTCGGCACCGCGTTTGGCGGCCGGGGCGAAGGCGGAGCGCGCCGCGTCCGGTACCAGGAAGGTAGGCTCCTGCGGCCAGCGAAGTGCCGCCTTGGTCAGTTGTACTTCGGCGGCCCCGAGCGGTTCGCCGTGGCTCTTCTCGGAGTCCTGCTTGTTGGGGCTCCCGTAGCCAATGTGGGTGGTGACGACGAGCAGAGAGGGGCGGTTCGTTTCGGCCCGAGCGGCCTCCATCGCCGCGGTGAGCGCGTCGATGTCATTGCCCTGGGGAACGGCGAGCACATGCCAACCGAGTGCCGCAAAACGAGCTCCCACATCTTCGGTGAACGAGATCTCCGTCGAACCGTCGATCGAGATCGAATTGGAGTCGTACAACACATTGAGCTTGCCTAGGCGGAGATGCCCGGCCAGGGAGGCGGCCTCGGCGGAGACCCCCTCCATGAGGTCTCCGTCACTAGCGATCACCCACGTCCGGTAGTCGAAGACGGCGTGGTTGGGGCGATTGAAGCGGGCCGCCAACATCGTTTCGGCGAGGGCCATGCCCACCGCGTTGCCGAAGCCCTGACCGAGAGGACCGGTGGTGGTTTCGACGCCGACGGTATGTCCGAACTCAGGGTGTCCCGGGGTCTTTGATCCCAGTTGACGGAACCGCTTCAGCTCGGCGAGGGGCAGGTCGTAGCCGGCGACATGAAGGAGGGAGTAGATCAGGGCAGAGGCATGTCCCGACGAGAGCACGAAGCGGTCGCGGTTGGCCCACTCGGCGCGTCGTGGATCAAATCGCAAAAAGCGACTCCACAGGGTGTAAGCCATCGCGGCCTGCCCCATGGGGGCGCCGGGATGGCCCGAGTTGGCCGCCTCCACCATGTCGATCGACAGGCAACGCAAGGTGTTGATGGCGATATCGTCGGCATCCCGGTCGGCGAAGAACTCGGTCGTGGAATCGGTCATGGGAGCAGAAATCCTCGTAGCGGAGAGAACGGTCGGGTTTTGGGCGGTCGCGGCTTTGACTCGCCGCGGAGCCGAGTCTACAATGGGGCGCCCCAAAACGGGTCGCGCCGCTTTCGGATCCCAGGCGCGACGATCCGGCGATAGGGGCTTGTGGAGAGGTGCTGGAGTGGCCGAACAGGGCTGCCTGCTAAGCAGTTGCCCGGGGTGACCTGGGCCGGGGGTTCGAATCCCCCCCTCTCCGCCATTTTGCGC
>JAIOJS010000099.1 GCA_019911795.1 Thermoanaerobaculia bacterium | reverse complement strand
CCTACAGTCGCTACCTGCGGCAGGCCGGCGTGACCTTCTCTCAACGCTACATGGCGACGACGCTGTTCGAGCACGCGGAGATCTCCCGGTTGTTGTGGCGATTGTTCGAGGTGCTCTTCGACCCCGCGGAGCGCGAGGACTTCCGATCCCGTGCCGCCGCGGTCATGGGTGAGATTCGACAGGCGCTCGAGGGAGTGGCAAGTCTCGACGAAGACCGCATCCTGCGCGCATTCCTGACCGCCATCAAGGGCACCCTACGGACCAATTTCTTCCAGCGGACCGAGTCGGGGGAACCCAAGCCCTATGTCTCGATAAAGCTTGACTCTCGGGCGATCCGTCTGCTCCCCGAGCCGCGGCCCAAGGTCGAGATCTTCGTCTACTCGCCGCGTATGGAGGGAGTGCACCTGCGCGGTGGTGACGTCGCGCGCGGTGGCATCCGGTGGTCCGACCGGCGGGAGGATTTCCGAACCGAGATCCTGGGTTTGCTGAAAGCGCAGATGGTCAAGAACGCAGTCATCGTGCCGGTCGGAGCCAAGGGAGGATTCGTCGTGTCGCGTCCGCCGGCGACCGGGGGTCGCGAGGCGTTCATCGCCGAGGGGATCGAGTGCTACAAGACCCTGATCCGCGGCCTCCTCGATCTCACCGACAACCTCGTCGGCGACGAGGTCGTGCCGGCTCCGGACGTCGTCCGACGTGATGGCGACGATACCTACCTCGTCGTGGCGGCCGACAAGGGAACGGCGACCTTTTCCGACATTGCCAACCAGGTGTCGGCGGAGTACGGCTTCTGGCTCGGCGATGCCTTCGCCTCGGGGGGGTCGGCAGGCTACGACCACAAGAAGATGGGCATCACCGCGCGCGGGGCCTGGGAGGCGGTGAAGCGACACTTTCGCGAGATCGGAACCGATATCCAGAACGAGCCGTTCTCCGTGATCGGCGTCGGCGATATGAGCGGCGACGTGTTTGGCAACGGGATGCTCCTGTCGGAGAAGATCTGCCTTCTCGGTGCCTTCAACCACCTGCACGTTTTCATCGACCCCAATCCCGACCCCAAACGGTCGTTCGCGGAGCGACAGCGTCTGTTCGCGCTTCCCCGGTCCTCTTGGAGCGACTATGACTCCAAGGCACTCTCGGCCGGGGGAAGAATCTACGACCGCAGCGCCAAGTCGGTGGATCTGACCCCCGAAATACAAGAGGCGCTTGGAATCGAGCGCCGCAAGATCACTCCCAACGAGCTGATCCAGGCTCTGCTATCTTGTCCGGCCGACCTCCTCTTCTTCGGCGGCATCGGCACGTTTGTCAAGGCATCCCAGGAACGCCACTCCGATGCCGGCGACCGGGCCAATGATGCCCTGAGGGTCGACGCAGTCCAGTTGCGCTGTAAGGTGGTGGGCGAAGGTGCGAACCTAGGAATGACCCAGGCGGCCCGCGTCCAGTACGCACTCGCCGGGGGCAGAGTCAATACCGATGCCATCGACAACTCGGGCGGCGTGGACTGTTCCGACCATGAGGTCAACATCAAGATCGCCCTCGGTCCGGCGGTTACCGCCGGCGAGCTCGGGGTCGACTCACGCAACGACCTGTTGGTCCAGATGACCGAAGAGGTGGCCTCGTTGGTACTACGCCACAACTACCTCCAGACCCAGGCTATTTCCCTGGCCCAGGCACGGGCGGTTGGGTTGGTCGACCACCACGCCCGCATGTTGCGAAGTATGGAGCGTAGCGGCCGTTTGGACCGCGCCCTCGAAGGGCTGCCCAACGATGATGAGCTGACGGAGCGGGCGGCGGCAGGCCGCGGCCTCACGCGCCCCGAGCTCGCGGTGTTGCTGGCCTATTCAAAGATCGCTCTCTACGATGAACTCCTGGCCTCTGACGTGCCCGATGCTCCACGCCTCGCTCACGACCTCGAACGATACTTCCCTCGCCCGCTGAGAGAGACCTTTTCGGCCCAGGTGGCAAGCCATCGCCTCCGACGGGAGATCATCGCCACCTACGTCACCAACTCGATGGTCAACCGAGTGGGTCCGAGCTTCGTGTTCCGGCTGGGAGAGGCTGCAGGCGCCTCTGCCCCCGATGTCGCCCGCGCCTATGCCATCACCCGCGGCGCCTTCGATCTGCGCAAGATCTGGTCGGCGATCGAGACGCTAGACAACGTCGTCCCGGCCGAAGTGCAGACCCGTCTCTTCATCGAGACCGCGCGTCTCACGGAACGAGTCACCCTCTGGTTTCTCCACCAATTCGAGGGGCAGCTCGACGTCGACAAGCTGGTCGACGGCTTCCGGCCGCCGCTGCGCCGCCTAGCCAAGGACCTGGAGTCGGTACTCTCGGCCGGCGCCCGGCGCGAGGTTCGTCGTCGAGCTCGAGAGTTCCAGCGCCACGGCGTGCCCGAGGCCCTTGCCCTACGAATCGCCGCTCTGCAGGGTCTTACCGCGGGGACGGACATCGTACGACTGGCCGAGCCCTTGGAGTTGGATATCGAGTTCGTTGCGCGGGTCTACTTCACGCTCGGAGATCGTTTCGGATTCGACTGGTTGCGCAAGGTCGCCGGTCGGGTGCGGGTGGACAGCAGCTGGCAGCGGGCGGCCCTCGACGCGTTTTTCGGTGACCTCGACGTCGATCAGTCCCGCATGACCCGACAGGTCCTAGACAGCGGCGCCGAAGGCTCCTGGCGCCGCGCCATCAACACCTGGTCCAAGGAGCGCTCCAACCACATCGATCGCCTGCAGGGCCTGCTCGAAGAGCTCAAGGGATTGCCCAAGATCGACCTCGCGATGCTGACGGTGGCGGAGCATCAGATTCAGAACCTACTCGACGCTTAGGGCACCGTAGCGGTCCACGGCGAGCGGTCGTTCCCAGTGGTCAAAGGCCCCGATGGAAGGTTGGCGCAGGGGTCCGCGTAGGATAGGGGAGGCGGTATCATGGCCGCTTCTACGGACAGCAGAAGGAGGAAGTCGATGATCGGTGTCTTGATCCTAGTCGGAATTGTGGTGGCGATCGGTTTGTGGGCGGCAGGGATGTACAACCGCCTCGTTGCCCTTCGCAATCGCTTTCAGAACGCCTTCGCCCAGATCGACGTCCAGCTCAAGCGTCGTTACGATCTGATCCCCAACCTGGTGGAGACTGCCAAGGGCTACCTCAAGCACGAGCGCGAAACACTCGAGGCGGTCATCGTTGCGCGCAACCAGGCGGTAACGGGTCTACAGGGGGCCTCCGCGCAACCCGGAAACCCCGCGGCCATGAAGCAGTTGGCCGGGGCTGAAGCCGGTCTCTCGGGTGCCCTCGGTAGGCTCTTTGCTCTTGCCGAGAGTTATCCCGACCTCAAGGCCAACCAGACCATGAACACCTTGATGGAGGAGCTAACCTCGACGGAGAACAAGATCGGCTTCTCGCGCCAGGGCTACAACGACGCCGTCACCGCCTACAACATCGGCCGCGAGTCCTTCCCGGCGAACCTGTTCGCGGGTGGATTCGGCTTCGGTCCAGCCCAGCTGTGGGAGATAGAGAATCCTCAGGAGCGCGAGGCCGTCAAGGTTTCCTTCTAGCGTCCCGGTCCGCCGTTGGACCTCTCCCGGCGGACCGAAACACTCGATGGCCTCCGGCGGCTGGAGTGGGCGGGTGCGGAGCGAGGGTTGCTCGGCAGGGAGCGAAACGGTCAGCAGCCTTTCCCGTGAGAACCCTGCGTTGGGACCCCACCAGTCGACGCAGCGGCGTACTGGGTACACACCTCGAAGGGGCTAACTAGGCGATGGATTTCTTTACTCAGCAGGACCACGCGCGACGTCGCACTCGCCACATGGTGGTGCTTTTCGCTGCCGCGGTGGTAGCAACGATAGCCGCCCTGTACCTCGTCGGGGCGGTCCTGCTCCTCTACTACGGTGGGGGTGGGGAGAACACGGACCACAGCCTGTGGAACCAGGATCTCTTCTTCATCGTCACCAGTACGACCCTGGGCATTATCTCCATGGGCTCGTTGTTCAAGATCGCCGACCTGGCGCGCGGCGGAGGGGCCGGAGTCGCAGAGTCTCTCGGGGGACGGCGCGTCGACGCGGCGACCCAAGACTTTGCCGAACGGCGCCTTCTCAATGTGGTCGAGGAGATGGCGATCGCTTCCGGTGTCCCGGTTCCTGGGGTCTTCCTCCTCGATACCGAGTCGGGAATCAATGCCTTTGCGGCGGGCTTCAGCGTCGACGATGCAGCGATTGGCGTCACCCGGGGCTGTCTCGAACAGTTGAGCCGAGATGAGCTGCAGGGAGTGATAGCCCACGAGTTCAGCCACGTTCTCAATGGCGATATGCGCTTGAACTTGCGCCTCATGGGAGTCGTCCATGGCATCCTCGTGCTCTCCCTCATCGGCTACTGGATGCTGCGCCTTGGGGGTGGCAACGTCGGAGACCGCCGTGGCAAAGGGTCACCGATCCTGTTCGTCGGCTTGGCGATATGGGTCATCGGAGGCATCGGTCTCTTCTTCGGCAAGCTGATCAAGAGTGCGGTATCTCGCCAGAGGGAGTATCTCGCTGACGCCTCGGCGGTGCAGTTCACTCGCAACCCCGGCGGAGTCGCCGGCGCTCTCAAGCGAATCGGGACCGCCGCTCATGGATCGAGTCTGCAGTCGCTTCACGCCGAAGAGGTCAGCCACATGCTGTTCGGGAGCGGCTCCGGACCCTCGTGGACTTCGTTCCTGGCCACCCATCCTCCCCTCGTCGATCGCATTCGCCGCATCGAGCCAACCTTTGACGGTGTCTTCGAAGTCGAACCGTTGCCGGTGCAACGAGAGCCAGCTCGGCCCAAGGTCGAGGCCCAGTCGGGCCTAGAGCGGCTCGAGGGCCTGATCCTCCCCGCCGCGGTGGCTCCGGCCGCCATCATCGCTTCGGTGGCCCAACCAACCCCGGCGCACATCGCCTACGCTTCGGCCTTCTTGCGGGCGCTGCCGCCCGATCTCAGCGAGATGGCGCGAGACGAAGAGGGGGCGCGTGCCGTCGTGCTCGCCCTACTCCTCGATTCTCGCGAGGGGATTCGCGCCCGCCAACTGGGACGACTTCCCGTCGGGGGGACTCTCCGTCGGTCGGTCGGACGAGCCTGGGAAGGGGTCAGCGAGCTGCCCGCCGAGGGGCGATTGCCTCTGCTCGACCTTGCCCTCCCGGCGCTGCGACATCAGCCCCGCGAGAGCTACCACGAACTGATCGCGACGGTGCAACAGCTCATCCTCGCCGACGATGA
>JAIOJS010000012.1 GCA_019911795.1 Thermoanaerobaculia bacterium | reverse complement strand
TTTACCTCTGAGGACTCTCCGTCGAGTTCTGGGAAGGCGCGGTCGATACCCCGTATCAAGTCTTGCCAAACTCGAGAGACGATCTGATGGCTCTGAATCGATACCGAGACGTGGTGGATGAAGTAGATGAAGACCGCCAGGCTGCAGACCGCGGTGAGAATGCCGATGCTGACGGAGAGGTGGGGGACGAAGGCGATCTCTTCGGCCCGTCGAATGGTTCCCAGCACGAACAAGCAGTAGAGGAAGGTCGCAATAAAGGTGCCTAGGACCACCTGGTTCGTGGTGTCCCGCATGAAGTTTCGCAACAACCGTGGACCGAACTGCGACGAGGCGAGCGACAGGGCGACTAGCGTCATCGAGAAGACGACGCCGGCGATGGTGATCATCGACCCGGCGATGGTCCCCAGTACGGCGCTCGCCCCCTCGGCGCCCCCGGTGTAGACCCAGCCTTGGCGCAGCAACCAATCGTTGGCGATGGCGTCGTCAAGAGCCACGGTGCCGAAGGCCAGGAGAACGGCTCCGACCGCCATGAGCGATGGTAGGAACCAGAAACTCGACCTGATCCGTTCCGTGTACTTCTGGAGTTGGGCTTTCATGAGTTGGGTCGGGGCGACTCTACGGACGAGTGGGACGTGGCGGATGGCCTCCTCAGCAACTCGGAGTAGTCGGGATGACTCGAGATTGTGTTGTGTCCGACTCTAGCCAAGACTGCTAGTGAGGCCGTTCCTGCGGAAAAGCATCCGAGAAGCGCCTCCGTGTTCTTCCTCGGGATGACCTCGTCGTTCTCGGCTGCGATGAGTAGGGTAGGAGCTTCGATCTCAGGGGCGACATGGCAGGAGTCAAACCGATCGCGAAGGAGCCATCGGACCGGGAAGTACCGAAAATTGGACGCTGCGACGCTGACGAGACTGTCGTAGGGCGTCACCAAGACCAGTCGCTCGACCGGCCGCTGGCTCGCGACTTGGGTAGCGACTCCGCTTCCGAGACTGCGACCGATCACGACTGTCTGGGGGTGATCGTCGGATACTTGATCGAACAGGGCCAAGCCATCCGATACCAGACCGCTTTCCGATGGCTCTCCCGAACTTCCCCCGTACCCTCGGTAGTGGAGCGCGTAGATTGACCGGTCGGGAAACGCTGCGGCGAGTTGCGGCACGCTCTGCGACACATCCTCCGCATTGCCACCGAAGTAGATCACGGCCCCCCCTTGTCCCGGTCGCTTTCGTACACTGATCCGAAGTTCTTCGCCGTCGTTGGCCAACGTCATCACTTCGCCGTGGGACATCTGTCCGTGGGAGAGGTAGATCATCGACCGCTGCTGGAAGTAGAGAAGGGCGCAGAGGAACCCATAGGCCACGACGACTAGGAGGACCAGGATCACAGTGGCTCGTAGAAGCGGGTGCACCGCGGCAGTATGGCACGGGCTCTGGGCATCGAGCCGCCATGGCCAGTCGTAGAAGTCTGGCTCGGGCCCGAGCGGTCGGAGCTGAAGCTCGAACGGGCGCCTGCCGCAACCGAGCCGCGGTTTCATTGGAACTCACCGTCGAGGTTGATTCGGATGAGATGGGAAGGGATGGATGTAGCCAGCCCAATTCCCTACGAGGTAGCGAGCAGAGCCTCCCACACGGTTTCGATCGCTGCCCGGCGACCCTCGACCCACTCCCGGGCCGCGTCGAGGCGTCGTCGCACACCGGATCCTGCCTTGGCTCCCGGCGCGCCGAGATGTTGCCGGTCGCGCCACGCCTCCGCTGGATCCCCTGTGACCGCCGTAGCGGGATCCTGGGCGACGGCCTTGTAAGCCGTTCGGAAAGGCTCACCCTGAGCGACCCGACGATAGACCTCGTCGGTGGCGCCGATCGAAGGTGTCATGGCGCGGCGGCCCCGGTCGGGGTGGACGACGAGGGTCTCGAGCACGGGCCGTACGACGCGAAGGAGATCTCGCGTCTCCCGCAATCCTTCGAGGAAGGGCTCTTTGGTCAACTGCAGGTCGCGGTGGTAGCCGGCCGGGAGGGAGGCGTAGAGATTGGCGGCCTCGGCGTGCCGGGCGCGCAGTCGGGCGCCGGAAGCGCGAATCAGTTCCAGTACATCGGGGTTGCGCTTCTGCGGCATGATGCTGGATCCCGTCGTGACCTGGTCGGCGAGGCTGACGAAACCGAACTCGTCCGTCGACATCCAGATGAGGTCGGTGGCGAGACGGGTGAGGTCGAGACTGGGCGCGAGGAGAGCGCCGAGCGTCAGCATCTCGGTGCGACCACGGTCATTCTGCACCGCGAGTGTGTTCTCCTGCACTCGAGAGAACCCAAGGAGGTCGGCCACCCGTTGTCGGTCCAAGGGGAGAGCGACTCCATAGCCGGAGGCGCTCCCGAGCGGAGACCGGTTGAGGTGCTCGAAGGCGGTGACCAGCCACGGTACGCCGTCGAGGAGCCCCTCGGCGTAGGCTGCGAAGAGAAACCCCAGGGTCGACGGCATGGCCTGGCGGGTGTGTGTGTACCCAGGAATGCTCACCTCGCGGTGGGTTTCGCCGAGGCTATGCAGCAGCTCGGTGGTGGCGAGGAGCTCCTCGATCACGTCGAGGACCGCGTCCCGTCCGAACAGCCGCAGGGCGGCGATCACCTGATCGTTGCGGCTGCGTCCGGTGTGGATACGACGCCCGCTGTCGCCGAGGCGTTCGGTGAGGCGATTCTCGAGGGCAGTGTGGCCGTCTTCATCGGCCAGGTCGATCGGAAACGCGCCCACCTTGGCCTCGTCGATTACGGTGGAGAGTTCTCGCCGCAGGCCGGGTAGCTCCTCGCGGTCGAGAATTCCGATGTCGACCAGCATCATGGCGTGGGCGAGACTGGCCAGGGCATCGTAGGCCACCAGCCGAAGATCGAGTTCGGGGTCTCGACCTACGGTGAACCGCGCGATCGTCGCCTCGAGAGGCTCGCCGCGGTCCCACAGACGACTCATCGGTCGCCGGCGCCCCGGACGATGACCTTGTGGGCGCGCAGGCGCAACCCGTTGATACGGATGAAGCCGCGGGCATCCTCCTGGTCGTATCCACCTTCGACATCCATCGAGGAGAGGTCTCGATCGTAGAGCGAACTGGAGGATTCGCGGCCCAGCGCGGTGGCCGAGCCCTTGTAGAGCTGCAGGCGGACTCGGCCGTCGATCAGTTCCTCGGACTTTGCGAATGCGGCCCGGATGAAGTCCATCTCGGGACTGAACCAGAAGCCGTTGTAGATCAACTCGGCAAACTTCGGCGACAGACTATCGCGCAGACGGAGCACCTCACGGTCCATGGCGATCCCTTCGAGGTCGCGCAGGGCGTGGTGGAGAATGGTTCCACCTGGGGTCTCATACACGCCTCGCGACTTGATCCCGACGAAGCGGTTCTCGACCATGTCGACCCGACCGATGCCGTGTTCCCGCCCGAGGGTGTTGAGCCGGATGAAGAGGTCGAGAGGATCACTGGTTTCGCTGCCGTCGGCCTCTCTCAGCAGGATCGGCATCGAGTCGCGGAAGTGGATCTCGATCTCGTCGGCGCGATCGGGAGCCGTCTGCGGAGACCGAGTCAGTCGATACATGTCCTCGGGTGGCGTGACCCAGGGGTCTTCCAGGATGCCTGCCTCGTAGCTCTTGTGCATGAGGTTTTCGTCGGTGGAGTAGGGCTTCGCCGCCGTCGCTTCGACCGGGATGTTGTGCTCCTTGGCGAAGGCGAGGAGGTCGGAGCGTCCCTGGAAGCGGTCGAGGAACTCACGGGTCTTCCACGGCGAGATGACCTTGTGGCGCGGGGCGAGGGCGGCGTAGGCGAGCTCGAAGCGCACCTGGTCGTTGCCCTTGCCGGTCGCGCCGTGCGAGAGAGAGTTGGCGTTCTCCTCACGGGCCACCGCGACCTGATGGGCGGCGATGACGGGCCGCGCCAGGGAGGTTCCGAGTAAGTACCGGTTCTCATAGATCGCGTTCCCGGCGATGGCGGGGTAGATGTAGTCGGTGACGAATTCGCGGCGGAGGTCCCGAACAACGGCCTTGATGGCGCCGGCGGCCTCGGCGCGGCGGGCGAGGGCCTCGAAGTCCTCCTCCTGTCCCACGTCGGCGATGTAGGCGATCACCTCGTAGCCCTTCTGGCGGAGATACTCGAGGATACAGGCGGTGTCGAGACCGCCGCTGTAGGCGAGGACGACCCGAGACGAATCGGGGCTGCTGGTGGTGGTGAACTCGGACATGGTGAGGCTTCCCGTGTATCGTGCGGAGAACTTGAGCCGCTGGAGATGGAGGACGTGGGGCGGCGAGTGCCGGCGAGGCCCGGCAAACGACGCGCTACGCTATCACGCGCTCACCTATAATCTCGGCGATGACTTGCTGAGATTGGAGAAACTATGAGATTGGTAACCCGTGGCGATCTGGACGGACTCACTTGCTCGGTCCTCATCGGGCTGAACGAGGAGATCGACGAGGTGATCCTGATCCACCCCCAGGACATCACCGAAGGGCGAGCTGAAATTGGTCCCAACGACATCGTCGCGAATCTTCCCTACGATCACCGCTGCGCTATCTGGTTCGATCACCACATGCACACTGCGACCCCGGCCGCACCTCCTCCGGACTTCGTCGGACGCTTCGGTGAAGCGCCGTCGGCAGCCCGCTTGGTGTACGAATACTACGGCGGTGAGGAAGCGATGCCCGGTTTCGAAGAGCTGGTCGAGGAGACCGATCGACTCGACTCGGCCCAGTTGACGCCGGCCGACGTGATGGCGCCCAAGGGCTACATCAAGCTCGGCTTCACGGTCGACGGGCGGACCGGTCTCGGCACCTTCGAGGAGTACTTTCTCGAACTGAGGGAGCTGCTGACCAGTCAGACTCCGATCGATGAGATCCTGGAGTCGAGCGAAGTAGCGCGCCGTTGCCGCATCCTCGATGACCAGAACGAGGAGTTCCAGCAGGCCCTTAAGACCTACAGCCGTGTCGTCGACAACGTCGTAGTGACGGACTTTCGTGGCCTCGATCGGGTACCGGTGGGGAATCGCTTTCTGATCTATGCGATCTATCCCGAGGTCAATGTCTCGTTGCGATTGCATTGGGGGCCCGACCGGAAGTTCCCCATGGTGGTGCTCGGTCACAGCATCTTCAATCGCACTTGCAACACCAACGTCGGTGAGTTGGCGGCGCGTTACGGAGGCGGCGGCCACGTCGGAGCCGGCAGCATTCCGCTGATGGAGGGGGACTCGGAGCAGCAGATCCAGATGGTCCTCGCCGAGTTGCGGGCCAAGGGATGACGCCCTCGGCCCTACCGACATGAGCCTGGATGCCCTTCGCGCCCGACTGGGAGCGGTCGATCAAGAGATTCTGCGCCTGATCGCCGAGCGTCAAGCGATGGCGACCGAGATCGGGCGTATCAAACGAGACGCCGGGCGAGCAACCCGTGACTACGCTCAAGAGCGGGAGGTCGTGCAGCGAGCTCGGTCGCACGCGGAGGGGTTGGGGCTGTCTGGAGACCTCGGCGAGGAGCTGATGCTTCTCCTGATCCGTTCGTCGCTCACTGTCCAGGAGCAGGACCTGGTCTCGAGCCAGGGCGGGGGTGACGGTCGCAGAGTCTTGGTGATCGGAGGAGCTGGCCGCATGGGGCGTTGGTTCGCGCGATTCCTCGCCTCGCAGGGATTTGCGGTGGAGATCGCTGATCCGGCGGCTGCAAGCGGCGAGATCGAGGGTCTGACGGACTGGCGCGATGCCGATCTCGAGCACGACCTGATCGTCGTGGCGACGCCGATGCCAGTCGCTCGGACCATTCTCGCCGAACTCGCGGAACGCCGACCCGCCGGCATTGTCTTCGACGTGGGGTCGCTCAAGAGCCCGTTGAGAGACGAGTTGCATCACCTGGTGGCGGCCGGAGTGCGGGCGACGTCGCTCCACCCGATGTTCGGACCGGATACGGAGTTGCTGTCGGGGCGGCACGTGATCTTCATCGACATTGGGTGCCCAGAGGCCACCCAGTTCGCCCGCGATCTCTTCGCCTCGACCATGGCCAAGCAGGTGTCGATGGACCTCGAAAGCCACGACCATCTGATCGCCTACGTCCTCGGACTCTCCCACGCCGTCAACCTGGCCTTCTTCACCGCCCTCGCCGAGAGCGGCGAAGCGGCGCCCAAACTGGCCGAGCTGTCCAGCACTACTTTCGACGCGCAGCTCGAGGTGGCGCGCCGCGTTGCCGAGGACAACCCGCAGCTCTATTTCGAGATCCAGACCCTTAACGACTACGGCTCCGAGTCTCTGGCCGCATTGCTCTACGCCGTGGAGCGCATCCGATCGCTGGTCAGGGCCCGAGATGAGGAGGGCTTCAAAGCGCTGATGGAGAAGGGGAGGAGCTACCTCGCCGCGCGTTCCGAGACCCGCTGAGGACGATCCAGTCCAACGAGCTTCGCTCTACGGACGCTTCGTCTGGCTCGGTTTCTTCTCTTCGTCGGGCGAGGCCTCGAGATAGACCCCGGCACCGACGACATAGAGCTTCCCGTCGAACCTTACTCGCCGTACGTAGGAGCTCTTAGAGGAGGGAAGTCCTTCGCCCGGTTTGGGCCACATGTACTCGATCCACGCCGAGTCGGAATCGCGAAGCCGGTCGAGCATCTCTCGTGACACCAGCTTGCCGCGAGTGTCTTGAAACTCCAGCAAGTTGACTCCTTCGAGTTCGGGGAAGCCGACGTTTACCAGCTCGGTGCCGTCTTCGGCCATGACGAAGATGTAGGCGTCGAGGAAACGGAAGCCGCTGGCTCGGTCGCGCAGGATCGGGAACGCGGCCTCACCCTCGCGCTCCACCAGTCGGGCCGCATCATCGACCTGCTCGACGATGAAAAATCGCTCGATCTTCATCGAGTAGAGACCGCTCCCAACGAGGTACTCTGTTCCTTCGTCGTCGGCACGTCTCACGTAGGTGCTCTTCCAGTAGAACGTCGTGTCGCCGGGCCTGGGCCAGAGGTAGTGGACCCAACCTCCCGGTCCACCGTCGGCGATCTCGTTCAAGAAGTTGCGGACGATAGGCTTGCCGTGGGGGTCCCGCAGTTCCAGCAGGCTGCGTCCCTGCAGGGCGGGCTGGGCCGGATGACAGATAGCGTCACCCTTTAGATCCAGGACAAAAACGTAGACGTCGTCGTGGAACCAGGGGCTTCCGGGTTCTTGCAGTTCGCCACAGGCACGGTCGATGCCTCGCCCTTCGATCATCGCTACTGCATCGTCGACCCGCTGGATCAGCTCGCGGGTCTCCTCGAATTGGATTGGAGGTGGTGTCGACTCGGCTGCGGGAAGCGCCACCGCGACGAGGAGGGCCACCCAGCCGAGATGGAAGGCAAGGGGTCGGTAACGTTTAGTCGAAAGCAGGGTTTTCATGTCAAGGCTCGATCCCAGCGTAGCACGGAGCGTGGACTGGACTAGGTTCCGTCGCTTGTCGAGGCGCGGTCGGAGGTGTTTCCGGAGATGCCGGACAGTGCCAGTTCCGTCCCGGCGGGAAGGTGCAAGGTGCGGGTGGGGAAGGCGATGCCGACCCCGCCCTCCTCGAGACGCAGAAGGGTTGCCAGGATGATCTCCTGTTGGGCCTTCATGTACTCGTTGTAGTCGACACTGTGAATAGTAACGACCAGTTCGAAGTCGATCGAGGACTCTCCCAAGCCGACCAGAAAGCAGCGCTGAAAGTCTGCTAGCTCGATCGGCTCGATCACGGTCCGTAGCCAATCAGAGATCTGGGCGAGCAGGGCGGGAGACGTGTCGTAGAGGACTCCGATGTTGACCGTCACGCGTCGCTGCTGGACGTCGTGGAAGTTACGGACCCGGCTGGAGAGTAGATCGTGGTTGCCGAAGACCAGTTCCTCACCGGTGATCGACCGAATACGAGTGGTCTTGATCCCGATGCGCTCGACGGTACCGAACAGATCTCCGACCTTGATGGTGTCTCCGACCGCGAAGGGTCCATCGAGAACGATGGCGAGGAACGCGAAGATGTCCTTGAGGATGCCCTGAAGGGCAAGGCCGATGGCGACTCCGCCGATCCCCAGTCCGGTGACGAGGGCAGTGGCGTCGTAGCCGAGCGTTTGGACCGCCACCAGAAAGGCGACGGTCCACACAACGAGACGACCGCCCACGCTGATCAGCGCCGTCACCGAGCGCGGCAACTCACCGGCACGCTCGCGCCTTTCGATGGCACGCAGGAGCAGGTCCTGGAAGGTGAAGGAGACCCAGATCGCCACCTGAAGGAGGAGCACGAGGGCGGCGACGCGGCTAGCGACCCGGTCGACCTCGAACGGCAGCGTCAGCACTCTCGCGCCCAGGACCATAGCCAGCACCGTGAGGGTGAACCAGCTGGTCCGGTCGACGAGTCCGCTGATGGTGTCGTCCACTCGGGTCTCGGTTTGTTCCGCCCACTTCCGTAGCCGCGCCGAACCGAGACGCTTGAGCAAGTGGAGAAGAAAGAACGAGCCGGTTGCGACGGCCAGAGCGATTCCCCACTGGGTAACGGAGTTGTCCAGGAGGAGGGCATCCCATTTGGGAAGGGCGAGACTGGTGGGGAGGATGTCGTCGAGGCTCATGGGAATGTCACCTGCTTTCAGGATGTGGAATATTCCTGTATGGTAATGGAGTTATGAAGAGTATGAACGAGACGCCACCCGACCGAGAGTATCTGGAGAGGTTGGCGGAACGTCTCAAGGCCTTGGCAGAGCCCAGTCGACTACAGATCGTGCACGTACTCGACCGCGGAGAGCGGTGCGTTCACGAGATCGTCGACGAGGTGGGTTGCAGTCAGGCCAACGTTTCTAAACACCTCAACGTTCTTCGCCGTGCGGGCCTCGTGCGGCGAAGGCGAGAGGGTACCACCGTCTACTACGCCTTGCAGGACGATGTCGTCCTGGCGGTGTGCAACTTGATGTGTGGCTCGATGACCCGGCAGGCTGAACGGGCTTTGCGGTCGGTGGCCGGCCGAGGTGAGTGAGACTCGGGTCAACCCAAACAACACTTAGAGCAAACCGAGCAACTAACACTTTGAGACCGCCCCGTGGCGGTAAAGGAGAAAGAACATGGGACAGAAAACTCTAGCGATTACCGACGGCGACTTCGAGACCAGCGTTCTAAAATCAGACGTTCCCGTACTGGTCGATTTTTGGGCCCCGTGGTGCGGCCCTTGCAAGATGATCGCTCCGGTCTTGGACGAGTTGGCAGCGGAGTACGGTGACAAGCTCACCATCGCCAAGGTCAATACCGACGAGAATCAGCAGTACGCGGCTCAGCTGGGAGTGCGGGGCATTCCCACCATGATCTTGTTCCGCGGCGGGCAAGAGGTCGATCGCTTCGTCGGCGCTCTGCCCAAGGCTGGTCTTCAGGCCAAGCTCGACGCGGCTCTCGGCGGCGCTGCTTAAAGGCGCTGAGAGACGCCCAGATAGACTTCACTTGCAAGTCTTGAATCCCCGGGATTGGGGATACCTACGAGAGGCGGCCTTCGGGTCGCCTCTCGTTGCATTTCTGGCAGGTCCTGGGAGCTCTCGACCCTCCGAGCTTCCCAGTGGGAGCCTTGGGCTGTGTTACCATCTCGACCCGGTATCATCAACCTACCCTGGGAGATAGTTCTGGCGCGGATGCAGGCCCCGGCGACTCTTTCTTGTCCGCCGAGTTGCGGGGGTCGCGGCTTCTCGCTGCGGCGGCGGAGACCAGTCTGGTCAACTGTCACTCTGACGGTACTTTGTCTCCTGACGCTAGGCTTGGTGCTTCCGGTTGGTGCCGAAACCCTTCCTCGCATTCGCGCGCTGAGCGTCGAGGACGGACTCTCCCACAATGCCGTCTACTCGATCGTGCAGGATCACCGGGGTCTCCTGTGGTTTGGTACCGAGGACGGGATTGATCGGTTTGATGGGTACAACTTCAAGCGGTTCGGTCTCCCATCGTCGGGGACCGGGATTGGCGTCCGGGACGTCAGCTATCTTATGGAGGATTCCGATGGAACCCTCTGGGTAGGAGCTTGGGGAGGAGGTCTGTCGAGGCTCGACCTCGACGATGGGTCGGTCCAGACCTTCTCGCATGATCCCAACGATCCCGGAAGCCTTCCCGACAACCGAGTGCAGCAAGTCTTCGAGGACAGTGGCGGGGGTCTTTGGGTAGCCACTTTCCGTGGTCTCGCCTACCTGGCGCCGGGTTCTTCCAGCTTCCGGATCTGGAGATCGGTGGTAGGAGACCCTAGGTCCTTGAGCCATGACCGTGTCTGGTGGATTACCGAGGATGGTGAGGGTCGTCTCTGGGTAGCGACCAACAGCGGTCTCAATCGGATGGATGCATCTCGTGAGTACTTTGTTCGCTACCTTCCCGATCCTCTAGATCCGACCTCCCTGAGTCACGATCTCGTTCGAAGTCTCTACGTCGATTCCCGCGAGCGCCTGTGGGTTGGTACCGAACAGGGACTGAACCTCTACCAGCCGGAGACCAACGACTTTCGCCAGCCGCGAGGGGTTGGTGACACCATGACGGTCAACGCCCTGGTCGAGACTCATGATGGCCAGCTGTGGGTAGGAACTCAGCGGAGTGGTCTCTTGCGCTGCGACTCTGAGGTTCGGGCCTGCAGCACCTTGCCCGGGCCGATGGTCGATGACGAGGGTCTCCAGCACGACGACATTCGATCCTTGCTCGAGGATCGATCCGGCCTGCTGTGGGTGAGCACGCGGGGCGGTGGGATTGCGATGGTCGACCTCCACCCTTCGGAGTTCGAGCACTTTCAGCACTCGCCGCGGCGACACGATGGACTGAGCCATCGCCAGGTGCTCTCCGTCCTCGAAACCAAGAGCGGAGACCTCTGGGTCGGCACGGTGCGGGGTCTCACCCGGTTCGCTCCGGGGGGGGAGGTCGTTCAGTTCTTCAACGACCCCGACGACACTTCGAGCCTGGCGAGCAATCGGGTGCAAGCCCTGGCGGAGGCCAGGGATGGAACCTTGTGGATCGGAACCCGCCTCGGGCTGCATCGTTTCGTCAGTGACGACTCCGGCTTCGTTCGCTACCGCCATGATGTTTCAGATCCGTCGAGTCTCGCTTCCGATCGGGTCGAAACACTGCTCGTCGATGGCTCGAACCGTCTCTGGGTCGGAACCGAGGAGGGACTCGACCTGTTGCTGGGCCTCGGTCCGCCTTTTAGGCATCTCACGCGGGAGTCGGGAAGCGAGCACGCCTTGAGTGATGACTTCGTGGTAGCCCTGTTCGAAGATCGGAAGGGATCGCTGTGGGTCGGAACCGACGTCGGAGGCCTGAATTTTTTCGATGCGGAGACCGGAACGGTAAGCCACTATCGTCACGATCCAACCCGTGACGACAGCCTCAGTAATGACCGGGTCGAAGCGATTCATCAGGACCGGACGGGAACGATCTGGGTCGGGACCCGAGGGGGACTCGACCGCTTCGACCCCGAAACCAAGACCTTCTCACACTTCGGCCGACGCCATGGGTTCCCGAGTTCCGCCGTACATGCCATTGAGAGCGATGGTCTGGGTCGCCTGTGGATCAGCTCGAACGAGGGGTTGTGGAGCTTCGATCCGGCGACGGGCCGGGTCCTGACCTTCGATACCATCGACGGCCTTCAGGGGCGGATTTTCTCGCCTGGCGCTAGCTTTCGGTCACCCAAAGGGTTCCTGTACTTTGGCGGCCTCAACGGACTCAATCGCTTTCTTCCCGAGGATCTCGAGATCGATCAACGGCCGCCGGAAGTCGTGCTCGACTCCTTCCGCATCATGAACCAACCCGGCAGTGCCGAACTACCGCTCGGTTCCGTCGAGAAGATCGCTCTCGACTACGAGGATCGGTTCTTCTACATCGACTTCGTCGGACTCGACTTCCGGCGCGCCGAGCGATTGCAGTATGCCTACACCCTGGAGGGCTTCGATAGCGGTTGGAACTACTCCGGGGGACTCCGCCGGGCTAGTTATACCAACGTGCCGCCGGGCTCCTACCGCTTTCGTGTCAAAGCCGCCAACGCCGACGGGGTATGGTCCGATGCCGACATCGGGGTGGATCTGACTATCGCCTCACCGGTGTGGGCGACGACCTGGTTCAAAGTCCTCTCCGTTCTCCTTGTTCTCGGGACGGTCGCTTTGGCTTTGCGTTATCGACTGCGTGGTCTCAACCGTCAGAAGCGGCAACTGGCGAAGCTCGTGGAGGACCGTACTGCCGAGTTGAAGCGTGCGAGTTGGGAGGTCGAGCAGAAGAACGAACAACTTTGGATCATCAACAACAC
>JAIOJS010000098.1 GCA_019911795.1 Thermoanaerobaculia bacterium | reverse complement strand
TAGCGACTGGGACAATGGCGCTCGCAGGCGTTGTTGCCCCCTGGGAGGTCCACCGAGGCTTACAAAGGGCAGGTCTGATCAGCGACGCCCCTAAAGATCGAGCCCGAGCGGTAGATTCCCGCCAAACGGCTGGCTCGCCGGGATCGCTCCGTCGTTCGGGTTCGTTCCCACCGTTGCCGCCAAGAGGAGGATCCTGTCGTCGTCGGGCAGAATGAGCGTCTTCGATGTGGGATCAAGGGCGACGACGAACAGGTAGCCCAGGTGGTAGGGACGGTCTCGGCCACGCCGATCGTGGGTGTGGGTGGCGACCCAGGCGAGGGGATCGCGGTGGAGGAAGCCGGGCTCGATCCGAAGCTGGCGCAGCCAGCGGGCCCGCGAGTAGGCGACGCGGTCCCAGGCGTAGATCGCCTCGGTGGCGGAGGGGATCTGCACTTGTTGGACCTGGCCTTCGCTCTCGCCATCTCCTCCGAAAGACCAAGGGCTGGAGCGAGCCGGGCCGTTGGCGGTGACGATCAGGTAGAGGCGCTCGGTTTCGGGGTCGACCTCACCGAGTGAGATCTCCTGGCCCCGACAACGGGTCGCCTGCGGGTGGTGCACTCCGGCGGGCGCCAACTGAAACTGCTGCCCGTGAAGGTTGAGATTTTCAGGCCACAGTTCACCGGGGAAGCAGATGCCTTGGCGCAGTCCCTCCTGGCACTGTTCGCCTTGACGTGAGACGACTGTCCAGTCGTGGGGCAGAGTGAGAGTCCGGCCCCGGGGTCGTTCGAGTGGCTGGGCGTTGCTCTTCAGCTGCAGTCCAAGGGTGCGCGGGCGGTGAGGTGTCATCTCTAACGAGAGCTTGCCGCTGCGGAGAGCCAGGGCGGCCCCGTCGGCGGCAGCGCCGTCGCTCTTCTCGTCTCGAAGCGCCTCCACTCCATCCAGTTCGACCGCACTCTCGACCCCAGCTGCCGTGGTGAGAGTCACTTTGCTCGCCTGCGCCGCTAGCTCAAAGAGCCGGACGATGATCTCGTCGCGACGTTCCCCGCGCTTGACGGTCCGCACCAAGGCCCGATCCCCGGAGGTCTCGAGAAAGCTCCACGAGCGGCCGAGCCGGCCTTTGCTAGCCGGAACCACGAAGGGCAGGGCCGGTTGATTGAACTCGCTGGCCGCCCACGGCACGGCGGGACGGGCGGATCCCGAGAAGCCGAAAAGAGCCCAGTGCATCTCGTGGCGGCCGATATCCAGAAGCCCTTGGTGGCGGAAGCGGCGTCCCACCGTGGGGGTGTGGAGCAGGGTGAGACGAAGGGTCTCGGCGTCGGGCTTGTTCCAGCCGTACTTGGCCTGGCTCAAGATCGCGGTGCCAAAGCTGTCGTCCTCGGACACTTGGAGAGCCCACTGCTGGCCGGGCGCCTCGTACAGTTCGGGGCGCTGGATACCGAGTTCGACCGCCGTAACCCCGCGATCGAGAAGTGCCGTGGGGCTCGCCGCGGCTAGCGGAAACGTCGCCTGGAGGAGGGCGCCGCGGGTCCGCCAGTCGACCAGGGTCTGGATCTCGAGCCGGTCCCCGGCCGCGCCGCTCGGCAAGCGGTAGCGCTGGACAAAAGTCGAACCCCGCACCTGACGTCGGGTCTCGAGGATGACGCGCGCAGCGCCCCGTGCCAGGACTCTCGATTCGGCCGGTCCCCGGACGTGGGTCTCGGGAGGACTGGAGAGGTCCTCGTAGCGGATCTCCCAGGCGGGAAAACGGGTCGACCGGTTGGGGAGGAGTTGCAGGCGACTGGGGCCCGCTAGCAAATTG
>JAIOJS010000097.1 GCA_019911795.1 Thermoanaerobaculia bacterium | reverse complement strand
CCAAGGAACCGGACCCGGGCTGATCAACTCACCCAGGCGAGGCTCTCTCAACTATTCGGTTGACACCTCTCTCCCAGCCACCTCTCTCCGCTGCCGAGTCCTCGGAAGTGAGTGCTCCTCGACCCGCCACTCAATCAGCGGGCCTTCCAGGCCTCGATCGCCTCGAGCAGTGGCTGATTGTCGGTGTCCCTGGCGAAGTCGAGGGCCGAATAGCCCGAAGTGGTCGTGATCGTCGGGTCGGCGCCGAGTTCGATAAGACGGATTCCCGCCTCCGTGCTGCCCTCGAAGAGGCCCCAAAGAAGTGGGGTGGTGCCGATCGTGCCCTTGGCATTGAGGTGGACACCCTGGGCGACCAGCGCTTCGACCACCTCCACGCTTCCCCCGATCGCTCCGAGGTGCAGCGGAGTCAGGGCCAAACCATGCTCGGCGGAGACGTGATTGGCGTCTGCGCCGTGGGCAAGGAGAATACGAACGCACTCGGCCTGACGGTCGCGGGCCGCCTCCATCAGTGCGGTGTAACCGATAGGGTCGAGCGCGTCGACCTCGGCGCCGGCCTCGATCAGCGCCGCGAGGGCGTGCGCCTTGCCCGTGCGGGCCGCCTCCGCGATGAAGGGGCGTCCAAACTGGTCCTTGGCGTTGGCCTCGGCGCCTGCGGCTAGAGCCTCCTCGATCCTTTCCGGATCATCCGTCGTGATTGCCTCGGCGAGCAGGGCCTCGGTTTCGGAGAGCGGGCGGGTTGCTTCCATGCGACCGGCGAGCAGCTCGACGAGCGGCTGGAAGCCCCGGCGCATGACGATCTCGAGGGCATTGCCGTGACCGACGATTCGGGGATTCGCCCCCTTGTCGAGGAGGTACTCGACCATCTCGAAATGCCCGGCGTAGGCCGCCCAGTTGATGGCAGCATCGCCGTAGGCGCCGTCGCGACTGTCGATGTCCGCTCCGTGCTCGAGGAGGAGTTCTACCATGGCGATGTCGTTGGCATCGGCCGCGAACATGATCGCGGTGCCCCGGTAGGAACCCTCCTGCCGATGCACATCGGCGCCGTGCGCGATGAGCTTCTCGACCACGGCATGGTTTCCGGCGTAGATCGCGGTGGCTAGCAAAGAGCGTTTGCCCTCGGGCTTGAAGTCGGCGTTGGCGCCCGCCGCAAGGAGAGAGTCCAGGGCCTGTAGATCCCCCTCCTCGAGCGCCTGGGCCATCTTTGCGTAGTTCTCCTCCGCTGTCTCGCCGCGGGCTGGACCGGCGACTGCGAGGCCCAAGAGTCCGACGAGCACGAGTCCTACGGCGTACTTCTTCATGTCACTTCCTCACTGCGAGCTTCGGCTCGCCGTCCATCATTCATTGGGGAACGGAACCAGAGGGCAAAGAGCCCGGGCCAGGGAGATACGGTCGGCCGACGTGCTTGTTGCGCGGCTCCTCCCTGGGTGGCAAGAAGGACTCCCCCCGGTGGCGGGTTGCCTCCGACCGCTCTTGTCCTCGAGGTGGGATGGTCTTTGACCATGAACTGTCAACGTGTCTGCTGGTGCTGACTTTCCGGCCCCAGGGTAAGGGTCCCCGTCCCCGCAAGGGGATCAAAGGGCCGGCAGCGCCGGTCACGGTGGAGGTGTGTCCGATGAGCGGGTTCGCGGCGACTGTTGGCCGCTAGCGGTCGGATTCCGGGCGTTCTCGGCGGGGGAGTGAGAGATATCGCCTGGGTTGTCGGTTCGTCGCGATTCCGGGAAGGCCTCCTGGGCAGGGACCGGCTGGAGTCCTCATTCTAGGTATGATCCGCCGCACGATGGAAATAGGGAGGATTGTGAGTGTCGATCTCAATCGGTAGAAGAAAACGACTGTCCCTACAAGATTTGTGTTTTTTCTTGCTCCTAGTCGGCCTGGGTTCGAACCCGATGGTGGCAGAAGACTCGACCGCTGAAATGTTTCTGAGCGTTGGGCCGTCAGGCACTTTGTACTCGCTGGAAGAGGTGGGTCGGTACGTCTATGGGGTGGTGAATCAGTATCGGGGAACTGAGGTACTTGCCAAGTCGAGGCAGGAGACGGTGAGCGTATCCGAGCTCTTTCAGGAGCTGACGCCTGCAGAGGGCGCGGCGCAGAGGGCTCGCGAGGTGAGCGACGAGTACAGTGTGGTCGCCACGGTGATCTCTCGCGATTTCGGCACCGCGAAGATTCAGACGCAGTTGCGGGACGGGCGTGAGGCTTCGACGGTGGTGTACCTCACCGGCGACGATGAACGGATTTCGGTAAACGCCGCGGCTTTTACCAGGCACCCCAGTCTTTTCGGGCTGAAGGTGGTCGAATGGTCTCTGTCGTGCCCAAGAATCGCTGGCGATTCTGACGCTGCGGACTACTGCGTCCATCTATTTCGCGAGGAATCTGAGGGGCTGGCCCAGAGGGTTCTCCAGATCGAAGCACCGATCCTGGATCCGCGAGACGTACCTGCCTTGAACCACAATCTCGGTTGGCCCGAGACCAACTGGGGTATCGTCTTCGACGAGGTGCCGGCGGACTTGACCTACCCTTCGAGCGGCGCGGTGCGGTTGATGGCAACCCCGACCAACTTCGGTTGGTCCTTAGCCTTCGTCTTCGAGGACGAGGTGGCCGAGGTTGAGTATCGCGTCTTGGGGCGCGCCGAGTATATGAAGCATCCTGGACCAACGATGTTTCCGAGGGTTGACAAGGTGGTCGATCTGGAAGTGCGCTATCGGCGGGCAGGGGGTACTTGGCAAGTGCCAGTGGTCGTTCCCTTCGATCCGAAGCCTCATCAGGAGATCTTTGAGCGCGCTAAGGCAGAGGCGATACGAAAGTCTCAGAGTCGCGAACGCTAGTTGCCGGTGTGGTCGCTGGGCCCTCGAGGCCCTCCGCGACGTCGCGAGGCCTGGACTCGCCTGGGTTGTCGGTTCGCCCCGATCCGATCTAGTGATTTGGGAGGGTTTGGGGTTGCTCTCTCAACTATTCGGTTGACACCTCCTCCTGACAGTTGACACCTCCTCCTGACAGAACCGACAACGTATCCAACCTCTCGCTATGAACCAAAATCTAACAATGTATGCTCCGTCGCTCGCGGCCCAGGTATGGGTTCGACGGATCCCTTAAGAAGGGTAACGACATCGTGGTGTGCGTCCCACGCGTCTTCAGAATAGCTGAGGATTCGAAGGTCGTCGGAGTCCTCCAGCAACTCCATGACCCAGTGTGGACTAGCCACGCTGATGCCGTAGCCGGGAGTCTGTCGGTAGTCTTCGTAGCTGAAACCACAGCGCCTATAGTTCCTGACGAGGGCCTCGAGCTGGTCGGCCTCCAAACCGTAGTCCCACCCACGGGCGATTTTCGTGGGCACACTGCGGCCGTGCGACGAGAAGAGCAGAACACCATGTTGAGTGAGGTATTTCTCGAAGAAGTTCAGAACTTGCCGCCAACGCCCGGCGTCCAAGTGAGTCAGCAGGGAACCACACCAGATGAGATCAAATTCAACCTCGAGTTCAATCTCTTCGAGGTTTTGCTTGGAGTAGACCGGTACGGCTCCGAAATTGGCTGCGCAAAAGTCGACTGCGTCTGGCACGAGGTCGCAGGCTGTGATGGTCGCGGTCGGAAACTCGGCCCGTAGTGTTCGCGTGACTCGTCCGTGGCCGCAGGGCAGGTCGAGGATACGCCTGACGCTGCTGGGTTGCCTTCCGGCAGAGAGCAGACCGAGTCGGATGCAACGCAGGGCAGACTGACCCACCGAGAGGTAGTGGCCTAAATTGCTTCCGTAGAGCATCTCGTCGGCTGGAGAAAGAACCGGATCGACGTCTTTCGTCTCTCCCAGCAGATCCAACAGTTGATCTGGGTTGGTCGCTCGGGGCATAGAACCCTCCGACAGATCGGCATTGTCGAGACCGAGAATTCTTTGAGGGCGGCTCGCATTGGCTTTCAAGCTGAGATCCACTCAATCTATCGGCTCGAGGCAGTTGGATTCATTCGAGGGGTGATCGTAGCACCGCAAACCGGTCATAGGTATAGCTCTGGCTGTCTCAACTATTCGGTTGACACCTCTCCCCGGGGGCCTGTCTCGTCGGTTCTTGAGGCTAGATTGGGTAGTCGTGCCGTTCCAGCATCGACTTTGAAGGAGAGTCTCGGGGTTTGCGGCTACTTTGGGACCGGAGATGGCTCTCTCAGACCGATACTCGCGGTCGTCTTCGGAAGACTCCTGGCACCTACTTGGGTGCTTTGGGAGGCGATTGCCAACGATGACAGCAATCTGTACATCGTCGCCAGCCACAGGATCCTGATGGGGCTTAGAGACGATCCGCGCTTTAAAGAGGTGGTGACCGAACTGGGACTGCCGATCCTACCGTTGCCGTCATTCTCGAAATAGTTGCCGCCGCCGAATTTCCCGGAGCCGGCTGAACCGGCCAACTATTCGGCCAACTGTCAACTATTCGACTGACACCTCTCCCCCGGGGCTATCCCCCAGGGGATCGTACTCGGTCCCGGATCCAAGCTCCCAGCTTGGATTCCGAGATCTCACCTTGGGAGAGTCTTAGAAATGTCTCGTACTTCTCTTTCTTGGATGCCGCGAGATCTAGACCGTTGAGGAGCAAGAAGGTTCGGCAGACAACGAAGGCAGTGCGTTTGTTGCCATCCAGGAAGGGATGGTTCCGGATGATCCCGTAGGCGTAGGAGGCCGCGAAACCTGCAAGGTCGGGGGTTGCCTCGGGGGCGGATGCAAGGAGTCCCTCATCCCGGAGCCCGCTCACTCCACCGTGTTCGGCGATCTGGCGCCGGTGAATGGCGAGCACGACGTCGTCGCGAACCCAAATCGGCTCAGTCACTCGAGCTACTCCCCGAGCAGACGGAGAACGTCCCGATCTTCGCGCATCACTCGCTCGGCAACCTCCATCTGGCTTGCGAAGTCGGGATCGTACGGCGTGAGTTCGATGCCATCAGGTGTCTCGATGACGGAGAGAATATCGCCTCGCTCCACGCGGAGCTTCTCGAGAATTTCCCGCGGAAGGATGACTCCCGTCGAGTTCCCAACCTGGGTGAGCTTCAAGGTCTTGGTTGCCATCTCAGAGTACCTCCGTGCCAATTGATACTCTAACATGAGTTCGAACACTCGCGGGCGTCATGCGATCGATGAACCCGCACTTCGAGAGGTCTCGGAACTCGGCCTAACGAGTGTTTCCGGTGCTGTCTCAACTATTCGGCTGACACCTCTCCTGCCGGGCTACGGCTGACTGGAGGACCATTCCATGGTGTCGCCAGTCTCGAAGCCGTCAAAGAAGAGGCCTGACGGGAAGTAGATGAACGTCCCCGCAGTCTGAACGACACCGATCGTAGGGCAGCCTACGATGGCGGTGAGACCCTGCAGCGCCAGGCCTTTACCCGCCCTGCAAGAGGTCGAAGGATGGGTCGACGACGGGACGATGGAGCCGACCTCGGTCCAATCCGCAGCAGTGGCTCCCTGCTCGAAGAGATAGATCTGACCGTCGTCTGCTTGTCCCGGCGCACTGACGGCCAAGATGCTCCCCGATAGGGCCATCGCAGTGCCGAATTCTGCACGAGAGGCTAGGCTGGTCGGGGCCAGGGTCGCTACCTCGGTCCGGGTCGTACCCATTCCACCGGGAGTGATGTCGAAGATGTAGACCTTGCCGGCGTCGACGTCGATCTCGTCGTCCAGGGGGGCGCCAAGAACTGCGACTCCACCAGACGGGGTCGCCTCCACCGCCACCGAGACTCCGAGACCGGTCGCGCTCGTCGCCTGCGGGACCAGCTTCCAGTCCTTTGCGTAGTGAAACACACCGCCAGGTTGCTCGTTTGCCTGGCTGATGTGCAGAGCGCCACCGAACATTCCCAGGGGGTCCGTGATGTTACCCGCCGCGACGATGTGGTCTCGCGATATCGCTACGCCCCGACCTAGACGCTGGTTCGGATCCGCGTAGAACTCATGGCTGATCGCCCACGTTGGGGGTCCCCCCGTTCGTTGGAAGATCGAGAGTGAACCGTGTTGGCTGTTTCCCCCGTCGCCCGGATCGCGATTGAAGGATGACCCGATGGCTACAAAAAACTTGGGATCCCCGTTCACGGAGTTCGGTGGGACAAAAAAATCAATGGCAGCAGATTCCCCGAACAGCCCCCCAATTGAGGTCACATCATGGCTTAGTGTTGTTTCGAACACGAAGTCGCCGCCGGGCACACGGCTGAAGAGGTAGGCCCGACCGGTGGAAACCTGAAAGCCAGGAGCACCGACGACCAAGTAGTCGATCGGTCCGTTGAGGTCGTAGCCCCGTGCGACGCCGACCGAACGCCCGAACTCTTCGAACTGCAGTTCGACCGGGGCGCGAAGCTTCTGTCGTTCGACCCAGGAGAAGCCTTCGCGCTCGAAGATATAGACCGCGCCGACCCAGCTCACCGTGTTGTTCGTACTCATCGCCTCCAGTGGAGCGCCAACCACCATCAGGTCGCCGTCTAGCGCCACGGCGGAACCGAAACCGATGGTGTCGCTGTTGAAACTCGAGGGATTGGAGGGCACCACTAACGAAGGTGATGAAGTCAGCAACAGAGTGGGATCTTGGGCCAAGGCCGGGACTACCACCAAGCTAAAGGCCAAGAGGGAGAGTAGTCCTTGGCGGACCGGCCGGCATTCTGGCGGAAGATCGAGTCCATGCCTTGCGGCCCGCGGAACGGCCCCAGCATCGCAACCGGCCAAAACCCCGTTCATTGCGTCCAACATGCTGAGCCTCCCCTGAGGTCGATAGACTGCGGCGCGGGACAGACGTTCGGGGGGATGCAGTGCATCCGGCCAGATCTGGAAGGTACCCCTTCAACCGCCAGTCCTTGTGTCCAGAATGTATCCTGTAGCCAGTATACACCCGTGGAATCCGACGATGGTATCAAAGAACCGGGGCTGTATTCGGAAGACTCCTGGCACCCACTTCACCTACTGAGAAGTCGAAGTGAGAAGTCGAAGTGTCACCCTCTTGGTAGGACCGCTAGCTCGTCATGAGGTAAGCGCCACCAAAGCGAGCCCGAAAGGTATCTACGCGGAACCTCGTAGATACCCGACATGGGATACCCGTCACAACTACTCGGCTGACACCTCTTCCTCGAGCCTGGAGGATTGAGAAGAGCGCGAGGTCAAACGCTCTCGACTAATCGGTTGACACCTCTCCCGGTGGGACACCTCTCCCGGTGGTCTCAGTCAACCTGGACCTCCAGGGCTCCCTCTGGTACTGTGACTGCAGAGGGACGTTCGCAATGCTGTCAATCAGGTGCTCGTTGTTTAGTCTGACAATGGCTGCAGTTGCTGCGGTCGGTACAGCCCAGGGAGGCCTCGACTTTGGAGATGCCCCTGATTCGGGTGTAGATCCGCAGTGGTCGTTTCCGACTCGGCTCGACGATGATGGAGCTCGCCACACCATTCCCGGTGACCCCACGCTGTTCCTGGGTAGCATTGTTCCTCCGATGACTCGTCGTGTCAGTGTCGATTTGGCGGGACACCAGGTCGCGGGCTTGGCGCAGATGGCAGCGATTTCCGCCTCTGGCAGGTACGTGGCCTTCACTTCTTCCTCGGGGAACCTGGTGCCTGGCGACACGAATGGCCGAAGGGATGTCTTCATCCACGATCGCTATACCGGGATGGTTTCTAGGGTGAGCGTGGATTCGTTGGGACTAGAGGGGAATAGCTATAGCCAGGATCCGGCGATCTCGGCCGAGGGGCGATGGATAGTGTTCCGTTCGGAGGCCTCGAATCTCGTCGCCAACGATACGAATGGGAGCTGGGATATCTTCTTGCACGATCGTGACAGTGGAACGACATCTCGCGTCAGTGTCGATTCGGTTGGGGGTGAAGCTAACGACGACAGTGACTCACCCTCGGTCTCAGCCGATGGACGTTGGATCGCCTTCTCCTCCGTGGCCTCGAACCTGGTATCCGGAGACACCAACGGCATGTCGGACGTTTTCCTCCACGACCGGGTGAACGGAACGACATCGCGAGTCAGCGTTGATTCCTTGGGTATCGAGGGCAATGGTGCTAGCGAGTACCCATCAGTCTCCGGCGATGGGCAGTTCGTCGCCTTTCAATCGGTGGCTTCGAACCTGGTTGTGGACGATACCAATGGAGTTAGCGATGTATTCGTGTACGAGGTTCTCACCGGCAGCACGGCCAGCGCTAGTCTCGAGGCGCTGGGCGGCCAGCCAAGCGACGGCTTCAGTGGAGATGCTTCGCTCGGCGCAGATGGGCAGTTGATTGCATTCGGATCCGCCGCCACCAATCTCGTGGCCAACGATACCAATGGTGTGACCGACGTCTTCGTCCTGGACCGGTTGAGCGGCAGTATGCTGCGCGCCAGTGTGAGTTCGACGGGTATTGAGGGGAATGACGGGAGCTACGGAATCTCGATATCCGCGGATGGCCGAGTCGTCTGTTTTGAAACCCATTCCTCTCTGGTCCCTGACGATACAAACCTCGAGTTCGACGTCTACGTTCACGACCGCACTACCGGTAGCACCGAACGGGTCAGCGTGGACTCCCTCGGCAACGAGGCGAACGGGCGTTCCCTCTACGGTTGTTCCATCTCCGCAGAGGGGGATTGGGTGGCCTTTCCGTCCAGAGCCTCGAACCTCGTCCCCGGCGACACGAATCACAACCAGGATGTCTTCGTTCATGGTCTTTATCAGCCGATCGACGCCGAGACCGACGGCGTCCCAGTTCTCGGAGCTCGAGGTGACGACCTTGGTAACGACGACGAAGAAGGCGTCGTTTTTCCCTGCTGTTTGCGACCGCTCTCCAGCGCGGAGTTGCAGGCCCGAGTCTCGAGTCCCGGCTACCTGAACGCGTGGATCGACCTTAACGGTGATGGCGACTGGCAGGACAGCGGTGAACAGATCCTGGTCGACCGTCCCGTACTGGCGGGGCTCAACACCGTTCCCTTTGACATCGTCGCTACCACTCCAGTTCCTACAACCTACGCCCGTGTCCGATTGACTTCGTACGACACCCTCGGCACGCTCGGCGTCACGGGGTTGGCCAGTGACGGTGAGGTCGAGGACTATGTCCTGAGCGGTACTCCCTTGTTCGCCAGCGGATTCGAGACGGGAGACACTCAGGACTGGACGATTGCCTTCCCCGAGGTTGGAGGAGGAGACTGACCATGTCGTTGGCCCAGCCCAGACCAACTATTCGGCCAGCCAACTATTCGGCTGACCCAGCCAACTATTCGGCCGGCTGACCCAGCCAACTATTCGGCCCCAGCCAACTATTCGGCTGACACCTCTTCCCGGTGGGCCAGCCGCGGCCGGCCCCAGGATAGAAGTTCTCGTCCCGCAATGCTTCTAACGATCGACACCTGTCGGTCCCGGTAGAAGTGCGTCCGTTGAGTGCTGTCGCGGTGGTAATCGGTCGCGAGGGGGCGGATCTTGGAGAGTCTGCTCGAGAAATTGGGCGATCTTCCTCGGGCTGTTGATCTGTCGAGGTCCGATGTGGCGGTTCCGGAGGGTTTGTTGTTGTCGTCTCAACTATTCGGCTGACACCTCTCCCGGACAGACA
>JAIOJS010000096.1 GCA_019911795.1 Thermoanaerobaculia bacterium | reverse complement strand
AATTTCAAGTGGGCCGACATGGTCACGGACGGCACCCCTCTGCCCACTCCCTGGGACAAGGAGGAGTACGACCGTAGCTCGCGCGAGAGTCAGGTTCGGCGCGCCGAACTCCGCGAGCAGGGTGTGTCGGAAGACGTTATGGACCACTTCTTCCACGAGATCCAGGACTGGAGCACCGAACTCCTCGCCCGCGGTGAGTATGCCGACGCCATCGGCGCCTTTGAGGGTGCGGAGTACGAGGCGCACGGTCTCTACCGGCCCGAGGCCGATTGCATCATGTTCACCCGCGATGAGGTTGGTTTCTGCCGCGTCTGCCAGCGAGCGATCGAGCGCATCATCGATCTCTATTCGCGGTAGCGACCGAGGTTCGGCGCCATGCCGCATCTGGTTCTTCTACCCGGTCTCGATGGCACGGGCGAACTCTTCGACGAGTTCGTCGCGGTGACCCCAAGCCATTTTTCCACCGCCATCGAGTCCTACCCGTCCGATCGGGTAGTCCGGGTGGTCCATGGCCGGCCTCCGCGCGCCGCGAAGCCGAATCCAAGAGCTCCAACGGCTCAGGCAGAAGGTCGGTAGCGAGGTTATGGGAGCCCGACTGGAAGAGCTGGCTACCGTCGACGTGACCCCCGAATTCGAGCGGTGTCCCGTCCCGATTCTCTACCTGAGAGCGAAGCACGATCGATTGGTGCTGCGAGACTCCTCGCGCAAGATGCAAGAAGTCAGACCGGACATGACGGTCTTCACCTTCGACGCCCCCCACCTCTTGCTTCAGACAGTACCCGTCCAAGCGTGGGAGGCCATCGCGATCTTTGTCGAGTCTTCTTGCCAAGAGAAGGCGAGATGAGTCGAGCCTTCTGGCCGGCGACCTCGCGGTCCAACCGCTCCGCGCTCTACTGCGGACCCTACCTTTGGAGCCGAGCGAGGCCCCATCGACTCCGGCTCGGAATACTGTTCTGCCTCAGTTCCGCGCTGTTAGCTCTCTCGGCGTGTCGACCAGACACTGACAACTCGCCACCGAAAGCTCCGGATTCCATCGCCGGCGACTCGGAGGTAACCGCCAGGATGCAAACAGCCTCGCTGGTTGAGGTAGCAGGCAGGATTCTCGAGACCTTGGACTCGGCAAACCTGGTGTGCCTGGGAGAGGTTCACGGGAGCCCCGACGACGCCGCCTTGCGAACGGCCCTGATAGAGCACCCTGACTTCCTCCAAACCGTCGACATCATCGTCGTGGAGTTTGCCAGTCCGCTCCACCAGGAACTGCTGGATCGTGCGATCCTCGACGGCGAGCCCCTGACTCGTGATCAGCTTCGACCCCTCTGGTTCGACGCGGGCGGCGGCGAGTTCTGGGAGGCCCCGATCTACGAGGACTTCCTACGAGCGGTTGCCAAGGTCAACCGCCCGGCGCCCCGAGACGACCGGGTGCGGATCGTCGGCGGTGCGGTTCCCATCCCCTGGGCCGAGGTTAGGACCGCCGCAGGCCTGGCACCGTACCTCGACCGACGTCGATGGTATGCGCAGACCCTCGATCACGAGGTTCTGGAACCCGGGCGGAAGGGACTGGCGATCTATGGAGCCGGGCACTGCGAGAAGTCGGGCATGGGTATCCCGGTCGCTCTCCGCATCGACGCTCGCGCCGCCGTGTATTCAGTACGCTCCCTACCTCGAGATCGGCGAGGAAACAGTCAGATTTCACGCTGGTTTCCACCGACGCCATCGCCCTCCTGGATCCCCATTCGGGGAACGGCCCTCGCCATCGAACCGGCCGGAGAGCTTTTTTTCGAGGGACATCGGTACGCCGAGACGACCCTCGGAGAAGTGGCGGACGGCCTCGTCGACTTCGGTAGCGACACAGAAGCCCAACCCTCAGTCGGTACGCCCTCTCGACATGGACTCTCCCCGGAGATGCAACTCGAGTTGGAGCGTCGGAGCCGCCTTCGGGAACAAGCCCAGCGAATCGACATCGAGCCGCCAAGAGCGGAGTGAGCATCCCTGACCCTCGGAACGGATCCTAGGGGTGCCGGGATGCAGCCCGAGACCATCAGGCTAGTCAGGCCAAAACGAGAAAAGCCCCCGAGTCTCCTCGGGGGCTTTTACCGTCCAGAGCGGAGTTCGCTTCCTTAGTTGAAGCGACGGACCGCAACGATGCCCGCAGCAAGAAGCAGCAGGGCAAGGCCGGCAAGGGCAGCCTTGTCTAGGGTCGGGACCTCGATGATCGGGTTCGAGGGAGGAACGCCGAGATCACCGACTACCGAGAACATGAAGTCAGGGAAGGAGCCACCAACGGCACAATTCACCATGGTGTCCCAGTCGGTGCAGCCGGACCCAAAGCCATCAAGAGGATTGCGCCACACTGCATTGGCGAAGTTGGCCGCGGTGCGGTTGCTCCAGAAGTGCTGACCGTTCGCTGCGAAGTTCTGGCTGGTCTGAATGGCCACCCAGTGCAAGCCCTGAGGCAAGGAGCAGTTCGACGGAAGGTCGATGACGAACGAGCCAGTGTTGTCAGTCGTCGGCACGACGTTGGCATAGTTGCAAGCAAGAGTGCCGCCGAGCGGGGTGCCGCCGTTGTCACTATAGAAGTTGAGATTTACGGTCGAGGCACCGGGGGTTCCGGTGGTACCCGTGGTGTTGATCTGAGAAATATCCCAGCCGTCGGCCCAGTTCACGTCAAAATCGTCGGCGCCTTCGGCGTCATAACCGTTGTAGGCGGCTTCGAAATCCTGATCCGGAGCACCGTTGCCCGAGCCCAGATCCATCTGCGTGTGCAGAACCATCATTCCGTTCGTGGCTTGGGAAGGGGCAGTGCCTCCGACTCCAGCCGAACTAACAATCTGTGCGCTGAGCACGGTGGCGGCGCCAGCAGCACCCAACAATCCCAACAAAACGGCTCTCTTCAAGGTAACTCTCCTTCGTTGTACATCCTATGATCGAGCCTACGAGGTTGGTAGGCTCACTCCCAAAGTTAAATCAGGTCGGCATGATAACACAAGACCCGACGCGGTGACATCGACAGACTCACTTGGAGAGAGAGCGTTCCTAGGACTCTAGTGAGTCCCCTTCCGAAGACGAGTCCACCCCCCAGCGGAGAGGCTGCCGAAGTCCTCGATCGCCCCATCCACCCATTCCACTTGCACTTCCGTGATCTGCGGCTCGGGTCCAAGCCCTAGGACAATATCAGGAGCACTGGCCCCCTGATAGCCCACCGTCGAACGAACGGTCTGAACCAGAGCCCGACCACCCTGACGCCAGTGAAGTCTCGCTCCCAGGGCGGGGGCACCATGCTCATCGCGCACGTCGATCCCGACCCAGTGACCTCGGTCGCTTACGACATTCCGCAGAACATGAGCAGCCTCATCCCGATTCACGACGACCAAGTCGGTGGAACCATCGCGGTCGATATCACCGAAGGCCACGGCCCGACTCGTTGCGACGAGCTTGCGGGCGGTTCCTCCTCGCGGAAGGACTTCGACAAACCGCCCATCGCCTTCTCCTCGAAAGAGGAGATTCGCTTCCGCGAAAGGATCACCCTCGCTCAACCGACCCGGAAGGGTCACGCGTCCATTCGCTTGATAGAGATCGAGTTTTCCATCCAGATCAAAATCCACCCACCCGATACCGAACCGAGTGAAGCGTCGGCTCACGGCCGCAAGTCCCGAGACTGCCGTCGCATCGACGAAATAGGAACCATGGTTCAGAAAGAGGGAGTCCGTCTCGCCGTCGAGGTTGCACACCAGGAGATCGGCATCCCCATCTCGATCGACATCTCCCACCGTCGCCCCCATGCCCGCCTTCGCTCTGCCCTCGTTGTCGACTCCACAACCGGTGAGAACTCCTTGCTCCTCGAATCTCCCGTCGCCCAAATTGTGCCAATAGTGATCGGCCATTCCATCATTGGCTACGAAGAGGTCGACCCACCCGTCCTGGTCAAAGTCCTCGGCCACGATCCCAAGGCCCGTTCCACGCGCCGCAACGAGACCCGACGATTCGCTGGCATCGATGAATCGGCCAGTCCCGTCGTTGAGATACAAGAGGTCGGTGGTCGGAGAGTCATAGCTCTGTGGACTGCAGTAGTCCTTGGCGCCGAGATCGGAGAGACAGTCGAGTTCCCCCTGCGGGGTCCATCCGAGGTAGCGAGTGACGACCAGATCCTGGTCGCCATCGCGGTCGACATCGGCAAAGAGCGCACTGGAACTCCACCCAGGATCGCCAAGACCAGCTGCCTGCGTCACATCGAGAAACTTGCCTTCGCCCTCATTCCGAAGCAAAACGTCGGGACCCACATTGGTCACATAGAGGTCGAGGTCGCCGTCGTGATCGACATCACCCGCCGCAACGCCCATTCCATAACCTCGGTCGCCCGCACCACTCCCTTCGGTCGCTTCGACGAACGTCCCGTCCCCCCGATTCAGAAACAGTTGATTCGGTGGTCGGGTTTCAGGAGCTCCCTCTAGCGGACCTCCTTGAACGAAGTAGAGGTCGAGATCATGATCGTCGTCCAGATCCACCAGAGCCACTCCCCCCGACATGATCTCCGGCATCAGGAAGCTCTCCCGGTGCCCAGAGTCGTGGACAAAGGTTACGCCCGCCGTGCTGGAAATCTCCTCGAACCACGGTTTGGGAGGGGGTGACGCCAGGCCCTGATCGGACGGTCGCTCGCCCGAATCGGCGCAACTCACTGCCACGAAGAGAAGAGGCCACAGCGCACGGATCGATCCTCGTAGTCGAATCACAAGGACTTCGTCGCCGCTTCGAGCTCTCGCTGAGCCGCCGCCAACTGATCGGGAGTCGGCACCCCGAGACGCTCCGCCGCCGACAGGGCGGTGCGAGCCGCCGACAGTTCCCCCATACTCATGAGACTCCTGCCGAGCGCGAGCTGATAGTCACCCCGATTCGGCAGCAACTCCGTGAGAGCTCGAAAGGCCTCGGCGGCCGCTGACCAGCGAGCATTCTGGTAGTGCTCCAAGGCAACCCGGAATAGAAGCGCCTGATCGTCACCGCCCAAGCGCACTGCTTCGCGAAGCGACTGTAGACCCGCCTCTTCCTCGCCGAGGGCGAGTCGAACCTGCCCCCGAAGCTCGTGCATCCTGGCGCGATCTGGGTGCATCCCGATCGTTCGGTCGATCAGCTTGGCAGACTCTTCGAGCTGCCCATTCATGTAGTAAGCCGCGGCAAGATTCATCGAGAGGCTCCACAGATCGGGGCGATCTCGAAGCGCCGGTTCTAGGACAGCGACCGCTTCCCCTGGTCGCCCCGCCGCCAACAGAGCGCCTCCGAGATTGCTGGCCACGGTCGGGTCGTCGGGACGCCGTCGGATCAGGATCTGCAAGCGTTCGAGTGCCTCTGCAACCCTCCCCGCCGCCAAGTCCACCTGCGCCGCCTCCAACTCGCTGGCTATGCCAACGCGATAGGGGTCGAGCTCTCGAGTCCACGGGTCTTGCCAGCTGAGCTCCTGTGCAGGCGACATCCCCGCTGGCGTCGATCCAGTCTCGGTCCTACCCAACTGCCTTTCAGCCCGGACTAGTAGCGTCACCGCCTGTTCGTTCGAGGGCGCCGCCCGCAAGACCTCCTTGGCTAGGTTCGCTGCCGCCTCGGCTCTTCCCGCCTGCAGCAGCGTCCTGGCCAAACCCAATGTTGCCGCCGGATCGTCAACGTCGATGGATAATGCCTTCGCGAAGTTCGCTTCGGCTCGCTTCAGATCACCCTGCAATAAGTGCAAGTCCGCAAGTCGCCGATAGCTCGGTCCATAGGTCGGATCCACCGCAATCGCTTCTTCGAGGTGGCGAACAGCTTCTTCGAGGTCTCCGCCTTCCGCTTCACAGGCCGCCAGTCGGTACATGGCCTTGGCATCCTGACCGTCGAGGGCGATCGCCGCCTCGTATGAACCTTCCGCGACGGCACAAAGTCCGTTGGCCTCCAGGGCCATTCCAAGACGGCGCCGGAGCTCCCCGCTCCGAGGTGACTGCTCGACCGCCTGCTGGCCTCTACTCAGGAGTTCAACAATCCGCGGATCCGTGGCAAGGAGACTAGAGTCCCAATCGGGGACGGGCGGCGCGGGTTCGCTACAACCCAAGAAGAACTGACCCAGAAGGACCGAGCCGAGGACAACAGCCCGACGGAGCAAACGTCACTCCTCCCCTTCTGATCTCAACAAGCGGTCCAGATTCTTCTGGAGCATGGCGTTCTCTGGATCCAGCTCGAGCGCTTTCCGCATCGCCTCGATCGCCGCCGGTCGATCGCCCTGGAGATAGGCGATGTTGGCCCGGTACTGAAAGACTACTGCCGAGTTGGGCAGCAGCGATTCGCACTTTGCCAGCAGTTCCGAAGCCTTTGCGTAGTCCCCGTGTCTCCCCGCATCGGCTACCTCTCGAAGCCAGAGAGCTACCTGCCGTTCTTCGGCTGTCTCGGCAACTCGAGCTACCGGCACCTTCAAACGGTCGAGAGCACTCCGAGCCCCCCGGGACTCTGCGTCGTAGCGCAAGGCGAGACGATAGTCCGCAATGGCAGCCTCGAGGTTGCCAGCCCTCTCCAAGGCGGCTCCACGGTGGTAGAGAGCGCTAGACAGAGAAGGATCGAGCGACAGAGCCATCTCGAAGGACTCGAGAGCCGCAGCCTCCCTTCCCAGTCCTACCAAGGCGACTCCAAGCCCGGTGTGGAGGAGCGGATCTGTGGGGTCTTCCTCCAACAACGTCTTGTAGGCTTTCGCGGCATCCCTATAGCGCAAGTCGGACAACGCGATGGCCGCATCGTTGCGCCCGACTCGCGATTCCGATTCGGTGGATCCCAGATAACCGAGCGCTCGCAACTTCTTGACCAGTTCCTCGTCGACGGTCGACGCCGAGACCACCGTCGCCGTCCCCCCGTCACCGTTCTCGTAGCTCGCAACTCGGTCCGGCGAGCTCAAAGGCCCTATCAGCTCATCGAGGACACGACCCGGCATCTCGTCGGAAGCCGGCAATCCCAAGAGAGACAGCACCGAAGGGGTGATATCCAGAATCGATGCATTCTCGCTGTTGCCACCGACTCGAACCGCTCGCCCCGCCAGACCAAGGACTCCCGCCAAGCGATGCGATTTGTGACTCACTCCGCGCTCGGAGCCGGCTCGACTGGGATCATTGACCAACTCTCCGAGCCGGAAGCCATGGTCTGACAAGACGACCAGGGTCGAGTCTTCGTCGAGCGCATCGAGCATCTTGCCGACCGCAGCGTCGGCCAGACGGTAGGCCGACAGTACAGCGTCACCAAAAACTTCATCCTGCAACAACAGGTCCCCTGACAGGTCGTCGCGACCGAAGAGGTGACCGAAGAGGTGAGAAATCGTATCGACCTCTTCGACGTAGATCAGGGCTAGATCCGGCCGGCGAGACTCCCAGAGATGAAGGCCGACATCGATATTGCTGTGAGCGGCTGCTACCGCCCAGCGGAGGTGGCTCTCGGGATCCGAAAAGTCCACCGGGCCATCACGCAGTTTTTGGCGATGAATAAAGCTGGACAGCTCGGCCTCGTCGAGGTCCCCGGGCAAGGTGAGAAGAGGCTCGATCTCCTCGACCAGGTCCCCGGGAAAGGTCAAGCCAGGCAATTCCAGGTCTGTCCCTTCATCGGCCAACAAGAAGTGAAGTCCGGTGCGATCACTGACCACGGTACCGTCCACCGTCTCAGCCGGCCAGGTGGCCCACCAACCGACGACGCTGACCGATTGACCCGCCTCGCTGGCAAGGTTCCATAGCGCCTTGGTGCGCCGGAGTTGACTCGTTACCGGAGACTCCTTGCCCTCGTCCATCGTCACGAAACCAGTGATTCCGTGGTCCTGCGGCAATCTCCCGGTCGCGATGGTGGTCCAAATTATTGGACTCAGCAGCGGGTGAGCCGACTGTAGGGGTACCAGGACACCCTCGCTGCGAAGCCGAGCGAAGTTGGGAAGCTCTCCCGCTTGGATCAACTCGTCGACAACGACGGAGTCCACACCATCCAAACCTAGGACCAACACGCGGCCTCCGGGCGACGCCGGAGGCGGGTCTGCCGGCGTCTCCGGCCCGGCACCACAGCCGACGGTCAACAAGACCGACAGAAGTCCGAGTCCCCAACCGAGACCAGTCCGTCTCGACGCGAAGCGATCCCATCGAGTGCTCTGCTCACTCAAGGTTCTGCCTCCCCCAGCGCTGCCGTGAGACTCTTGATACGGGACACCCAAAGAGTCTTGGGCTCCTGTCCCTCGAGGTGGCCATAGCCGACCACCACGGCGTCGTCTTGCTGGGTCCAAACGACCCCATGCCAAACCTCGGATAGTGGACCGCCCCAGATCTCCTGGCCCAAGATGGCACCCTCTGTATCCACCTCGAGTACCCAGCTGTCGGGTAAGGCGTTGCGTGCCGGCGTTGACCCGCCGGCAAGTAGCAGCTCGCCGGCAGGGTTAATGGCGAGGGCCATCGCCATATCGAGATACGGTCCTCCGTATTGACGCTGCCAGTCGATCGTGCCCTCAGGGCCGAATCGAACCAACCAGAACTGACCCAACTCACCCGCTGCGGCGGTGTGCCCCGCGGCAAAAAACGAGTTTCCTGACGAAACGACATCCATGAGTTCGTCGCTTCCCGTTTCGCCGAGCACGCGTTGCCAGAGCAAGTCGCCCGCTAGGTCCACGTGAAGAATCCAGCCCTCTAGATCCAAACGCTCCCCCGAAGCGGAAGCGCCTACAACGATTAGTCCCTCTTCGCTTTCCACCACTCCGTAGCCCCAGTCCGAGCGTTCACCACCCCAGCGACGTTCCCACAGGAGCGAGCCCTCGGCATCGACCAGAACTAGCCACAGATCCTCCGCTCCAGCCGTGTCCGTCGTGGTCACACCGACTGCGGCCAGTGAACCGTCGCGCAACTCGGTCACTCGGTAGAGCTGATCGTCGCCGCTGCCACCGTAGAAGTGCTCCCAACGCGTTTCTCCCTCCGAGTTCAGGCGCAGAAGCCAACCATCCTGATCTCTCGTCTCCCCCTGAGACCGCGTCGTCCCGCCGGCTACGAGATCGCCAGACGAGGATTCCAAGACTGACTTGAGTTGATCCATCCGCGGGCCACCGAAAGTCTTGCTCCAGCGAGTCGTACCGTCACCTTCCAGCCGACGAATCAATCCATCCGTGCGTTGTCCCTGCCCCATAGCGATCCAGCCCGCCGCCACGAGACTGCCATCGAGAGCCGCGGACACATCCATCCCCCAGGAACCGCCCGGGGATGTCTCCAAGTGCTGCCACTCGACGCCAGGAGGCGTTGCCTCGCGAGACGGGTCCATACTCGAGGCTGGTTCCATCGCGGGTTCCGTCGTTCGGAGCTCCGAGTTGAGATCCGGCTCGGTGTCGACCGGAGGGCCGGCGCAGGCGAGAAGTCCGGTCACCACTAGGGTTCCGAACAGCCACCCAATGCGCCTCCCGGGACGGGACGAAATCGTCCGTCTTCCGGTACCGCGGAGCGCATCATCTACGAGTGGTAAAACGGTTGGATCAAGATCTTGAAGCAGGGCAATTTCTCCTTGAAGCGCGGTTGACATCAACCGCAACAGCTTAGCGGATGCCCTTCCCTGCCGCCATCCACCTCGGTCGTTCAACAACCGGGCGGAGCGACCGTGGCAAGCCATCGAGCAGCATGGCGTCAAGGCCAGGAGCGCAAGTGCCGAAGGCAGCTAGAGCCGAGAGTCCTAGGGCAGAAGCTCGTCGAAGAAAGGGTCCTTGGCGAGTCTTTGCGGCAACGAAGGCTCCTTCTCCATGGCCTCAGCAAGTGCGCGCCTCGCTGCCGCAAGGTTCCCCGCCTCCGCTTCGTAGCGCGCCAGAGCGAGCCGTCCTTCCACAAAGTCTGCCTCTGAGCTTCGACTGCGCCGAAGCCACGGCGCGGCTTCTCGGTCTCGACCCAGACGAACGAGCAAGATTCCCAAGACGCTGGAGTGCTGAAAGGACTCCCCCTGAAGTGATGCGGCTGCTTCCAGATCCTTGGCGGCACCCGCTAAGTCGCCACTGGACACTCGAGCGAATCCAGCGCGCACTACGACGTCGGCGTCCTCTGGCTGGATCTCGAGCCATCCGTCAAAGGCCAGTACCGCCTCTTTGGGGCGCTTTGAGAGACCGAGGGCGTTGGCGAGCCCGATCCAGGCCTCCCGGCGACGCGGTTGAAGTCTGACGACCTCCTGCCAAGCGTCGGCGGACTGAGCCCATCGACGCAGCTGTCCCCTTGCCCCGGCTAGCGTCGCCCAGGCTTCGGCATCCAAGGGCGACTGCGCCACACCAACCTCGAGGCGGCGCACTCCCTCCTCGAGGTTCTCCGGCCCGCCGATCTCGATCAGGAGTGCCCCCGAGCGACTCAAAGCAAACGGGTTCGTAGGCTCGGAGGAGAGTGCTTGGTCGAAGAGCTCTAGGGCCTGCCGCGTCCGTTGGCCCAGACGGGCCGTCTCCGCTTGGCCGAGTAGATTCCACAACTCGACGCGATCCTTGGGGTCTGCCAGACCGCTGACCGGGATCTCGCCCTGTTGCCGTGCCGCCCCGACATAGCCCAGAGCCGCGAGGCGAGACGCGGTCTCGGTGTCGAGTACTGTCGACGCCTCGACGTTCGATGCGGACTCTACTTCTCGAAGTCGACCCTGGAGTTGTCTAGCTCGACGCCGCTCCCGATCGATCAGATTGATCGATTCTGAAGGATCTTGGCTCAGATCGTACAGTTCAGGGCGTGGCGCTACGATCAACTTCCACCCCTCTTCGACGACGGCGGCAAGGGGCGACCAGCCGTAGGAATACCAGGGTCTTCGGCTCTCTAGATAGATCGGACGAGCCCGGGGTCCGTCCTTGAGGAGGCTCTGTCCGTCGAAGACGACCGTATCCTCGGGAGCGATGTCCAAGAGATCGAGCACGGTTGGCGTGATGTCGACCAGCGCGCTCTCCTGGGTACCCAGCCGAGGCAGAATCATCCCAGGATAGTGCAGGATGAGGGGCACGGCCATCGTGCTCTGGTAAACGAAGAACCCATGAGTCGCCTCGCCATGCTCGCCAAGGCTTTCGCCATGATCCCCGGCGAAGAGGGTCAGGAGACTTTTCGAATCCTTGCTCACCGCTGCGGTCAGTTCCCCGATCGACGCGTCCACCGCCGCGACCTCGCCGAGATAGGCCCCTCGCGGGCCGGGACGCAGGAACCCCACCGGAGGTTGATAAGGATCGTGAGGATCGTAGTAGTGCACCCAGAGGAAGAACGGCGAGCGGCTATCGCGTCCTCGAAGCCAGGACAGCGCTGCCTCGGTCGTTACCCGGGCGGACCGCTCCTGATCGACCGGCGCCACGCCGTCGAACTCTTCGAAGCCCTGTTCGAGTCCAAACTCCGCCGCCAGCGGATAGCCACTCACGAAGGCAGCCGTCCGGTACCCGAGGTCCTGAAGTCGTTCCGCCAGCGTCTTCAAAGACCCCGGAACGACCTGTCCGTTGTCGCGCACTCCGTGATGACGCGGAATCAGTCCCGTCATCATCGATGTGTGGGACGGTAGTGTTATCGGAATTGGCGAATAGGCCGCCTCGAAGCGCAGCCCCTCAGCGGCCAGCCGGTCGATGTTGGGGGTCGCATCGTGGCCGCCAATCCATCCGAGGGCGTCCGGTCGGAGAGTGTCGACCGTGATCAGGAGGATGTCGGGGCGTGGGGAGGAAGAGGGTGTCCCCGCGGCGAAGGCGACCACGGGGAGGAGGGCCATGAGTGCCAGCAAACGAGTCTCTAAGCGGTGCCGCCGCGGTGGGCTTGGGCGGGGGGTAAAAGGGACGGTCATTCCATGAAGCCTAGCAGGGCCTAGGTCCTTGGTGACGGCGACGAAGAGCCAACGGGGACGTTGGCGTTCCAAG
>JAIOJS010000095.1 GCA_019911795.1 Thermoanaerobaculia bacterium | reverse complement strand
GGTGTGCTCGGTGGCCGAGATCAGGTTAGCGGTGGGGGCATTGACCACCAAGATCCCCCGTTCGGTGGCAGCGGCAACATCGACGTTGTCGACGCCGATCCCGGCGCGACCTACGACCTTGAGAGAGGTGCCGGCGGCCAGGACCTCCTCGGTGACCTGGGTGCTGCTGCGGACCACCAAGGCATCGAAGCCAGGGATGATCTCCAGCAGTCGAGGCTTGTCCTCGGCGGTGAGTACGCGAACCTCGGCGCCCGAGGCGCGCAGGGCCTCGAGTCCAGCCGGGTGTAGGGTGTCAGCGATGAGAATACGGTGCACTGCTATCTCCTAACGTGCTCTGAATGTCAGATAAAAACTCAAGCGAAGTTTGAAGGAAGAAAACTGAGTCGGAATCGAGAAAAAGTTGAGCGATGTTAGTTGCGAAGAGTATGGGATTGGGAGGGTGGTGGAGCTTTGAGAGCATCATCCATTGCGTCCAGTAGGCCTTCGAGATCCCGCTCCTGGATCTCACCCATGTGTCCGATGCGAAACGTAGTGGGTTTGAGTTCGGCGTAGCCCGCCCCCAACGTGAAGCCCCGATCGGCAAGGGCCGAGACGATCTGGGGTCCGGTCCAGCCTCTCGGAGCCTTGAGGGCCGACACCGTGGGTGACCCGAAACCCTTCTCGGCCGCCAACTCGACACCACGCTCTTGGGCCCAGTCGAGAGTTCTCTTCTGCAATCGTTGGTGCCTCTTCCAGCGTTCCTCGAGCCCCTCCAGGGATACTTGTCCGAGCTGAGCGTCGAGTGCCCAGTACACCGACTCCGCCGGGGTCGACAGCGTGCCGCCGGAGCGATGCTTCGCCAGGTAGCGCTGCAGATCAGTGTAGTAGCCTCGTCGACCGACTCGCGACATCCGCTCCTCGGCCCGGGGGGAAACACTGGCGAGTGAGACCCCGGGAGGTACCGCCAAGGCCTTTTGTGATGCGGTGACCACGACATCGAGACCCCAACCGTCGGACTCCAGTATCGCACCCGCCAGTGAAGACACCGCATCGACCAGGATCAGGGCGTCGCTCTCCGACCGAATGACCTCGGCGATCTCGCGGAGGGGGTTGAGGACTCCGGTCGACGTTTCGCTGTGGACCACCGTCACGGCCTCGTACCGACCACGCCTCAATGCGGCACGCACGAGGTCTGGGGTGATCGGTCGCCCCGGGGGCACCTCGACCCGGTCCGCTTCGAGTCCGAGCGAGACTCCGATATCCAGCCAGCGCTGCGAGAAGGCGCCGCAAACGAGATGGAGAACTCGCCTTTCGACACACGACTGAACGGCGGCCTGAAGCAACAACGTGGCGCTGCCGGTGGCCGTCACGACGGGCGACTCCGTTCTGAAGATCGGTGGGAGTGCCCCGGTGATCCGTTCGTACACTTCGTTGAACTCGGCCGACCGATGAGCCACGGTGGCGCGCGTCTGTGCGTCGCGCACTCGCGACAGGACGTAGCTCGGTCCCGGGAGGAAAAACCGAATGGGCTCGTCGTCCGACGATCGCAGGTCTTGGCGGGAAGTGGAGTCGTACGTCACGATGCGGCATCCTCCCATTCCCGGCGGAATAGAACAAGGGGCGCGCCCGCCACCTCCCCTTGGCTGAGAACAGAATCAACGAACGGCGGATGGGTACAGGAGGTACGGTTCCCGTGCTTCCCGGAACGATCCTTCGTCGTCCTCCCAGCTGGCGACCCACTCGTCGACCGGCTTGCTGGTCGTGT
>JAIOJS010000094.1 GCA_019911795.1 Thermoanaerobaculia bacterium | reverse complement strand
CATCAGCGCGCTGCTGGTCGGTCCCCGCCAGGTAACCTCGCCGTGCGAAGTAGTTCTCTCCCTTACGTGTCTGCAGGCCCAGGGCCTCGATCGACTCGGTCTGCAAATCACTGGGCTCCGTCTCGAAGATGGCGCGGGCCGGATTGACCAGACCTACCACTCCTCCGGGAGTGAGTCGCGGTGGTTTGACGATCGTGGGTGACGGCAATCTGGACCGGCTCGACCCCTGCTGGGCGGAGAGCGATGACGACCCTAGAGCCCCGGTCGCGATGGTTGCGCCCAAGGCAGCGATGACTTCTCTACGAGTTGGCATGGTTCCTCCTGGATCGAGTCGGCCCTGTATCCAAGGAGGTTGCCCTGCGAGTAGGGCGCTAGCCTCGGGACCGAGCGGTGAGCGGGTGGTGGAAGATTACCAGCACCGCTCCCAAGCAGGATAGACCAGCCAAGGCCGAGTCGCTGTCGAGGCCGAGCCTCCGGCGTCCTCCACCACCCACAACAAGACCGTCTGGGTCGTCCTACCATGACCAGAGATCAGGAGGAAGAGACGTCTTTGACCTGGCAGGCCGAAGCGACACCGCAGCCGTGACAGGAGCTGCCGGAGTGTTCGCTGCTACAGCGGCGACGTGATTGCAGCCGACGATAGAGCGCGGTCACGACGACCGCCGCTACCAAGAGAAGAGCCAGAATCTCCTGCCCGTTCACGCTCCACCCCCCAGGAGCCAGAGGCCTCCCCGATAGGTGATCCAAGCCCCAACATAGGCCACTGCCGTCATGTAGCACCATGCGAAGAGTGGCCAAGACCAGGAATTGGTCTCCCGTCGGATCGCCGCCACCGTAGCTCCACACTGCAGGCAGAAGGCGAAGAAGACCATCACCCCGAGAGCCATCGGAATGGAGAAAACGGGACGTCCGTCGGCGTGCGTCGCCCCGCGAATCTTGGCGACCAAGCTGGGATCATCCTCGGCGACATCGGAACCCACTGCGTAGATCGTTCCGAGCACCGCCAACACCACTTCTCGGGCGGGGAAGGACGCCACCACTGCGGCCGAAACTCGCCAATCCCATCCCAGGGGTGCAAACACCGGAGTGATTCCCTTGCCGATCCGTCCTAGAAAACTCTGCTCCAGGTAGGTTGCCGCTTCCTCGTTGTCTAGGGTCGCTAGCGCCTGGGCCAAAGCGTCTCCCGAAAGCTCAATCTCCAGAGCTGATCGGCTGCTATCGAAGTCCGCCGCGATCGCGTGGGGCCGGGGAAAGTAAGCCAACGCCCACACCACGACCGCCACGGTGAAGATCACCGTGCCCGCCCTCACCAGGAAGATCTTCGAGCGCTCCCACAGCCGTAGAGAAACCGACCGCAGGTTGGGTCGCCGGAACGGGGGTAGTTCCATGAGGAAAGTCGGAGTCGGTCCGCGCAGCAAGGTCTTCTTGAGGAGCAGAGCCGTTCCCACCCCGCCGACGATGCCGAGGAGGTAGAGGCTGAGCAACACCAAGCCTCGTAGACTGAGAAATCCCCAGGCGTACTTGTGATCGGGAATGAACGCCGCGATAAGGAGAGCGTAGACCGGGAGTCGAGCCGAACAGGTCATGAACGGTGCGGCCAGCATGGTCGCCAGTCGGTCACGACGACTCGGGATCACCCTCGTCGCCATGATCCCGGGCACAGCGCAGGCGAAACTCGAAAGCATCGGGATAAACGACTGTCCCGAGAGTCCACAGAATCGCATCAATCGATCCATGAGAAAGGCGGCGCGGGCCATGTAGCCCGAGTCCTCGAGAAAGATGATGAAAGCAAAGAGAATCAGGATCTGAGGGAGGAAGATGACGACACTACCCACTCCGGCGAGTACCCCGTCGACCAGCAGGCTGGACAGGGCGCCGGCAGGTAGCACGCCCTCGATCCACTGGCCAAGGTGCGCCGTGGCTGCATCGATCAGCTCCATGATGGGAGTAGCCCACGCGAAGACGGCTTGGAAGATGGTGGCCATCACCACGAGAAAGAGGAGGCTCCCCCAGATGGGATGGGCCACGAGACGCTCTAGGCGTCCCTCCGCACGCTCCTCCACCTCCCGTTGCACCGTCGACGCCGCGACGACCTTGCTGATCCAACCGTAGCGCGCACGCGCCTCGAGCGCCGCCAGGGACTGGCCCGCAGAGAGCTCCTCCCGGACCTCGACCAACCGCGCGCCGGCACCCTCCCCCTGCCGTTCGACGAGTCGGTGCTCTGCGGCACCTCCTACATCGATCAGCGCCCGCTCGACTTCGAAGGAGGAGGCCGACCACTCCGTCGCGATCTTCGCCGCCCGTTCCTTCACCGGAACCATGAGTCCCGGGGATTCCTGTCCTTTGCGCTCCAAGGCAGAAAGTAGGGCACCCTTCAACTCCGCCACGCCCTGTCCCGAACTGGCCACGACCTCGATCACCGGCGCTTTCAGGTGACTCGACAGTCGCTCGGAATCGACCGTCAGGCCGATGGACTCCGTCCGGTCCATCATGTTGAGCGCCAACACCACCGGCACTCCCAATTCGAGAATCTGGGTCGCCAGAAAAAGATTGCGGGTCAGGTTGGTGGCATCGGCCAGCACCAGGACAGCGTCGGGTCCGGCCTCCCCTTCCACTCGCCCGAGCAGCATGTCGAG
>JAIOJS010000093.1 GCA_019911795.1 Thermoanaerobaculia bacterium | reverse complement strand
GCGGATGGACGTCGGTGGTCTGGAAGTGCACCCAGTAAGGACCCGGGTAGGCATTGCGCCACTCCCAAAACTGGCCTTGCAGCACCTGGGAAGAGATCGCTTCGATGGGGTCGAACGGATCGCTCCGCTTGCCGTAGTCACGGAAGACATCGACGGCGCGGTCGAGGCCCGACAGCGCTCCAGCGTTGGGGTTGAAGGTGAAGACCCCGGTGTGGAACCCGGCGTCGTGGAAGTGCTCGGCCATCGTCGGGACGCGGGGAGGTACCGGGTTCGCGTCATCCCGCAATCCCCCGAGGACACTGTGGTAGAGCGACGTCATGAAGGAGGCTGTCGAGGGCATGGTCCAGGTTGCGTTGCTGTAGGCGCGGTCGAAGACGACGCCCTCCGCGGCCAACTGCTGCAGGTTCGGGGTCGTCGGTCGCTCGTAGCCGTAGACGCTCATGTAGCCGGCGCTGGCCCCATCGATCACGTAGAATACGACGTTGGGCCGTTCCGAACTCCTCTCAGCTTTGGCGCTGGAGACAGTAGGGGAGGCCCAGAAGGCGAGGGCTCCTGGGGAGTCGGCCTCTGACTGCAGTACGAGCTCGATCTCCTGGCCGGACCACTTCTCGAGGTCCAGAGAGCGCTGTCGCCATGCTTCGAGCGGCGGCACGCTCTCGTCGAGTAGTACCTCGGTGGAACTGCCGCTGTCGATGGCGACCTTCAGTCGGGTCTCGCCGCCAAAGGTACCCAGGGCGAGGTCGAGGCGACCGTGGCCTGGAACTCGCAGGGGAAAGGCGATACGTGACGGCACATGCGAGTAGAGGGTTCGCCGCTGGGGTCCGAAGGCTTGATGGTTCATCGACGATACCGAGCGCACTCCTACCCCCGATTCGGCATAGGTGGCGAGGGCGGGTACCAGGGAAACCGAAAGGAGCTCGATCTCTGCCGGCCCCTTCGCTCCGAACTCGATCACGACTTGACGCACGGGTTCGGTAATGGGACCTCCTTCGCCCCTGACCGGGATACGGTAGGTCTGGACCCTGCCGTCACCCACGAGCCGGGTGCCGGAACCCCAGAAGGCTGTCGGCCACTGGTCTTCCGGTTCCACGCCCGGAGACTCATTCAAGTTGTAGCCGATTCCGATCCAGGTCGTCTCTGCGGAAGCTCGCGCCTCGATCAACACATGGGACCAGAGGTCGATGTTTAGAGCGTCGACGTCGATGTACACGCCGCCGTCGAGACCTTCATTCTTTTCGGGTGCAAACGAGGTCTTCTTCAGGCTTACTCTGAGTCCCTCGGTCGCGACATCGACCTCGGCCGGGGTGGCTCCCTCGACGCGGCTCGGCAGGACCTTCCATCCCGCCGGACCCTCGCCGAAGTGCCACGCGATCGGCTTCGCCGTCTCGGCGTCCACTTCCGCACCCTCGATCTGGGCCGAGGCGAGCCGGTCCTCGAGATGGATCGGCATGGTCTCGGGCGCAGTGGTTTCGCGCCCACCGCAGGCTCCGAGGACAAGGGAGATCGATACCGCCGCGAGAGTGGGGCAACGAGAGCAAGTGCATCTCATGGGTCGGCTCCTGACTGAAAGATTGTCGGCATCATACGTCGCGGCGATCCTTCCCACCTCGAAGGGGAGGGATAGCCGAGAGAAGTCCAGCCCGACCAGCCGCTTCCGAGGCCTCACGTTAAGTGATAGGTCAACGCGAGACTGATGCAGTCACGGAGCGCATCGACGGGCACGTCCTTATTGAGGTCGAACAGGACTGCCCGTTTTCCCTCGAGTTCGAGGTCCGGGTGACCCAGGACGCGGTATTGCTCCAGTAGATCCGTCTGACAGTGGACGTACATGGCTCCGCAGTCTGGACGCCGCGGCTTCCAGTGGAGGCGAATCGTGGTTCCCGAGCGGCTTTCCGTCGTCAGGTAACTGGGCTCGCCCCAGCGCAACGCTTCCTCGATGCGTCCCACCCCCGGAGTTTTCGCGGCGGTGTCGAAGATCAGCGACCGCACTTGTAGGAGCTTCTCGCGCGCCAGGGCCGGCAGCGCTGCAAAGACCTCCTCAATCTCGGCTGGTGCGGGCGGCGGCGTCTTTGTCATGGTCTGATCGTAGCCGAGTCGGGAAGGCGAGAGGGTAACCTGGACGTTGCTCGATGAGTGTGCGACCTGAGCTGGAAGAGGTTTATTCGCCCGGTGTAGAGTCCCGTGATGACTGCCGAAGACGTAGCTCCGCCAATCGACACTCCGCCCACCCTCGACGAAATTCGTGACGCCAGAATTCGCCTCGGCGATCGGGTTCGCGAGACGCCGGTTTGGCGGTGGCAGGGGCAAGAGATCGAATCCGAAGTCGGCCCGGACACCGAGGTCTTTCTCAAGCTCGAACTGTTCCAGTTCGCCGGGACTTTCAAACCCCGCGGGGCGCTTCTCAACATGATGGCGCTCTCCCCGGGGGCCCTGGCTCGCGGGGTGACGGGTGTTAGCGCCGGCAACCACGCCGTCGCCTTGGGTTACGCGGCCCGGACCCTGAAGAGCCATGCCAAGGTGGTCATGATCGCCACCGCGAATCCGGCTCGGGTTGCGGCTTGCCGGGCCTATGGTGCGGAAGTGGCTCTGATCGAAGATGTGCATGAGGCCTTCGAAGAGGTTCACCGCATCGAGCGCGAGGAGGGCCGAGCGTTCATCCATCCCTTCGAAGGGCGCAACACCGCGCTCGGCACGGCCACCGTGGGCCTGGAGCTCGCCACTCAGGTAGCGGAACTCGACGCCGTCATCGTACCGGTTGGTGGTGGCGGTCTCTGCGCCGGGGTGTCGCAGGCGGTGAAGCTCTTGCAACCCAAGTGCCTGGTGTTCGGCGTCGAGCCCGAGGGGGCGGACTCGATGCACCGCTCGTTCGCCGCCGGCGAACCCCGCTCCATCGACAAAGTGCGTACCATCGCCGACAGCCTCGGCGCACCCTATGCTGCTCCCTATTCCTTCAGTCTCTGCCGACGCTATGTCGACGAGCTCGTCCTCATCTCAGACGACGCCATGCGCCGGTCCATGGGGCTGCTTTTCCGGGGAATGAAGCTCGCGGTCGAACCGGCGGCCGCCGCGGCGACTGCGGCGCTTTGTGGGCCGCTCCGGGAACGGCTCCGGGGGCGGCGGGTCGGGGTGATCGTTTGTGGAACCAATATTGATGCGAGTACCTTCGGACAACAGATCTCGCTCGTGTAGATTCCCAATCGCTACTTCAGCGAGCGAGGGTTCCGGGATGAAGCGAGGTAGGCTCGCCCTGCTAGGGAAGACGAGTTCAATTAGCCGAGTCTTTCGCGTAGGAATCGAGCGCCGCGATGACCTCGGGAAGGGGTGCCCAAGTGCCCCAGTAAGGCAGGTACCTGTTGCTCCCAAGAAACCCTCGAAACGTTGTCCTTCTAGCCTCCTTTTTACTCTTGTCTTCTGTGCTCTTGCCCGCTGAGAGCTCGGCCGTACCCGAGGGATCGGCGGATGAAGTCATGACGACCCCGTCCTGGTGTGACAGCGTGCCGCGGCCGGAAAACGCCAGACTGCCAACCGCTGCCGCCTCCGACGAGTGGTTTCAGGTCTACGAGAGCGCCACCGGGGTGTTTTCCATCGTCGAGCCCTTCCAGTTTCAAGAGGCGATCTCGCACCTGATCGTCGGCACCGAGCGAGCCCTCCTCTTTGATACCGGGATCGGTCTGGTGCCGATCAGTCCAGTCGTTCGTCGAATTACCGATCTGCCGGTTGTGGTGCTGAATTCTCATACCCACTACGACCACGTCGGTGGCAACTGGGAGTTCGAGACGGTGTTGGCGATCGACTCCGAGTACACCCGCGCCAACATGGCGGGTTTTGGACACGATCGAGTCGGTGGTGACTTCGTTCCGGATGCATTTTGCGACGGCCCTCCGAAAGGCTCGACCCCGGAGTCCTTCTCCACCCGGCCCTGGAAAGCCTCCCGCTACGTCTCGGACGGTGAGGTTCTAGATC
>JAIOJS010000092.1 GCA_019911795.1 Thermoanaerobaculia bacterium | reverse complement strand
CCCTGGGCGATGGCGGTTGTCACGTAGACGCGATTGCCCCACACGACGGGGCTCGAGTTGCCGAGGCCGGGGAGGTCAACCTTCCAGGCTACGCCCACTCCGGACTCGAGGTCGAAGTCCACCGGGGGCGCCTGGGTGGCGTCGCCGATGCCGTCACGATTGGCGCCGCGGAAACCGGGCCAGTTGACTCGTGGTTCGACGGTGGCGGGCGGCGTCGCATCCGGGACGGCAGCGACTATCGACTTGGGGTCCTGGGGTGCGTCGCCGACGCGCATGCGGAGCGGCTCCTGGTCGGCAACCTCGATGGCGATTCCCTCCACCGTACCCGCGCGGCCGAAGTAGTGGACCTCGATACCCCGTTCGGGGTTGGCGAAGGCTCGTTCGGCGGTGGCGCTCAACCCGACGCCGGCGTGATCGGGAAGGTCCAGGGTGAGGCGGCCTTCGCGCACCGAAAGGCGAGCGGTGCTTCCGTCACTCTCGAAGTAGCCGGCGAAGTCCGCCAAGTCCTCGACGGAGTAGACCGGAGGGGGCGGGTCCGGAACTACCGTCAGGGACGAGAGGATCTTCGCGAGTTCCGGATCCAGTTCCTCCAGCCCTGACTGCAGGTCCTCAGCCTCGGAGGCCAGTACCGGACCGCTCTCCGCTGCCGCCTTGGCCAGGGAGATGTCGCCGATCTCTCGGGAATAGGAGAGAGCCGAAGCACGATCGGTAGCTCCGGCGGCGAGCAGCATCTTGGCGATCTCGTAGTCGGGTCCACCCTTCCACAACGCCATGTCGAGCGGGCTCGAACCGAAGAAGGTCTCCCGTGCGGTGGGGTCGGCGCCCTTCTCCAGGAGGTACTTGGTGACCGCGACCTGGTTGTTCTTGGCCGCCAACTGGAGGGCGGTGTTGCCCCAGTCGTCGGTCGCGTCGACGGGCACACCCGACTCGACGAGCTCGCGCACGCCGCCCAGGTCGCCGGAACGCGCGGCGAGGTGGAGGTCATGGGTGGCGTCCGCCAGGCAGAGGGTTGCGAGGAGCAACAGGGACACGAAGCTGGGTACGAGGCGGACAGCGAGCGGCTTCGACATGAGCTTCGACATGAGCTTCGACACGGGTTTCGGCACGAGCTTAGGCATGGAGGACCTCCGGGTCACGGTTGGCAGGCTGAGTGGTCTAGCCCTCAGCAAAGCATGAAACGTTAGCCGGCACCTCGCCTTACAGTTGCCTTGCGCACCGTCGAGTCCGGAGAGGCGAGTATACGTTTGATGGCTTTGGCTTCTACGGACGTTGCGAACAGAGGGCAGTTGAGCCCGCTTCTAGAGTGGTTGTAGATCCTGGAGTCGGGACGCGGTCTCCGGAAGCGTTGCCAATGGGGCACCGTGAGTGGGGACCAGAGTCGGAAACCGTCTAGCGGTACGCGTGCTTTCGATGAACCACCCGAACAACCAGAACAACTAGACGGTCCTCGATGACCTCGTAGATGATCCGATAGCTACCGACCCTCAGCCGTCGAAGCCCGGCAAACTCCCCTTTGAGCGCTCCACCGGCGGTGGGCTCGACGGCGAGCCGGTCGATGGCTCGGACCAGTCCATCTCGCTGCGAACGGTCTAACTTCCTTAGCGCCTTCGCGGCACTACTCTTGATTCGAACCTGAAAGCTCACACGCTCTCGATCGGTTCGCCGAGAAGCTCGGCTCGGACGTCTTTCCAGTCGAGAATCGGGTCGGCTGGATCTCGCAGGGCGGCCAGACCCAACGACAGGTCTTCTAGATCGTCGAGGTAGTACTCGATCGCTTGTCGGATCACGTCGGCGCGACTCCGGGACAGGGAACTCGCTGCGCGGTCGAGTTCATCGACGAGTTCTGCGGGGACACGGGCTGTAATTTGAGTCATTGCGATGTTCCTGACTGTCGTTGACAGTCAAATGTTATCACAAGGCTCCTTTTCGAGAAGCCGGCCTCGGGCACCTTGCAGCGGGGATCAAGGCAGGGCAGCGACTCGGTTCTTGCCGAGTTCCTTGGCCTGATACAAGGCGTCGTCGGCACGGCGGAAGACCTCTTTGGCGACGTCGCCCGCTTTCCAGACCGCTACGCCAAAGCTGGCCGTCACCTCGACCGACTCCCCATCAGTGGTCATCATCGGTTCTCGAGCGAGCGTCGATCTCATGTGCTCTGCGGCCGTCATCGCCTCGTCCTCAGTTGTCCTGCCGAGAAGGGCCACGAACTCCTCCCCCCCAAAGCGAGCCAACATATCGCTCTGTCTCAGCGCAGATCGGGTTCTCCTGGCTGCCTCTCTGAGCACTTCGTCTCCCTCCAAGTGGCCCCAACGATCGTTGATGGCCTTGAAATTGTCGAGGTCCAGGACGATGACGGCAAACGGCTCACCATGCCGCTGGGAGAGGGCGTGCAGCTCATCCAGACGAGACCAGATGGAGCGTTGATTCGGGAGCCCAGTAAGGGCATCCTGGGTGACCAGGCGCTCGAGGCTCTGGTTCGCCTCGTCGAGCTCAGCGGTTCGATTTCGGACATGCTCCTCGAGTTCACGGGCCAGAGTCCGTAGCCGCCGAGTCCGCCAGCGCCAGAGCAACACGAGCAAGAGTAGGGAGGCGCCGGTAGCGATTGCCATCGCCCACCAGCTCGTGTACCAGTGAGGTTCGACGACGAATTGGTAGACCTGAACGGTTGGCCCCCAACCGACCAGTGTCGATCCGGCGCGAGCTTCCAACGAATAGCTCCCCGGCGACAACGAAGTGAAGCGAAGGGGTAGGCTGGAGGCGCCGATTGCCTCGGACCAATCCTCGTCAAAGCCTCTCAGGCGATACTCGAAGAGCAGAGAATCCTCGTCGATGTACCAGGGCGCAAAAAGAGAGATGTCGAGCGTCCACGAGCCGGCCTCGACCACGGTCCCCAGCGCGTTGGTACGTGCTTCGACGTGGTACCAGAGGACATCCCCGAGGGCGACGCTTGGAAGGTCCCCCTGAGAGTCGAAGAGTTCGGTAGAGACGCTCGACCAGCCTTCACTAAGACCGCAGAGAAGGCGGCCGTCCTGGGTGAGGTGCAAACCGCGGCTGGTCGTAAACTCCTGGCCTCCTAGCCCGGAGGACTCCATGATCTGGTGCTTCGGGGTCAGGTCCTCTGGGGTGTAGTGCAGCAGGCCGCTGCTACTGCCGACAAAGAGATCCCCGCTGGCTGGGTCGAACCGGGCCGCCCAGCCGGCGATCGGATCACCCGGGACGCCGGAGAGGAGTCTCTCGCCGCTCGCTGATAGCCGGACGGTCCGCGAGTCCTGTAACACGACGGTGTCCCCCGAGCTGGAGTGGGTGATCGCGTAGACATTTCCGCGCGGCATCAAGTTTTCTGACTCAACCTGGGTCAAGACTCCGTGGGACTCGCGGAAGAGTCCCCGACCGATGGTCCCGAGCCACAGCTGTCCAGCGGAGTCCTCGGCCAGCGTATAGACGTAACCGAGCCCTCTCCCCTCCGCATCGAGGACCTCGGTGGCCTCGCCATCCTCGAGTCGTATCAGTCCCGCCAGCGTTCCAACCAGCAGCTCGCCCTCCCTCTCCATGACGACTCGGGTACCACCTTGAAGCGCAGAGTGGCTAACGAGCTCTTCCCAGTGAGCGCCATCGACGCTGGCTCTGAGCCCAGTCTGGGTGGCCGCCATCAGCGACCCGTCCCTCAGCCGGGAAAGGTCCCAAGTCTGCTGCCCGGCGAGACCCTCGAACACCTCGACGACCGTCAACCGGTCGTCCACCCTCCAACTGCACAGATCTCCTCCGACCAGAAACCCGCCGGCTGGATCTTGCCGTATCGAGTAGACCTGAGTCGCGCAGGGATTGTCGGGTTGAGTGAGAAAATGTCGCAACCAAGAGAAGCGAAAGATTCCGCGGCTCCCGGTCGCGACCCACACATTGTCCTGACGGTCGCCGAAGATCTCGCTGACGGAGACGCCTTCGACCAGACGTTCCCGGTGTCTGTCGCCACTCTGCCAACTGCGATAGAGCGACAAGCCCTCACCGCTGCCGACCCATAGCTCTTGGCCCACTCTGCGGAGTGCGGTCAGGACCAGTGCGACGACCTCGATCGAGTCGCCACGGCCGCCCGCGAGCAGATCGGTTGCCCTCATCTGGCCGAACCCCAGATCACCCGCCAAGAGAACCCAGTCGGTGGTTGCGTCTACCAAATGCAGGGGTCCGAGCGCTTCCCAACCGTTGGAATCGATGGGTGAGAAGCCGTCAGTTCCCCCGACGTAGAGTCCAATCTCCGGTCCTACCACCCAGATCCGGCCTTCTCGATCCAGACTCAAGTCGGTGACGCGTGTCGCCGGAACTTCCTCGACTCGTCTTGCCCCGATCTCGGCTCTCCAGGCCACCAACCCATTGGCGCTCGCGATCCACACGGTGTCGCCGTCCGCGACGATGCGCTCGATAACGCCGAAAGTCCAGGCTTCATCGACAGCGACGGACTCGAAGGTGCCGTCCCCGCGGCGACGTTCCAAACCCTGATCGGTTCCCAACCACAGGGTGCCGTCTTCCGCTGTCTCTACCGACCGAAGTCCCTGAGTCGTCAGTCCATCGGCCGGACCAAACACTCGCGTCGAAACTCCGTCGTAGCGGGTGAGACCAGCGGGTCCGGAGATCCAGATCTCGCCGCTGGAACTCTGGGCCAGGTCATGGACCTGAGTGCTGGGCAGCCCCTCGGCTCGGCCGAGAGTACGAAACGAGGCTCCGCCAATCGCTGAAGTAGTCCACGAGTTCAGAACCAGGATGAGGCCGAGCAGTTGCAGGATCTTGGGCAAGCATCGACTATATCTCGTGCTGTTCTCAGCCCGTCCCGGTAGCGCCGCCTCCTGGTGCCCCTCCTCGAGGGCTTGTCGCAGTAGTTCCGATCTGTAGTAAGTCCAGAAACCTACTCACAAGGGAACGCATCTGTCCTTCCCACCGAGAAGGGCAACTCACCCGGTGGGTTGTACCACTCGTTGGTGAGTCCGGTCGCCATCTGGGTCACCTGGATCAGGGTCTCGGCGTTGGTGAGGGCGCCGTAGAAGACCCAGTAGTGGTGGAGCGGATGGTCGGGCGGGAAGCCACAGCCGTCGACCATCTTGACGCCAACCTCGAAGTTGCCGGCGCTGAAGGACTCGAAGAAGACGGCCTGGTCGGACTCGGCACGGTGGTCGCCGGAGAACTTCATGACTTTGACGGGGAGGGTGACGGGGGGCTCGTCGAAGGTGTTCATGGTACCGCTCACGAGGAAGCGGGAATCGAGGAGACACGCTTGGTTGTCATCGGAGAAACAATTGGTGACGGCCGGTCCTCCGACGCAAGGGAAGGCAGCGGTATCACCGAGGGATTGAGGGAACTGGCCCGGAGCGTTGAACCAGTTGTAGGTATCGAGGGTGACGGTGTCGATGATGAACAGTTCGGTTTGCGCGTTGGTGAGGGCGCCGAAGAAGGCCCAATAGGCGCGTAGGGGATTGTCCTCGGGGAGGCCACAGGCATCGACCATCTTGACGCCGGCCTCGAAGTTGCCGGGTGAGAAGGACTCGAAGAACACTGCCTGGTCGGACTCCGCCCGTCCGTTCTGGCCGGGACTGTCGAAGGTCATGACCCGAGTGAGGAAGCTTTCGGGTGGTACCTCGAAGTCGTTCATGGCGCCTTGGACCTGGAACTTGCCGTCGAGGAGGCAGGCGGTATTCTCGTCGCGGACGCAGGCGGTGGGGGGCGTGCCGGCGAAGGTGGTGATGACGAGTTGGTACTCGCCACCGCCAGAGGCGGGAATGGCTCCGACCCACCAGGTTCCTGGGGTTGGATTCGGGATCTCGCAGAACTCGTTGGTCCCGATATTGAGGCCCCGGCAGGTGTCGCTCGGGGTGTTCGTGGGCTGGGAGCCCCGGTTGAGGAGGAGTTCGAAGTCATTGGGGCCGAGGAGTGATTCGGTGGCGCCGTTGAGGGCTACCCGCAGGAGCGCGGTGTCCGCCGGCACGGTGAAGGCGGCGTTGTTGACGATGACCCCGGTGAGATTACCCTCGCCGAAAGTCACCGACGTCCCGGGGGAGAACACCGACGGAAGGTCCCCGCAAGAGAGTTCTCCAAGGGGGGAAAGGGCGTGGGAGGTGATCCAGTCGCGCTCGAAGAAGACGTTGGCATCGAAGGAGTCGTCTGGGGCTAGGCAACCGTTGCCACCGGAGGTGACGCCGGCGACGACGGGGCCGGACCCGAAGTTGACGAAGAGGGGGCCGCCTGAATCGCCTTGGCAGGTATTGGAGTTGGATCCGGGTGCGCCGAGTGGGGCTCTGAACTCCCAGCAGATATGTGGAGCCTCGGGCACGCCGGTGCAAGCGGTGGTGTTCAAGAACCCACGGCGCTTGATCCCTCGCCCGGTGTTGAAGATGTCCTCGACGTTGCCAAAGCCGACGATCTCGGCGGCGGTGTCGTGGTCGAGGTTGGCGGTCTGGTTGATGGGAGTAGGTTGGATCCCGGTCATGGGACTGGACAGCTCGAGGAGAGCCACGTCGCCGGTCACCGCGAACTCGTAGTTGTCGCGGACCTGGATGTTGCTGACTCCGCGGAAGCCGCCATGTTGGGCAAAGACGCCGATCGACCCGGCGGGAGCGAGGCCCGGGCCGCCGGCCTGACAGTCGCTGCCAGTCCCTTCGCAAACACAGTGGGCCGCGGTGAGGACCGTGTTGCAGCCGATCAACGTTCCGGTACAAAACGTCTGATTGTTGCTGTCGACGATAGCGACCGTCGTGGGGTGGGTGACGACGGCGACCCCATTCACGATGGGCTCCGAGAGGTTGATGGGTCCGTCGGCAAGCGAGGGCGTCGCGAGGTTGAGAGAGAGGAGTGAGCCGCAGGCGGCGAGAATGAGGGTCGATCGTCGGATTGTCAGAAGCATCGTCATGGGGTGATTGACTCCGTAGGCTCGATATGGATGTGAACCGAAGCCCGCCCTCGTGTCGGCGGGGCTGGTTGGAGCGTCGATGCTCGAGGGACCGAGACCCCGTGCCGGGGGGGGCATCGATCGACGAATACTACACTATTTGGCGGAAATAGGTGTCTGCTGCGGTGCAGTAGATGTTCATGGGGGTGTTCGAACCGTATCGAATCGAAGCGAGATCGGAGGTCGGGTTGGAGCTGTCGTGATCGGGTGGGGATTGTCGTGTGTCTAGGTAGGAGCCTCGATAGTTCGGTACCACTATGACTCTGGAGACGACACCATGATCCCCGCGACACGTAGACTGCAGCCCTTCCTATCCAGGATTCTACGACCCCGCTTTCTTCTTGGCCTCGGCCTGGTGGCCGCCTCGACTGCAGCGTTGAATGCTCAGGCGGGACAACTCGATCCGAACTTTGCCATTGCTGGTCGCGGAGTGGCCGGTTTCGGCAGTTCATTCGGCCGCGAGCAGGGGGCCGGGGGCGTTCTCCAGCCCGACGGTCGGGTGGTGATCGTCGGCGCGTCCTTTTTCTCGGCGGTTGATAGCGACTTCGGAATCCTTCGATTGACCACCGATGGGCAGTTGGATACGACTCTGGGTGGAGATGGGAACGTCAAGGTGGCCTTCGACCTGGGCGGCACTCTCTACGATGCTGCCGTGTCGGCCGCAGTCGACTCCCTCGGCCGGATCGTCGTCCTGGGAGTCGCGGATACCGGGAACGGCCAGTACAACACCGTACTCGCCCGGTTGCTCTCCCATGGAACGCTGGACAATACCTTTGGGGTCCTCGGCCGCGTCGTGCTCTCATCCGGGGGGTTAGCGCAGATGGGCAATGCCTACGAGGTCGCCTTGCAATCGGACGGGAAGATTTTGGTCCTGGGCGCCATCGATACGGGATCCCCAACCCTCCAGTACGACTGCGCGGTGGTGCGCTTGACGGAGGACGGCTCACTGGACACCACTTTTGCTGGACTCGGCTTCGTGCAACTCGACTTCGGAGAATCAGGATCCAATAGCTTCGACTTGTGTCCGGCGATGCGGCTCCTGCCTGATGGTCGGATCACCGTCGCCGGGTCGGGCTACTGGCCGGGTGCGAATGACAGCGTCCTCGCGCGGTTGATGCCCAACGGTTCTCTGGATTCCAGCCTGGGTGGGAATGGTCATGTCAGATTCAATCTGGGTACCGATCCCACGGGAGTCAGTGCCCTGGACGTGGATGGGAGTGGACGAGCGGTGGTCACAGGCGTGGTGACGGGAAACGGCGCGGATATCGCGATAGCAAGGCTCCTTGCCGATGGCACCTTCGATTCTTCGTTCGGAGGCGGCAGTGGAGTGGAGTACTTTGGATTCGACCTCGGAGGCGGCTTCGAAGACTCTACAATCGGTGTTGTAGTCCGACCCAACGGCAAGATATTGGTCGGGGGTTCGGTCGAAAGGAACGGTGGAGACTTTGATTTCCTCGCCATGCGGCTCGAAGAGAATGGAGATTTCGATCTTGACTTCGGCTTCTCGGGATTCACGACGGTATTCTTCGATCTCGGGCCGGACCTCCGGGACATGGCTTCGACCCTGCTCGTCCGCCCCAACGGTGATCTCCTTGTGGCCGGTACGGCGTCTCGCCAGAATTTCATCGAAGAGGAAGTTGCGTTCACTCAGCTCCTGGGCAATGAAGCTCTCTTCGAGGATGGCTTCGAGAGCGGAAACCTCTCGGGTTGGTCGTCGAGTAGTCCCTGAAGGCGGCTGGGGGAACCGGGGCGACGGCAACGGCTCAGTTCGGCTCCGCTTCGGTGAGATAGGATGACTCCAATGAACCAGCGTGGGAGTCACGAGAGCGAGGAGAGCGAGACGAAGGCTCGACGAGGAGCCAGTGGGTCGGACTCGATTCTGGACGACTCGACGGCGGTGGATCCCGCGTTACCGGAATCCATGCCGAGCCCGTCGCCGGACTCCATGCCGGACTACGGAGGGGGACCTTCCGATGCCTACTTCGGCCTCGAGCCTCAGGATGTCGACCAGATTCGTTGGATGTTGACCTTGGAGCCGCTCGAGCGCCTTCGGTACGTCGAGCGCTTCGCCGCCGGAGTTCAGGCCCTTCGTGCCAGTGGAGTCTGAGTTCCTCGAGATTCTGCGGTTGCTCGCTCGCCACGATGTCGAGTTCATGGTCTGTGGTGGGATAGCCGCCGTACTGCATGGGGCGCCGATCATGACACTGGACGTAGATGTCCTCTTCGAGGCTTCAGAGATCAATGCACAAAAGTTGATGCCGGCGCTCGAGGCGTTGGAAGCGGTGTACTTCGATGTGGCGGGTCGAGAGATTCTCCCTGACCTCGATAAGCTTCGGTCTCTGCGTCTACATCTACTGAAGACCAATCTCGGCCGTCTGGATCTCCTGAGAGAGATCGCCCCCGGCTGGGACTACCGCGACCTGCTCGATCGGTCGGAGGAGATCGAACTCGATGGCCTGCGGCTGAAAGTCTTGTCTCTGGAAGCGATCATCGAATCGAAGGAGTCTGCGGCCCGGCCGAAGGACTTGGCGGCGTTGCCGTTTCTTCGGTCGACGTTGGCTTTGAAGAGGTCGCAGGACTGATCCGGAGATCAGGCAAAGCCTGAATGGCGTCAGTGCTTCGCGGCGGGGAGGCCCGGCGCGGTCAGATCGGGGCGCCATTCGACGATGTCCTGAATCCACTTCGCCTCCGGCCGGTAGAAGAGGCCGTGTCCGCGTCCGGTAGCGTAGAGAATCTCAGCCTGCTCGTGCCCCTTCATCCAGGGGCGGCAGGAGACGGCGAGGGTGTCGGCGCTGTCGAGGAGACTTAGCGCGGGCGACGGAATCTCGAAATCGGCGTCGAGACTGGGAAAGCAGGCGGCGAGGAGGACCCAGCCGACGCCGGGAGCGTCGAGCCGGGCCGAGGCGCGGAGGGCGATGACGCCTCCCTTGGAGTGGCCGGCCACGATGACGGACGTTGGGGATACGCCACCATCTAGGAGTTTCTGGATGTCGCCGGCGAGTTGGGCCGCGTAGTCGTCGACCGAGGTCCCAGCCGGTCGTTGTTCGCTGTGCACATTGAAACCGGCTTCCTCGAAGGCAGCGACGATGGCCGGGTAGTCGTAGACCCCGAGTTGGGGATGCACCGGGCGGGGGTCATCGCCCTCGACGATCGAGCCGTGGAGGTAGAAGAGATGGCGAGTGGTGAGGCTGCTGTTGGTGTCGTCTTTGTTGGTGGCACTAGGATGGCCGCTCGCGGCAGCAGCGAGGAGGACGGTGGCGAGAAGGATGGGAGCGACAGCGATCACTTTCACGGGGCCGATAGGAGACGTCGGGTTCATGCCGGGAGTATAGGGCGCCGTTGACTGTCATGGCTGCGTGCCTTTTGACGTCTTAACGCTTTAACGCTAACGTGTCTCCATGGCTGAGACGACCAAGCGCGCCACGATCTACTTCGACCCTGAGGTTCATCGTGCCCTGCGCTTCAAAGCGGCTGCGGTGGACCGACCGATGTCGGAGCTGGTCAACGAGGCCGTTCGCAGGCTACTCGAGGAAGACCGAGAGGATCTCGGGGCTTTCGAGATCCGAGAGGCCGAGCCGACGCTTAGCTACGAGGAACTCCTCGACGATCTGAAGGCCAACGGCAAGTTGTAGGCTCGATGGCGAGCTATGAGGTGGTCTTCAAGAGGTCCGTCGCCAAGGACTTGCGGCGTCTCCCCAAGCGGGATGTCGCGAAGATCCTGGAGCGACTTCAGGCGCTCTCGACTGAGCCTCGGCTTCCCGGCGTAGAAAAGCTGTCGGGGAACTCGAAGTACCGTTTGAGACAAGGGGTGTACCGGATCCTGTTCGAGATCCAAGACCGCCGGTTGGTCATCGTCGTGGTGAAGGTCTCGCATCGGAGAGAGGCCTACCGGTAGCCGCGGCGTCTGGCCACTCTCCGGCTAAACCCCCGAGCGAGAGCCCCTAGGCGCCGTCTATATGTTGTCGTCCAGGGCCGCGAGGTACGGCCGGTAGAGGCGCTGGTGGTAACGCAAAGCAGAGTGGAGGATCCCGGCCGCCTTGTCGATGTGCTCGTGGTTGATGAGGAGATCGACCTGGAACAGGAAGGCCTGATTGCCGTCGAGGGTGGGTGCGTCGTCGCCAAGCAAAGTGATGAAGGTCTGGCGGCGTTCGCGGGGATGGAGATTGACCAGCGGCCCGAGGGGGGCGAAACGCGGCTGACCGATGCTCTGAGCGAGGTAGATGATGAGCGGCGGGATGTCGGTCATCGCACGGCGGTGGGCGTCTTCGGCGGTGGCGATGCGCTCGAGTTCACAGTCGTAGGGTTTGAGGGCCTTGATCAACTGCGCGGCGAGTGCTTCGTTCTCGGCGATGAGGTAACCGGGTGGTAGGAGCTCGCCGGGCGGCAACATGAGTTCCTCGACGCGGACGGCGGTGGCCGGGAGATTGGGGGCCCCTGGGCGGCCCGGTGCGGCCGAGCTGGCTCCGGAGGCCGCGTCAGGCTTGGGCGCACCGGCACCCGCCAGGATCTTCAGCTTGTCGATGACGATCTTGCCCTTGCACGACGCGCAGCGATAGGCGACCGGATGGTCCGGCACCTTCTCGGAGTCGACGGCGGTGACGCGTCCGCAGTGGGTGCAGGTGATCTTGAGCTTGGGCATGGTGGTTGCTAGTCGGAGAGCTCGTTGCCGCCCGTGGTCGCGGTCGGATCGGACAGGTCAGCGATGTTGAGCCGCAGATTGGTCTCGTTGGTGGAGTTCATCAGTCCGTCCTCGATCGTGATGAGGTCGGCGCGGATCAGCTTCTCGAGTTCGCCGTCGAAGGTCTGCATGCCGTCCATGTCACCGGTGGCCATGGCGTCGAGGAGGCTACGTCCCTCGGATTCGCCCTTGAGGACGTAGTCGCGAGTGCGCTGGGTGGAGGTGAGGATCTCGAGGGCGGCGACTCGTCCTCCGCCCTTCTTGGGGATCAAACGCTGCGACATGATGTAGCGGAAGGAGGCAGCGAAGCGTCGGCGAACGAACTGTTCCTGCGCTTTGGGGAACACGCCGAGGATGCGTTCGACCGTCTTGGCCGCGTCGACGGTGTGCAGGGTGGAGAGGACCAGGTGGCCGGTCTCGGCCGCCTCGAGGGCGGTCTCGATGGTCTCGACATCCCGCATCTCGCCGATGAGGATCACCTTCGGCGCCTGGCGCAGGGCGGCGCGCAGGGCGAGACTGAAGGTCTTGGTGTCGCTCCCGACCTCGCGCTGGTTGACCGTCGAGTTGATGTGCGGATGCAGGTACTCGATCGGATCCTCGATGGTGATGATGTGGTAGTGGTGGTCGTGGTTGATCTTGTTGATGATGGCGGCGAGGGTCGTCGACTTGCCCGATCCGGTGGGTCCGGTGACGAGCACGATGCCGTTCTTGAGGTCGGCGACGCTGTTGACCACCTCGGGGAGTCCCAACTCTTCGACCGTGGGCACGCCATCGGGGATCACCCGGAGAACGATCGAGTAGCTCCCGCGCTGCTGGAAGATGTTGACGCGAAAGCGGGTCTTGCCGGGGATCGCGTACGAGGCATCCGTCGATCCCGTCCGCACCAGGATTCGGATCTTCTCCGCGTCCCCCCGCAAGATATGCAGGGCCATGGTTTCGGTCTGATACGAGGTCAGTTTGCCGATGCCAAAGGCGTTGACC
>JAIOJS010000091.1 GCA_019911795.1 Thermoanaerobaculia bacterium | reverse complement strand
CTTCTTGTTCCAGCGTCCCTGCCGCAGATCCACCGCCCCATCCACCAAGGAACGGTCGAGGGCCAGCAGGTGGGCAAAGGCCAACTCGGCGAACGCGACAGAGTTCTTTCCGGGGCAATTGGCTACGTAGATCCCAAGCTGCGACGCCGTCGCGATGTCGATCGAGTTCACCCCGGCGCCTGCTCTCACTACGAGCCCTAGGCTGGGAGCAGCCCTCAGGTCCGCCGCCGTGACCTTGGTACCGCGCACGACGAGGATCTCCGGATCGTGAGTGGCCAGGGCCGCGGTGAGTTCCTCCCCCACGAGGGTCGCGTTCTCCACCACCTCGGTTCCGAGAGCTCGGAGAGACCGGATCCCCTCGGCGGGAAACTTGTCGGCGACGAGAACTCTTACACCTGCACTCATAGCTCGGCCTCCGATTTCAGATCACGCATCATCAGCTGACGGACCGCATCCTCGGGATCTCGGCCCTCGTGGATCACTGCCGCCATCTGCTCGGCGATCGGCATCTCGACTCCCTTGCGGCGGGCGAGGCGCACGATAGCGAGGGAGTTGCGCATCCCCTCAGCTACCATCCCGGTCTCCTCCTCGAGGGTGGGGAGTGATTTCCCCTCGGCCAGAGCCAGCCCCGCCCGCCGATTGCGCGACAACCCGCCGGTACAGGTGAGGACGAGGTCTCCGAGACCGGCCAAGCCCGAAAAGGTCCGGGGCTTTCCGCCGTAGGCGAAACCCAGACGAGTCATCTCGTGGAGACCGCGGGTGATCAGCGCCGCGAGGGTGTTGTGTCCGAGCCCGACCCCGGTCAGGACTCCCGCCGCGATCGCCACGACGTTCTTCGCCGCACCCCCGAGTTCCACCCCAGGAACGTCGGCGGAGGTGTAGAGGCGGAGCGAACCGGTCGACAGATGCTCCTGGATCTCCCGCGCAAGATCGCCATCCTCCGAGGCGATCACGGCCGCGGTGGGCATCCCATTGGCCAGTTCGGCGGCGAACGAGGGCCCCGACAGCACCGCAAAGCACACTTCGCGGTCGGCCTTGGCACCCTCCTCGAACGAGACCTGACTCATGCGCGCGAGATGCTCGGTCTCGATCCCCTTGGTTGCCGAGATCAGCTTCAGTCGGCGACCGCGTGGGTAGACCTCCAGGAACTCTCGCAACACATGACGGAACCCATGGGAGGGCACCGCCATGATGAGCAGGTCCGAATCGATCAAGCGGGTGAGATCGCCCGTGACCTGAAGACGGTCGGGGAGCGGGACGCCCGGCAGGTACCGCTCGTTGGTGCGAGCCTTTTGTGCTTCTTCGACGAATTCCTGACGACGCGCCCAGAGGTCGACGTCGAATCCGTTGTTCGCGGCATAGATAGCCAAGGCCGTGCCAAACGAACCAGCCCCCAAGACCCCTACCTTCATACTTCCAGTCCCTTCATGTTTCATCATCCTCCGCTTCTACCGAGTCCGCTCCGTTCGACGGCTCCGCTTCGTCCGGTCTCAACTCCCCCAGGCGACGTTCGGTGCGCTCGCGGATTCGACGGAAGTTTATCGAGTGCTTGTAGGCGATGAGCAACACCACCAGTATCGCGCAGACCAGCACTTCTCGGTTAGGGCCCGCCATCCATCCCAACTTGGCGAATAACAGCCACAGGAGGGGAAAGCCAAGCGAAGCGCCCACCGAGCCCAACGACACGAAGCCGGTGGTCAGGGTGATGACAAAGAAGAGCAACACTGCCGCCAGCATGGCCCAGGGTGACAACGCACCTAGAGCTCCCGCCGCGGTGGCGACTCCCTTGCCACCGCGAAAGCCAAGTAACACCGAGTAGACGTGTCCCACCACCACGGCCACCGCGATCAGACCGAGTCCCAAGGGCTCCACCCCGAGAATCCGGCCGGCCGTGACCGGCAGGATGCCCTTGGTCACGTCACAGAGGAGAGTAAGGATTCCCACCTTCGGACCGGCTAGACGCAGGGCATTGGTGGCGCCCGGGTTGCCACTGCCCGCCTGCCGAACGTCCTGTCCCGTCGCCCAACGCACCAGATAGACACTAAATGGAATGGAACCCACCAGGTAGGCGACCGGAAGGAAGGCGACCCAAACCGGAATGGCCATGGGGGTTGGGATAGACAGGATCAACCTCCCGGTCTCACCAACCACCCGGTCGATAGTTCGGATCGAGAAGCCGCCGGCGCAACAACTCCAAACCGAGCTGACTCGTCAGCCGCCGGACCTTCTCGCGATCGCCGGGAAACACTGCCCGCTGATGGATCAGATCCCCGGAACCCCGAGGACCCGCGACGGCTACATGCACCGTCCCCACCGGCTTCTCCTCGCTACCACCGTCAGGACCCGCGATCCCGGTGACACCGATGGCGTAGTCACTGCCGATCCGTTCGCGCGCTCCCTCGGCCAATGCGATGGCCACTTCTCGGCTTACTGCGCCATGTTCAGCGATCAGATCTTCGGGCACGCCGAGGAGATCGACCTTGGCCTGGTTGGAGTAGGCGACGATCGAACCGAGGAAGTAGGCCGAGCTGCCCGGAGTGGCGGTGAGTCGCTGCGCGATCCAGCCACCGGTACACGACTCCGCCGTCGCCACCGTCGCGCCGAGCTCGCCGAGGAGCTCGCCGCAAACCCCTTCGAGGTCCTGGTCGGCGACTCGGGTGAAGACGGCCGGTCCCAGGAAACCCGCCACCCGGTCGGACATTTCCTGGAGTCGAATCGCGCGGTCCTTCGCACCTCCTCGGGCCCACAGTTCAATGCGAACCTCGCCTGGACTGGCGAGCACCGTCACGGCTTCCGCGCCGAACTCGTCATAGGCCGAAGCGATTTTCTCCTCCACCGCCGACTCCCCGCGACAGGCAACTTTCAACACGGTCGCCTCGAGTTGTATCTCACCCGCCTGCTCCTCCAGCCAAGGATCGAGGAACGTCGATGCCAGATAGTCGAGTTCGTGAGGCACTCCAGGGAAGAGAAAACAAGTGGTCCCGCTCTGTTCGATCTGCAGACCCGGCGCAGTACCCCGTGAATTTTCTAGAACCTTGGCCCCGTCCAGCACATAAGCCTGACGCCGATTGACCTCCGGCATCTTCCGCCCGAAGGAGTCGAACTTGCGGCGAATATCGTCCACGATGGACTCGTCGAGGTGCAAACCAACCCCACACGCCGTCGCCATCGATTCCCGCGTCCGGTCGTCACCGGTGGGACCCAGCCCACCGCTCACGATCAGGAGGTCGAAACGACCCAACACGCTCGTCAGCTCGGTCACGAGCTCCGTGGGATCATCCCCGATCACCGACTTCCGCCCCAGGGAGACGCCATAGCGCTGGAGCCGTCGCGCCATGCGCAGTGAGTTGGTATCCAGCCGTTCGATGCCGAGAAGCTCCGAACCGACTGCGATGAAGGCCGCCCTCATGGGTGCCGATGATACTCCGCTTCGGCGGTTGGGCGGTGATTCTCGCTAGGCCCTGTCGTCAGGAGGACCGGAGTGAGCCTTCGACCGACTAGGTTGCGGGGCCGTGCCCGGCCCTACGGGCTTTCCTGCGCGCGGTGCAGTTGCTCCGCGCTCGGAAACCCTCGGGTTGGGGCACTCCGGCTTGGTCCCTCGATCGAAAAAGAGCCCAGACAGATCTCTCGAACCAAGGTCAGTCAACCAAAGTGCCATCTGGCGCCTGTCGACCGGTGTTGGGTTGGTCTCCGGGCTCGTCGTCGCCTCAGTCGACTAGTATCTACTCGGCTTTCATTGAAATGGGAACACGGAAGGACACCACATGCCGAAACTAACCATCATCGCCCACATCACCGCCAAGCCGGGCAAAACCAAGTTTCTGAGGGCAGAGCTCGAGAAGCTCGTCGACCCCACCCGGGCCGAGGAGGGTTGTCTGCAGTACGACTTGCATCAAGACAACGAGAACCACGCTCACTTCATGTTCTACGAGAACTGGGAGTCGCGCGATCTCTGGCAGGCGCACATCAAAAATCAGCACTTGATCGAGTACAGAGCAGCCACCGAGGGGGCGGTCGCGGACTTCACTCTTTACGAGATGACGCACTTGCTGTGAGATAGCGCACTTGCGGCAAGCCGGCATCAGGGAGTTCGCCGAGGCGGCTTCGCCGGACAGATCGCTGGAGGGTCCCAGATCGACACCAAGACTTACCCACGGAATCCCCTAAAAGAGACCCCAAGGGTGGTGACTTCGCCTCGAATTGCGGGTACGATGGGTCGGATGCGTCGAGTCATTTCCTACTCCGTTGCCCCTCTTCTCCTGAACCTGGTCCTGGTTTCCTGCCTGGCCTCTTCGGTCTCGGCTCAGTCCGAGGCGCGCTGGTTGGCCACCTCCGCCGATCGGAGTGCGACCCGACTGTTGGTCGTCGACGACAAGGTCGAGGTTCGGAGTGCCGATCAACCCAACCACACGGTGGCTCTACCGGTAGGTACTCATGTCGAAGAGGTCGTCGCTACGGACTCCGGATGGGTAGCGTCGGGAATCGTTCCCCGTGACGTCGGCCGAGAGATCCTGTTGCTGAACGCGTCCGGCGACGAGGCCGTCCAGCTTACCGTTCCAGGTGGACGCGATGACCTCATTCGCGATACCCCCACGGTGCTCGTCCAGGACGGGAAAATGGTCGGCATGATGTGGCTCGAGGGCCGCGACGATGCCACCTTCCGGGTACAGGCCGCGGATTGGATTGACGGGGAGTGGCGTCACCGTCACCGCGTGACGGGACGGGGTCCGGGCAGTCAACTCGCCCTCGACGCCACCGTCCTCGCCGACGGCTCCTGGCTCGCGGTATGGAGTCGCTTCGACCGCCAGGACGATGAGATCTACTGGAGCCGTCGCCAAGGAGGCGAATGGTCGGACCCACAGCGCGTCTCGATCGACAACGAGGTTCCCGACATCGTGCCCTCCATCACCTCGATCGGCAACGAAGCCTACCTAGCCTGGAGTCGGTTCGACGGCGAAGAGTATCGCCTGATGATGGCCCGCTTCGATGGCGAGATCTGGACCGACGAACACGTGGTGGGCGCAGGGGGCTCTCTGTTCCCCAGCTGGCACCACGCCGAGGGATCCTTGGGCCTCGTCTACCGTCAGGCTGCGCCGTCTGCTTGGGTCTGGATGGAGTTCGACGCCGCTGGGAAAGCCCGCCGCGTGGCCATCACCGAGGGCGTCGGTTCCCAACGCCCAATTCCGGCCGTCATCGACGGCGCTTCACAACTTCTGTTTCCCGAGGGGCAACCCAAGGCGGTGACCTGGACGGCGCTTCCCTAGCGACCTCCGCACCCTCGACACCACCTGGGACTGCTCAGCGGTCCCACCGGGATGGCATCACCGCCCGTCTCGCTCGCTATTCAACTTTCACGAGTCCTCACTTCACATCTTCTCTGGGCGGACCGACCCCAGACGGCAGAGCTCGCACCAGTTCTTCTGGATGAGCGTGCCCATCCACCGGTCCTCCGAACGCGTTCTGTCGCGATCCGCTAGAATTTCACTGTACCTATGCATAATCAGCCGCCCACCCGGGACCTCATGGACGCGGAGGTCGACCGTAAGGCCGATCACATTCGACTCGCCCTCGAGGACAGGATGCAAGTTGCCGGCGGCGCCTTTTCGGCTTGGACCTTCGGTCACGAGGCTCTTCCCGAGATCGATCGCGCCGAGATCGACCTGACCACGGAGTTCCTCGGCTATCGATTGCGACTTCCGCTCCTGATCTCCTGCATGACGGGCGGTACCGAAGTGGCCGCACGAGTGAACGAGAACCTAGCCGAGGCGGCCCAGGCAACCGGAGTCGCCCTCGGCGTGGGCTCGCAGCGCAAGGCCCTGGAGGATCCCTCCCAAGCGGACACCTTCCGCGTTCGCCACCTGGCGCCCGATGTTCCGCTCGTCGCCAACCTCGGGGCGGTCCAGCTGAACTACGGCTACGGGCTCGACGAGTGTCAGGCGGCAGTGGACATGATCGAGGCCGATGCCCTCGCCCTCCACCTCAATCCGCTCCAGGAGGCGATCCAGCCAGAGGGCCAATGCAACTTCGCCAGCCTCCTCCCCCGGATCGAGAAGATCGTGGAGGGTCTTTCCGTTCCGGTCATCGTCAAGGAGGTAGGTTCTGGATTGTCGACCACGACCGGACAGCGTCTCCTCGACATCGGAGTTCGCTATCTCGACACCGCCGGCGTCGGAGGAACGAGTTGGGCCCGCATCGAGGCCGCACGGGCCGACGACCTCGAGATCGGCGAGCTTTTCGCCGACTGGGGGATCCCGACGCCAGAGTCGATCCGCTCGCTGCGGAGCCTTTCTTCCGAAGCGACGATTCTCGGCAGCGGTGGTCTCCGGAGCGGACTCGATGCCGCCAAGGCTCTCGCCCTCGGCGCCGACCTGGTCGGCATCGCTCAACCCTTTCTCCAAGCTGCGCTCGACTCCGCCGATCGGGTCGTCGAGCGGATCGAACGGACTCGCATCGAACTGGAAGTGACGATGTTCTGCCTTGGAGTGACCCAACCGTCGCGCCTGCGACGCACCGATATCCGTAGGAGAGACACGACGTGAGCCGCGCCGCTGCCACCCCACCCACGCCGCACCTCGATGCCATCGTTCTCGATCTGGTCGAGCGCAGACTTCAATTCCACCAGATCCCCAAATCGCTGAGCGCCGAGGAGGCGGCTGAGGTACGGCGTCGCGCACTCGAGGTCATGACCAACGCGTCGCTCTCCAACATGCGTCACTACTCCTTCGACGTCGACTCGGTGTCGAGCCGCAATTGCGAGAACCTCATCGGCGTGGCCCAGGTTCCCATCGGCATCGTCGGTCCCGTGCCCGTCCGTGGCAACGAGGTCAACGAAGAGGTGTTCGTCCCCCTCGCCACCACCGAAGGTGCCCTCATCGCCAGCACCAACCGTGGCTGTGCCGCCCTACGAGCCGCGGGTGGCGCCAAGGTCTTCGTCGAGGACGTCGGCATGACTAGGGCTCCGGTGTTCCGCACGTCGGGCATCGAGGAGAGTCAGCGACTCGTGACCTGGCTCACCAAGAACGAGGAAGAGATCCGCACTATCGCCGAGGGCACCAGTCGCTTCCTCGAACTCATTTCGATCCGACCCTTCGTCTTCTCCACCACCGTCTTCGTCCGCTTCCGGTTCCGTTCCGGAGACGCCATGGGCATGAATATGGCGACGATCGCCTGTGATCGCATCGTCACCGACCTGATCGAGCCGGCAACCGGCATCTCCTGCACGGCCCTTTCCGGCAACTACTGCGTCGACAAGAAGCCCGCGGCGGTCAACTTCCAGGAAGGACGAGGTAAGCGCCTCTTCGCTGAGGTGGAGATCCCCGGCGAGGTCCTCAGCAAGATCTTGAAGACCAATCCGGACGACCTCGTCGAGGTGCAGTACCGCAAGAACCTCTTAGGATCGATCGCGGCCGGTTCGAGCGGCTTCAACGCCCACTTCGCCAACGTCCTGGCCGGCTTCTTCATCGCCACCGGCCAGGATCTCGCCCACGTCGTGGATGGCTCGACCGGCGTGACCTTCGTCGAGAAGCGTCCCAACGGCGCCGCCTACTTCTCCGTCTTCCTACCCACGGTGCCTCTCGGCGCGATCGGCGGCGGAACCGGCTTGGCTACCCAGGCCGAGTCGCTGGCAATGCTCGGGGTAAAGGTCAACCCGGATCGTCCGGGATCCGCCGTGATGCGCCTGGCCGAGATTCTCGCCGCCACCGTCCTGGCCGGTGAGCTGTCCCTGATGGCCGCCTTCACCTCCCGCGATCTCGCTAGCGCTCACGAGCGCCTGGGGCGTGGTCCGGCCGAACCTGTCGACCCGCTCAGCGAGGTTTAACCACACGTGTTGGTGGCGCCGAGTCAGGAAGTGGTCGTCTCCGCGCCCGGAAAGCTCATCCTGATGGGCGAACACGCGGCCGTCTACGGACACCCCGCCCTGGTTGCGGCGGTCGACCTGCGTCTCACCGTGACCCTCGCGGCGACCACGTCGGAAGCCGTCGAACTCGACCTGCCCCAACTCGACCATCGAGGCACGACGCCCTGGGAGGCGATCAGGCAACTCACGCTTCAGGCTCGTCGCACTTGGGAGAACCGGTTCTCGGACCCCCGGTCCAACCCAATCGCTGCCTCGGGGGACCCCGCCCTACAAGCCCGGCTGGGCGTCACTCCCGCTCAGCTGGTCCTGCTGACCCTGGGCGAGACCTCAAACAGCCTCGGCGAGGACTTCCCGAAAGGGGTCCGCCTACGCGTCGACTCCGCACTTCCGGTGGGGTCTGGCTTTGGCAGCTCCGCCGCTCTGGCGGTTGGAGTGGCGGCCGCCTACCTCGCTCTGCGAGGCGTCGCCCTCGAACCGTCTCGCATTCTCGACATCTCCCTCGACGTCGAACGGCGACAGCACGGTACGCCGTCAGGGATCGACAACGCGGCCGTTCTGCTCGGTGGTCTCTTATGGGCGGAACGCGACGCTGCCAACCGCCTCGAGTGCCGCCCCTTGGAGTCTTCCTCTCCCCTCCTCGACCGGGTTAGGGTTTTCCATTCCGGTGCTCCCAGCGAGTCCACCGGCGAGGTGGTGGAGGCCGTGCGGCGGCGACGCGAACGGGACACGACCGGAGTCGACCAGCTTCTCGAGGAGATCGAATCCTGCACCCGAGAACTGCGCCAGGACCTCGAAACGAGCACCCTTCCGGAGCGGACCGTGTCGTTGATTCGACGCTGTCAAGGCGCGCTAGAGGGTCTTGGTGTCGTGCCGACGCCGACCCAACAGTTGATCCGTCGCATCGAAGCTGAAGGCGGCGCCGCCAAGATCTCGGGCGCCGGAAGCCTTACCGGGGAGGGAGCGGGCTCCATCCTCGTGTACCATCCCGAGGTATCCAACATCGACCGCTGGTCCTTCCTGCGATCCTGGACACCGCTGCCGGTTCGCTTTCCCGCGCCCGGGCTACTGGTGCAGTCGACCTGAACCTTCCACGACCTCGAAGAGACAAGAACCCTAGAAGACCTCGAAGCGAGACCTCGGCCCATGAAAACCGCCACTGCATCCGCGCCCTCCAACATCGCCTTTATCAAGTACTGGGGAGCGATCGACCTCGACCAGGTCCGGCCCGCCAATGCGTCGATCTCGATGACCCTCAGCGAATGCCGGAGTCTGACGACGGTGACCTTCGAACCCGAGGTCACTTCAGCGGACGAGATCGCATTGCGGGACGAAAGCGGAAGGCCGACGACACTCAGTGATGCCTTCCGCCGCGGCATCGAGCGCCATCTGGCGCGCATTCGTGAACGGCACCAACTGGTGGGACGCTTCTCGGTCATCACCCAGAACAACTTTCCCGCCCAGGCCGGACTCGCCAGTTCCGCATCCGGTTTCGCCGCCCTCGCGGTGGCCGCAAGCTCTGCGGCCAATCTCGAGGTCGACGACATCGAACTCTCGCACCTCGCCCGTATCAGTGGTTCGGGCTCGGCCTCCCGATCGGTGCTCGGCGGCTTCGTCGAGTGGCCGGCCGGCGAAGACGACGCGTCCGGCTATGCCAAGGTCCTCGCCCCGGCCGAGCATTGGCCCCTCTCCGATGTCATCGCCATCGTCGAAACCGCGGGCAAGGAGGTGTCCTCGCGTGACGGACACCGACGGGCTCCGTCGAGTCCCCACTTCGCTACTCGCCAAGCCCTCCTTCCGGACCGGCTCGACCGCGTCCGCGCCGCCATCCAGGAACGCAACCTCGACGATCTGGGATCCGTCCTCGAACTCGAAGCGATCGAACTGCATCTCATCGCGATGTCGTCGCAGCCTGCCATCTTCTACTGGAAGCCGGCGACGCTGGAGGTTTTGGCCGCGGTCCGACGCCTGCGCCGCGAGGGGCTCAGCGCGTGGGCGACGATGGACGCCGGCGCCAACGTCCATGTGATCTGCCCTAGTGCTCAGGAGGCGAAGGTGGCGGAGGCCCTGGCGCAAGTACCGGGGGTGTTGCAAGTCCTGCGGGACCGCGTCGGCAATGGCCCTCAATGGCATACGGATGCCCTGCCGTGACGTCCTTGGACCAAGAACAGCCCGGACTGACCCTTATCAAGCTCGGGGGTAGTCTGATCACAGACAAGGGGACCACTGGCAAGGCGCGCCTCGAGGTCATCGACCGACTGGCAGGAGAACTTGCCGCCGCGAAGCGCCAGGGCGCGGGTCCCATTCTCCTTGGCCATGGATCCGGATCCTTCGGGCATCCGGCGGCCGCCGCGAATGATCTTGCGGCGGGGGCGGCGACATCCGGCAACCCGACGGGAGTGAGCGCTACCCACCTCGCGGCTCGGGAACTCCATCGCATCGTCCTCGACGCTCTTCATCGGCAGGACCTTCGACCTTTCTCCCTGCCGCCGAGCGCCTGGATGCTCGGTGGCCCGAAGACTCCTCGGGTCCTCACCCTCGATCCCCTCCTCCGCGCCCTGAACCTAGGCCTCCTCCCGGTGGTCTTTGGGGACGTTCTCCTGGAGGAGAACCACGGCGTCTCGATCGGATCCACCGAGGCGGTGCTGCTCGCGATCGCCATCGCACTACGGGATGCCGGACGCCCCCCCTCGAAGGCGATCTGGCTTGGCAACACCCCGGGTGTCCTCGATGCCGAGAATCGGCTCATCGAAACGCTGGACATGCAGAGTTGGAGCGACGTCGAGATTCGAGAAACTGGGGTCACGGACGTGACGGGCGGCATCCGACTGCGGGTCGAGACCACCTTCGCTCTCGCGCGCGGAGGCGTTCCGTCCCTAGTGACCGATGGAACCGCGCCAGGAAACCTCCAGAGCGCTCTGACCGGAACAACCTGTTCGGGGACCCGAATCGCGGCGGTGAGGCTACAATAGCGCCGATGGCCGACCTCGACGATCTCCTAGAGAAGACCAGTCGGACCTTCGCGCTCACAATCCCGCTGCTGCCGGAGCCGACGCGAAGGGAGGTTACGCTGGCCTACCTGCTCTTCCGCCTCGCCGACACCTTCGAGGACGCCACGGTGTGGCCGGGGGAACGCCGCATCGAAGCTCTAGGACAGCTCCACCGCCTGCTCAATGACAGTCGGGACCTTCGCGAGGTGGAGGCCAGGACCGCGGAATGGATGGAGACTCCGCCCGACGACCGCCACGCCGGCTACGTCGAATTGGTGGCCGAGACCCCCTTTGTCTTCTCTCTCTTCTGGGACCTCACGCCGGAGGCTCGGACCACAATCCGTCGCCACCTCTCACGGACCATCGATGGCATGACCCGCTATGTGGCCACCGGAGCGAACGAGGCCGACGGCGAGGGGAGCGATACCACACGACTCGAACTGGAGAGCCTCGAGAGTCTCCGCGAGTACTGCTACTTCGTGGCGGGAATCGTCGGCGAGATGCTCACCGACCTCTATCTGGAGGATGCACCGGAGCTGGCCCCCAGCGCAGACTACCTACGCACTCGAGCTCGATCGTTTGGTGAGGCCCTTCAGCTGGTCAACATCCTCAAGGACTCGGCCCGCGACGACGCCGATGGTCGACGCTATCTACCCGTCGGCGTGGAAGTCGCCGAGGTCTTTGCTCTCGCCAAGAGCGACCTCGACGCGGCCGCCGAGTACACCCTCGAATTGCAGCGTCGCGGGGCGGCTCGGGGCCTCGTCGCCTTCAATGCCCTTCCCCTGCTCCTCGCCCGCGCCACTCTCGATCGTGTCCAGTCCGTGGGCCCCGGCGCCAAGATCAGTCGGCCCGAGGTGTACGCCATCGTGGCCGAGATGGAGAATGCGCTCGACGCGGGTGTGGCTGTCGTCTGACTTCAACAGCCCAGAATTTCCGTTGCCAGAAGTTTCGTAGCCAAGAGCTTCGTAGCCAAGAGTCGCCGGCGCGGCGCACGGAGTAGCTGGCTAGGATTCCACGATCCGCTGGCCGACCAGCGGCGGCGGTGAGACCTCTTGATCCACGATCTCGAAGCAGTCGACGAAGCGTTGGCCCAAACCGTCGTCGGCACGGCGCAGGAAGAGCCTTCCCAGAACCTGTCCGGCGTCGATCGCTTCGCCGAGTCGGACGTCGTAGCGCAGGGCCACGCCCATGTCGATCTCGGCCCCCGGCTTGGCGCGGCCACCTCCGGCCTCGACCAGTAGGAAGCCAAGCCTGCGAGTGTCTACGGCGGCGAGAAAACCGGACCGAGGCGCCACCAGCGAGAACTCCTCCGGCGCCAAGGTGAGCTCCGGGCGATCCACCCACTCGCGGTTGGCTCCCTGGGCAAGAGCCCATTGCATGAACTTCTCATAGGCGTCCCCCGACGACAGGGCGGCCTTCAGGGCCTCCTGATCGAGATCGACACCCTCGAGGCGCGCCACCTCGGTCGACAGGGCGAAGGTCACCGCCTCGAGATCCTCGGGTCCCTCGCCGCGAAGGCACTCCAGGGCCTCGAGGACCTCGGCACTGTGCCCAACCCAGCGCCCGAGGGGCTGGCTCATGTCGGTGAGGAGGGCACTGGTGCGACAGCCCAAAGCGTTCGCAGCGGTCACCATCATCTTCGCGAGGCGCTCCGCCTGGACAATGTCCGGGATGAAGGCGCCACTCCCCGTCTTGACGTCGAGGACCAGTGACGAGGCTCCGGTGGCCAGCTTCTTGGACAGAATGCTGGCGGTAATGAGCGGAAGGGACTCAACCGTACCGGTCTGGTCGCGGATCGCGTAGAGACGCTTGTCGGCCGGCGCGATGTCCGCCGTCGCGACTCCGATGGCGACGCCAAGTCGTCTCAGCATCTCCAGACACTGAGCACGATCAAAGTCCATGACCAGGCCAGGAATCGCCTCCAGCTTGTCGGCAGTGCCTCCTGTATGCCCCAGTCCTCGACCGGTGAGCATCACGACGGGAAGGCCACAGGCCGCGACCAATGGGGCCAGGACGAGGGAAACCTTGTCCCCTACTCCCCCCGTCGAATGCTTGTCGCAGAGGTGGGGAATCTCCTCGTCGAGCTTCCAGCGCTCGCCCGAGTCGAGCATCCCTTCGGTCAGGGCGCGAGTCTCCGACGGTTCGAGTTCGTGGATCGCCGCCGCCATCAGGAAGGCGGCGAGCTGCGCATCACTCCAGCTTCCGTCGGTAGCACCCGCTACCACTTCGCCGATCTCCTCCGCCGTCAGACACTTCCCCGCCCGCTTACGAGCGAGTATCTCAAAGGGCAGCATCAGAAAGATTCAGCTTCTGGATGGATCAGTTTCTGGATGGATCAAGCCGCCTCTAGTTCCCGAAGCTTTGCCTGAGCGCGAGAGGCAAACGGCGATTCCGGGTGCTCGTCGCCGAGGCGACGGTAGGTCGCGATCGCCTCGTCGTTGCGGTCCAGCGATTCCAGGGTAATAGCCAGCTGATAGAGCGCCAGATCCTTCGGCAGCACGGGCTTCTTCGCCACGAGCTGAGCTTCGAGTTCGGTGACGACCGCCTCGCCATTGCCGGCTTCACGGTCGAGCGACATCAGCCCCACCTGGACCGAAGCGGCCAGCATGTGATCCTTGTGACGGTTGAGGAATTCAGTCCACAGGGCGCGAGCACCCTCGGTGTTTCCGGCCTCGAGTTCCAGCCGGCCGAGGTGGACGATGGCTGCCTCGGCAGCACCGGTACCGCTGTAGTCCGCCCGCAACTGTTCGAACATCGACTTTGCGCGCTGATTGCGACTCGCCTCGTCGGCGAAGCTAGGAGCCTTCGGATCGTCGGGAGTCGCGCCGCTCTCCAGGATCGGCGCCTGGTCGACCTTGATCGCCTCGCCCAGTGCCTGACTCGCGGCATCCTGCTTCTTGGCCTGTAGATGGTTCCAACCCATACCCAACAAAACCACCGCTACCACCCCGAGCCCGATGCCGATCAACAACCGCGAGTTGTTGATCACATAGCTCAGGATCCGGTTGATGTAATGAAGCACCTCATCCTCGCGAATGTCGTGCTTGATCTCCTTCTGAGTGAGGCGCTCGCTCATGATTCTCTATCCTTCGGGTCTGGTTCGGTCCGGCCTGCGGGTTGCTGGTAGGGCCTGGGTCGGTATGCGGGTCAGTAATTAGGCTGGTCAGTATTCAATAACTGGGGGCTCGGCGGCGGCCGAAGATGGTGCGGCTGGGAGGATTCGAACCCCCGGCCAAGAGCTTAGGAAGCTCCTGCTCTATCCTGCTGAGCTACAGCCGCAGCAATGGTTTAGGCGCCGTGCATACCAAGCGGGTCAGCACATGGTCAGCGGTCGAGTGAACTCCACCCTCGATCCCAGGTCATTCCGGGACGAACCCACCACGCCAAGCGTTGAATTCTAGGGTATCCAAGCGAGAGGCGCAACGCAGGAGGCCCATGCCAATGCATGACCTCCAGCGTCCCGCCCTTCATCTGGCCCCACGGCACGCGCGGCGCGAGTATGCCGGCCCCTGCCGCGGGCTAGCGACGAAGTCGCGCGACTCCGAGGACCAACAGAGACAGCATCAGGATCAGCAGGCTCCAACCATTCAGCGTCGGAATCTCTATCACCGCCGATCCATCGTCGCCGAGGATCATCACTTGGTCGGTACCGGCG
>JAIOJS010000090.1 GCA_019911795.1 Thermoanaerobaculia bacterium | reverse complement strand
GTGGTGGGGGATCGCGGGGACTGCCAGAGGTAGCCGAAGGCGGCGATGTTGACGGTGACGCCGACGATGAGGCGGAAGAGGGCAGTGACCTCCTCGAGGGGGGCGTTGCGACCGAAAGCGGCCAGGGTCAGGCAGCCGAGGAGTGCGAGGAGCGGAACAAAGATGCCAAGCCGGAGGATCCATCGCTTGTCGTCGAGACAGGTGAGGTACTTCTGCAGCGGAGGCGCATGCTCGCGGCAGGCCTGGGCGGTGAGCGGCCCGCCTGCGGTCTCGAGAGGTATGTCGACCGCATTCTCCAGCGCGACAGCATCCTCGAGAAGCCTATTGCACCACAGGCATTTCCTCGGCAGGGCGCGCAGCATGTAGGGACGGGCGAGGAAGCGGTGCCCGATCATCAACACGATGCCGGTGGCGAGGCTCCCCGCGATCGGCGGCGGGTGGAGAACGAAGAGTCCGAGCACCACCGGGATGAAGAGAAACAGGAGGATCCCTTGAAATCGGAGTGTATCCATCAAGCGTTCCTGATCTCTCGGGCTCGTTAGCCGCGGAGAGCGAGGTTGAAAATACCGGGAAGCTTGAAGGGCGAGGGACTCGCCTCAAATCGGGTGAGCTTGCGGCAGAGCTCGTAGGCCGTGCGGTGACTGAGGAACCAAGGGGGTTTGGGGTGAGCGCGGAAGGGAGCTCGAAAGACGGTCTTCTCCACGCGATCGAACATCATGACGTTGTGCACCACGCCGGTCCCCGACTGGATGTCGTGCGATGGATGACCAGGGTAGGCGCCCCAGGGGGTGACGGCAACGGCGTAGGCGATGGCGGCCCAGTGGTTGATGGCGACGGATCCGTAGCGCAAGTCGCACACCGCGCGTTCGATGGCGGGTCCCAGTACGGCGTCGGCGGCCGTCTTGGGGTGGACGAGAAGGGTGGCATTGAGCGTTCCCCATAGGTCGTCGTTGCAGAAACGCACCGCAGCGTCGACGAAGGACTCGGCGTCCTCGGCGGCGAGGGCGGTCTCTCCGAAGATGGAGCAGAAGGCCTCGCGTTGGAAGCAGATGTCATCGGTCTTCTCGGCATCCAGTCCCGGGATGAGGGTCCAGGGAAGGGCGGGCAGGGCCGCGTCGCCAAAGCGTTCAGCTTCGGGATGGGCTTCGACGAAGGCGTCGTAGCGGTCCTGGGCGCCGGGATAGTAGGCGGCACGCGGGGTGATGCGATCGAGGGCGCGGCGCACCGCGTCGAGGAAGGCGCCCCGTTGGAGCCAACCCTCCCAGGTGATCAGGACACGCAGGGCGTTGCAGTTGAAACCAGCGTTGTTGGCGAGCATCGAGGCGACGTTCTCGGCGTGGTAGTCGATGTCGGATTCACTCCAGGAACCCGGCATGACGATGACCGGACTGACGTTGCCGAGTTCGGCCGTGATCGGCTTGGTCAGGCGGGGCTCGCGGGCTTCCTTGCGACGGGCCCCTTCCGGACCGGGGCCAAAGACGATCGCCTCGTAGGTGCGGTCCGATCCGGTGATGTGAATGCTATCGACCTTGTCGTGAGCGCAGAGGTAGGCCCCTTCGGCGGCGCCGCCGTAGACGAGGCGGAAGAAGCCGGCTTCGATCAAAGGACGGAAGCCACGCTCGAGCAGGGGCCCCAGATAGTCGTTGACCTCGTGGATCTTGAAGACGACCGTCTGGCGATCGACGAAGAGCTTGTAGAGCGCGTCCATCGGGCCGATCGAGGAGACGTTGCCGGCCGAGAGGACGAGAGCGACGGCGCCGGGATGGTCCTCGCGGTAGGCGACTGCCTGGTGCTCGCGTAGGTTCTCTTCGGTTACTTCGTCCTGCATCCAGACTTCGCCGACGACATTGGGGTAGAAAATCCGGTCGTAGAGATCGAAGGGGAAGACCTGGGCCGAGACTTTTCCGTCGGCCAGCGTCTTCACGGGGCCAGGAATCCGGGGATAACCGGCCACCGAGAGGTTGCGGAGGACGATCTGGAGGAGACGGAGGTTGCGCAGGATGAAGTAGGGGCCGACGAGCCACTCCTCCCCTAGACGCCCCTCTTCCTTCGGTTGCTCCTCGGCCTTCATGCAAGCAGCAACCCATTCGTCGGCGACTTCGGCAAAGGAACGCCGGGTCTTTCGCAGCAGGTCGATCCGTTCCAGCATCGGCAGTCCGGCCCAGGCAGAACGCCTCTGGCGGAGTGTGTCGAGAGCCGCCTCGATGGCAACTTTCGACGACGCCGGCATCCGTCCGGCGGGGGCGGAAGGTGGGCTTTCGGAGTGGGTGTCAGCGTCGGGTGGATTGGCAGCTGGGGTCATGGATTCTCCTTGGTGCGCAGCTGGATGATACCGGACAGAGGTAGGACCGGCGCGTCCGGTCCGGCCTTCAGCTGGCGATACGACGAGCGCTTGGGCTAGCGCGAAGGGGCCAGAGTGAGGAGGACTTCCCGGGTGGCGCCGTTGCGTTGTACGACAGCCACCAGGCGTTCTCCCGGACGCCGTCGCTCGAGCGCGAGGTAGAGGTCATAGTCGTCCCGGACCTCTTTCTCGTCAAGGCTGATCAGGATGTCCCCGGGGTGGATGCGGCCGTAGCGGTCTCTCTGGGCCGGTCGAAGTCCGGCCTGCGCTGCGGGTCCGCCCGGCTCGATCGCCAGGATCAACGCTCCCTCGACTCCCAGCCGCTCGTTGAGCTGGGAACTAGCGAGACGGAGGCCGAGCACGGGTTGGGCGATCCTGCCGTTGGCGATCAGCTCGGGAACGACCCAGGCCACGGTGTCGACCGGAATGGCGAAACCGATGCCGGCGTAGGCCCCCGAGGGGCTGACGATGGAGGTGTTGACGCCGATCAGGCGCCCGTTGCGGTCGAGAAGGGGGCCTCCAGAGTTGCCGGGATTGATGGCGGCGTCGGTCTGGATGACGTCGCGGATCGGAACTCTCGTCGCGGACTCGATTTCGCGACCGAGGGCGCTCACGATGCCGGTGGTCAGAGTGTGGTCGAGGCCGAAGGGGTTGCCGATGGCGAAGGCCTTCTGTCCCACCTGCAACCGCCGAGAACTGCCGATCGGCAGGGGGTAGAGGGCATCGCGCGGTGCATCAATGCGCAACACGGCGAGGTCCCGCTCGGGCGAGGCTCCGACCAGCCTCGCGGCAAAGCTCGACTGATCGGAGAGGGTGATCTGGGCCCGATCAGCTCCTTGGATCACGTGGTAGTTGGTGACGATGTTGCCGTCGCGATCCCAAACGAAACCGGATCCGGTGCCGCTGGGAATCTGGGTCAGATCGAGGCTGTAGTAGTCACGGCGTACGGTCAGCGTGGTGATAAAGACGACGGAAGGGGAGGCCTCGCGGAAGAGCTGGATCGTGGCGTCCTCCTCAGAGGCCAGGCCGGCGGCAGTGCTGACGGCGTCAGAGTTGACGGTGGGTCGGGAGGAGTCATCCCGGCCGCGACGAGGCAAGTCCGTCTCTTGGCGCTGAAGGGCC
>JAIOJS010000089.1 GCA_019911795.1 Thermoanaerobaculia bacterium | reverse complement strand
GCTGTCCGGAACCGCTCGTCGAACGCTACCGGAACCGGATCTCCGGGCCACTCCTCGACCGCATCGATCTCCACATCGAGGTCCCGGTGCCCAAGCTCTCGGAGTTGCGCGGCCGAGCGGGGGAGTCCAGCGCGACGATCGCGGCCCGGGTCGCGACCGCCCGGCGGCGCCAGTACGCCCGCCTGGACGGAGAGGTGTTCCCGCCGATCAACGCCGCGATGGGAGCCGAGGAGACGCGTCGCTTCTGCCCCTTGGAAGATGCGGCGCGACAGCTACTCGACCGGGCCTACCATCAGCTCGGTTTGTCGGCCCGGGCGTTGGACCGGGTGACCAAGGTCGCCAGAACCATCGGCGATCTCGAGGGCAGTGAAGAGATTGCGATAGATCACGTCGCCGAGGCAATCCAGTACCGAGCCCTCGACCGACGGGCCGAGAACAGCAGGGCAGGGTTCATCGATCCCGACTCGATGAAGAGTGGGGCGAACTAGATCCCGCTCGGCCAGAGGGTAGGGCCCTCGCGTGAAGAATGTTCCAGCGAGGGATCGCGCTGGTTACAGGCTTGCTACCATTACGGTAGCGAAATGGAGGAAAACTCGTGGCAGTCCTGAATATCAAAGGCTTTCCCGACGATCTCTATGAGGAGCTACGGGAGCGCGCCCAGCGGGAACACCGTTCCCTGACGCAGGAGGTAATCCATCTTCTGCAGCGTGTGGTGGATCGTGAGTCGCGCTCGGTGCTCGAGCTCCGGGGGCTGGGTCGTGAGCCGTGGAAGGGAGTGGGCGCTGCCCGTTGGGTGGCGGAGGAGCGGAACGCTTGGGACGACTGAATCTCGAGGGATCGAGAAGCCTCGAGGGGTTGGTCGAGTCAGGAGCGGGACCGATTGGTATCGACAGCGCAATCTTCAACTACTGGGCGGAAGACCATCCAAGGTATGCCCCGATCCTGGTCCCGCTGTTCGAAGCGATCGATTGCGGCGAGATTGCTGCCCACACCAGCGGCATCACCCTGCTCGAGGTTCTAGTCCGACCCCTGCGGGAGGGCGATCTCGGCCTTGCCGATCGCTACCAGCAGATTCTCACCCAGTCTCGGGGGTTGACGATGCGAGAACTGGACACCGCCCTCCTGAGGGCAGCAGCTCAACCGCGGGCCGCCACCGCGGTTCGGACGCCCTCCAACTCACGGCCGCCCTCGCCGCCGGTTGCCGCACCTTCCTCACCAACAACCGTCGCCTGCCCGAGGTTGGCGCGGACTGAGGATCCTTCAGCTTGCCGAGATGCTCTGACGGAGGCGTGTGACGAGAGCGCGACCTACTTCATCCCATCTGATATCTCTTCCCGGAGAACGGACGGGTCGGGAGCGAAGCTTGCCACGGTCTAGGGTAGGGCCCGCGCCGGGTGTCGCGTCACGATTCGCCGGTCGATTGTCTCTCTAGGCTTCGTGGTCGTCGATGCCGACGCGGGTCAGTTGCGGGTCAGGGCGTCTAGGCGGGGAATATGGCGGGTGTTGGCGGGTTCTGGCGGGCGCTCTTCGAAGCGGTCCAAACTACATCTTGGGATTGATCTCCTTGGCCTCGGTCTCATCAGCCACGCCCATCTTCATCATCGGGCAGTCCATGCCGCCCATCGCACCGTGCATCTTCATGTCCATGTGGCGTCCCATGTGCTCCATCATCTTGGGTTGCATTTCCATCATCATGGCGTGTGAGGCCTTGCGCTGGGCGACGAGTTCGGTAAGGACCGCTGCCATCGGCTTCTCCATGGCGTCGGCCTCATTGGAGGTCTTGGCGGCGTTCATCTCCGCCACGAGCTCGTCCAGCGTCGCGTCCAACGCCTCAAGCTTGTCCTGCATCTCCTGCTTCTTGGCCATCATCGCCTGGCACTGGGCCTTCATGTCGTCCGGGTGCTCCGCACCCACGGCGTCGTGCATGGCGTGACCCATCATCGGGGCGGCCTGAGGACTCTCGGCGGCCGGGGGTGAGGCAGGCGTCGGTGGCGTTTGGGCGCCGGCGGTTACAGCAAGTGTGAGTGCAATGGTGGCGGAAACAACAGAAGCAAGGGTCTTCATCGGAGGTCTTTTCATGGTCGTGCTCTCTTTCTGAGGGTCCCCGAATCGCTTTCTTGGGGCGTTTGGCGGGGAATCCAAGGTGAGTGGAACATTCAATGTATTCCTCCCACGCCTCACCCGAAAGAGCAGTATCTACTTAGGAAAAGAGCGCGGTGTGAGTAGAAACTACCGATCGGGCCACTCACCGTCCAACGCGAGATAGTCCACGGAACTGCGGCTACAAGTCCCCGTTGGCTCTTCGTCCGGCCACCGAAGGTAGTCGGCCGCGTGAGTCCCAAGGCCGTCAACGTATCCCAGGGACCGGCACCGGCAAACCGGTAGTCGAAGGGTGGGCCGGCGCCTGCGCTCCACTGCGCGGCGGAACGTGTGTGGACTTTGGTCGCTCTGGATCCGCTTGCGGAGAGCCCCCTGGGACACGCCGACGACCTTGGAACTCGCGCTGCGTTGTGGGCAGGTGCGCGGGGTTCTCCGCCCCGCCACCGAAAGGCAGCGATTGGCTGATGGCGCTCCAAGGCGTAATTGCTGCACCGCAGATCCACGGTTCCGCGACAGGGCCGACCCAAATGGCTGTGAACCCCAAGTTTGGCTTTCAGCGGCTCAGATTTTATTGGCGACGATCTCGGGAGCTGCTTCGAGGCAGGTCAAGAAGTCGATGTCACTGCCCTCGTCGGCCTCACACCATGCCGGGATCCGAAGACACGCCGTGGAACGCCCGCTCTCGCGATCGAGGAGGAGGATCCCGGTGCGCATCTGACACCTCTGCAGACTTTCTTCAGGCCACTGCGCCGCCAGCGTAGTGATCAGGGGATTCCAGGCCAAGCGAGTTCGACCGCGTAGAGTTGATCCTGCGCGGTGATGAAGAGTGTTCGCCCCTCGGCACCACCGAAGCCGCAATTGGTCGCGTCGCGGGCGAGTGGAATGGAACCCCACAGGGTCCCATCGGGGGTGAACACCTCGACGGCCTGGCCCCAGGTCGCGACGTAGATGTTGCCGCGACGATCGACACAGAGGCCGTCCGGGGTGTCGAGACTGCCGACCAGCACGCGCTGGTTGGAGAGCTCCCCGCTGGCGGCGACGTCGAAGGCCAGGAGGGTGCCGGCCGCGGTGTCGGTCGCGTAGAGGGTTTGCTGGTTGGGGGAGAGGGCGACGCCATTCGGTTCGTTGTCGATCTGTGTGCCCTCCCATTCTGCCGTGAGATCGCCATTGGTCGCGCGCCGAAAGAGCCCGTTGAAGGCGATCTCGCGGGGTTGGCCGTGCGCCGCCATGCCGTAGGAGGGATCGGTGAAGTAGATCGTCCCATCGGCCCGCACCGCGAGGTCGTTGGGCGAGTTGAACGCGTTGCCCTGGTAGTTGTCGACCAAGCTGGTCACGGTGCCCGTACCGTCGGTCGTCGAGAGGCGGCGGGTGGCGTGCTCCGCCGCCAGCAATTCGCCGCCGAGATCGGTCGCGAGTCCATTGGCGAAATCGCTCGGGGAGCGCTCGATGACAAAGCTGCTCGGGGGTTCGAAACGCCAGATGGCGGTCGAGCCGGGGGCGCCCGGACTGGCGAGTTCACTGAACAGAAGGTGATCGCCGCGCCACTCCGGGCCCTCGGTGAAGATAAAGGTGTCGGCGAGAGTCTCGACCGAACCACGGTTCTTGAGAGGGTTGCACAGCTCCTCGACCAGAAGGTCGTCGAAGAAGACGCTCGGTGATCCACCGCCGCTCGTGGTGTAGCCATCGGCCGCGATGCCACCGCTCACGTTCTGCAGTGAGGCGAGGTCGTCGATTGTGCTGACGTGCCACTCTGTGGGCTCGGAGTCGACCGCGAGCCAGACCTTGCCCTGGAGTAGGGTCTCGGTCGCCGCCAGCTGGGTTACCCGCAGGCGTGCCCGGTACAACGTGTCGTCCTGGAA
>JAIOJS010000088.1 GCA_019911795.1 Thermoanaerobaculia bacterium | reverse complement strand
GGCATGCTCGGACCGATGGCAGGGTTGGCGATGGCCTGCGCGCTGCTCGGGTTCCTGCCGTCACTGGTGGCTCCGGCACTCGACCGGGTGACGTCGGTGTGGCTGGGCGGATCGACGGCGCCACCGCTCGCGACGCTGGTGCCGTTCGGCTGGGTGAGCAGCCTTGGCCTCGCGCTGGTGGCGGTGGCAGGTCTGTTGCTGGTTGCCCTAAGCCCAGCGTGGCGACGGGCTCGCAAAGAGCGGCCGGGCCTACCAACCTGGAACTGCGGCTACTCAGAGGCGTCGCCGCGGCTCCAGTACACGAGCTCGTCGTTCGCCGAGTTGGTGACGTCGCGGTTCGCCTGGGCCCTGCGCCCGAAGGTCCAGCGGGCAAGGGTCGAGGGCTATTTCCCGGCTCCGACGCGATTCGCCTCGCACACCGACGACATCGTCCTCGATCGCATCCTTCCCCTCGCTGAGAACCTGCGGCGCTTCGCGGTGCGTCTGCGGGCGATGCAACAGGGAAACCTGCAGCAATACGTGCTCTACGTGCTCGTGGCGATCCTAGTGCTCCTACTCGCCAACGTTGAAACCGGAAACCTGGTTCGGGAGGTCTGCGGATGGTGAACAACAACGCAAGATCGGAGGCCGGCTCGTGATTGAGACCGTACTTCAGGTGGCCGCGTTCCTCGGCTTGTCGCCGCTGCTGCTCGGCATCATCAACCGCGTCAAAGCAATCGCGGCGGGACGCCGGGGCCCGAGCCTCTTCCAGCCCTACTTCGACCTGCGCAAGCTCGCGGCGAAGGAACTCGTCTTGAGCGAGGTCACCTCGTGGATCTTCGTCGCCGCGCCGGTCGTCGCCGTGGTATCGACCGTCCTCGCGGGACTGATGATCCCGCTCGGCTCGTTCGACTCGCCGGTGTCCTTCGAGGGAGATTTTGTGGTGTTCGCCTATCTGCTCGCTCTCGGACGCTTCTTCACAGCGGCGGCGGCACTCGATACCGGATCACCCTTCGAGGGCATGGGCGCCGCCCGGGAGGTCGGATTCGCCTGGCTGACCGAACCTGCGCTCTTCTTTGCCTTCCTGGTCCTCTCCCGCCTCTCGGGCTCGCTCAGCTTCGACCAGATGCTTCACGCTACGGAAGACGGTGCTTGGGCGCAACGCACCGCCCCTCTGGTTCTTACCGCGGCGGGCCTCTTCATCGTCCTGCTCGCCGAGTGCAGCCGCATCCCGGTCGACGACCCGAACACCCACCTCGAGCTCACGATGATCCACGAGGTCATGGTCCTCGACCACAGCGGCCCCCTCCTCGGGCTCATCGAGTACGCAACCGCGCTCAAACTCTGGGTTCTCGCGGCGATGTTGTTGCACGTCGTGGCGCCCACCGCGTCGGTCGGTGGGTGGATCGGTTTCGGGCTCTTCCTCGCCGGTCTCGTCACCGTCGCGGTCGTCATCGGCGTGGTCGAGTCCTCGATGGCCCGGCTGCGGCTGCTCCACGTCCCGACCCTGCTGATCGCCGCCGCCCTCTCCTGCGGCTTCGCGTTTCTACTACTTCATCGGTGAACGCTATGCACTCGACCCTGAGCTCACTCGTCGCCATCCTCCTCCTGATCAACCTGGTCGCGCTCGGCTCGAGCCGCATCGGTACGGTGGTCCGAGCCGTCGCGCTCCAAGGCGTGGTGCTCGGTGCGCTCGCACTCGCTGCTCACGGCGAGCTCAGCTACCGGGTGCTGGCCCTGGCGCTCGGCAGCGCTGCCCTCAAAGGCTGGGCGATCCCGGTCGTCCTCTTCCGGGCACTGCGGCAGGTGGCCATCAAGCGCGAGGTGGAGCCCTCACTCGGGCTGCTCCCTTCGCTGCTGCTCGGCGCCGCTGCCACCGTGCTGGCGATCGTCGCGTCGAGCGCCCTGCCACTGGCGGAGACTGAGCTCGCGCCCCTTCTCGTCCCCGCTTCCTTCGCCACGGTCGCCGCGGGCTTCATCCTGCTCACCACCCGGCGCAAGGCGATCAACCAAGTCCTGGGGTTCATCCTGCTCGAAAACGGCATCTTCGTGTTCGGGTTGCTGCTCGTCGAAGCCATGCCGTTCTTGGTCGAGGCCGGCGTCCTCCTCGATCTCTTCGTCGGCATCTTCGTATTTTCGATCATCATTCACCACATCAACCGCGAGTTCGCCTCGCTCGACACGCGACGGCTGTCGCTGCTCAAGGAGTAAGCGATGGTCTCCCTTTCTCCCATCCTGCTTCCCCTCGTCATGGCGGTCGTGGTGTTCTTCACGCCGTCGAAGCGCTGGCGCCCACGTCTGCTGGCGGCGACCGCCGTCGCGCACTTCGCGCTCACCGTTGCGCTGCTGTCACAACCGGCCGGGCCGGTGACGAGCGGCTGGCTGCGACTCGACGCGCCTGGCCGACTGCTGCTGGGACTGGTCAGCCTGCTGTTCCTCTGCTGCGCAGTCTACTCGGTGGGTTATCTGCGCTATCGCGTCGAACGGGCGAACCGGCGCTTCTGCGCCTGCCTCCTAGTCGCCCTCGGCACGATGAGCCTGGTCGCCTACTCCCAGCACTTCGGCCTACTCTGGGTGAGTATGGAGGCCACGACGCTCGCGACGGCTCCACTCATCTATTTCAATCGCACACCACGTTCGATCGAGGCCACCTGGAAGTACCTGATGCTCTCCTCGGTCGGGCTCGCGATGGCCCTGTTCGGTTCGTTCTTCCTCGGCTACGCGGCCTTGCTCGGGGGCGGCGAAGCATCGCTTCTCTTCTCAGATCTCTTGGTGGGAGCGGAGGCGCTTTCGAAGCCCTGGCTGAGGGCCGGCTTCGCACTCCTCCTCGTCGGCTACGGGACGAAGCTTGGTCTCGCGCCGATGCACACGTGGAAGCCGGACGCCTACGGCGAGGCTCCAGGGGTCGTGGGGGCGGTGCTTGCGGGCGGGTTGACGAGCTGCGCTTTCCTGGCGCTCGCGCGACTGACACAGGTCGCCGGTGCGGCCGGCGAGGGCGACTACGCCAACCGACTCCTGGTCCTGATCGGGATCGGCTCGATGGGCGTCGCCGGGGCGCTCCTGCTCGGCCAGCGAGATCTCAAACGGATGCTCGCCTACTCAAGCGTCGAGCAGATGGGAATCCTCGCCCTGGCAGCGGGGCTCGGCGCCGGAGCGGGCTTCGCGGCGATGCTCCACATGGTCAACAACGCGCTCGCTAAGGGCGCGCTCTTCCTCGCTGTCGGCAACGTACACCGAGCCTTCGGCAGCAAGACCATCGACACGGTACGCGGCGCTCTGACCCGACTCCCGGTCTCTGGCACCCTGTTTCTGCTCGCGTTCTTCGCCGTCACCGGCTCCCCGCCCTTCGGGCTGTTCGCGAGCGAGCTGCTGATCTTGAAAGAGATCTTCGCCGGTGGGCGCTACGTCCTCGGCGGATTCTTCCTCGCGTTCCTCTTCCTCGCCTTCGCGGGCATGGGTTCGACCACGCTCACTGCCTTGCAGGGCCGGCCGCCGCGCAGCGCTCGCGACAGCAATTATCGAGATCGCTTCGCGACCGTAGCTCCACCCCTCCTGCTCCTCGGCATCGTCTTGCTGTTCGGGCTCTGGCTGCCCGATCCGATACGGGCGCTGGTGAGCGACGCGGCGGCTGCGCTGGAGGTAGGCCGATGAGCACTTCTCGCCTGGCCCGGGGCCGCGCCGGCACGAGTTGGCCGCGATCGGAGTTACCCGAGTTCTCGCCACGCGAGTTGGTCGACGAAATCAACGCCGGCGTGGAGCAGGGGCTACGTGTCGTGGCCTACTTCGGTGCCGCGGAGGGGTCGGATATCCGGCTCTTCCTGGTGCTGGCGGACGATGCGCAATCGGAGATTGCGATCGGCACCGCCCGGGTAGAGGGGAAGGCGTTTCCGTCGATTGCGGAAGCCTGCCCGCAGGTCCAGCTCTTCGAACGGGAGATCGTCGAGCAATGGGAGCTCGAGGCGATCGGTCACCCCTGGAGCAAACCGGTCCGTCGCGGCCGGTCGCTGCTCGGGGCTGCACCCAGCGCGAGCGGTTCCAGTCCCCACCTTCCCGCAGTGACCGACTTCTACCGCGTCGAGGGTGCGGAGGTCCACGAGGTCGGCGTCGGGCCAGTTCACGCCAGCGTCATTGAGCCCGGCCATTTCCGGTTCCAATGCCACGGCGAAACCGTCTTCCACCTGGAGATCGCGCTCGGCTACCAGCATCGGGGCATCGAACGGGCACTCGCCACCGGCCCTGACCGGCGATCGCTCCACTATGCGGAAACGGCAGCCGGCGATACCACCATCGGACACGCCACCGCATACTGCGAGGTGGTCGAAGCGCTCGCCGGCGCCCGAGTTCCTGCCCGCGGGGCCGTCCTGCGCGGCATCATGCTCGAACTCGAGCGCCTGGCCAACCACGTCGGCGATCTCGGCGCGCTTGCCGGCGACGTCGGTTTTCTGCCGACCGCCTCGTACTGCGGCCGCATCCGTGGCGACTACCTCAACTTGACGGCCGAGCTGTGTGGCAGCCGCTTCGGTCGAGGCTTCATCCGACCAGGCGGCTGCGGCTTCGATGTCGAGGCGACGCTTCGGGAGCAGCTCGTCGAGCGTCTGGAACGGGCGTTCGTTGACACTCGCTCTGCGGTCGAGCTGCTCTGGGGATCCTCCTCGGTGATGGAGCGGTTCGAGGCGACCGGTGTCGTCCCCAAGCAGATCGCCAAGGATCTCGGGCTCAAAGGGCCCGCCGCCCGGGCGAGCGGGCTCACGCGGGACGCGCGCCACGACCATCCGAGCGGGATCTACCGCTTCCACCAGATTCCGGTGTCCTCGGCCGACACTGGGGACGTCTTCGCGAGGGCCTACGTTCGTTGGCTAGAAATCCAGCGTTCGGTAGCCTTCCTTCGCGACCAGCTCGCGACTCTTCCCGACGGAGCGGTACGCTCGACGGTCGGCCCGCTCCCGGAGGACGCACTAGCGGTGACTCTGGTCGAGGGATGGCGTGGTGAGATCTGTCACGTCGCCCTCACCGACCCCCAGGGCCACTTCGCGCGCTACAAGATCGTCGACCCCTCGTTTCACAACTGGAGCGCGGTCGCCTGGACCTTGCGCGGCGGTCAGATCTCGGATTTCCCGCTCTGTAACAAGAGCTTCAACCTCTCCTACTGCGGACACGATCTCTGATCCCGGGGGGCCCTGACGATGCTCGACCTCTTTCTCGCCCGACTTCACCAAAAACACCGAACGCTCGCCTTTCCAGGCGGCCCACCGCCGGTGCTGCCAGAGCGCTACCGCGGGCTTCCGGTGATTAACGAGGGCCGTTGCGAGGAGGGCTGCACCGCCTGCGCCGAAGCCTGTCCAACCGAAGCCGTCCTTCTCTCGCCCCGGCTCGGCATCGACCTCGGTCGCTGCTTGTTCTGCAGCGACTGCGTCGAGGCGTGCCCGACCGATGCCCTCAGCTTCGGAGGCGACTTTCGTCAGGCCGCCCGAAACCGCGACGACCTCGTTGTCGACGAAGAGCGGGCGATTCGCCTCGCCACCGCGCTCGACAAGAAGAGCCGTCGCCTATTCGGTCGCTCTCTCAAGCTGCGCCAGGTGAGCGCCGGCGGCTGCAACGGCTGCGAGTCCGATGTTAACGTTCTCTCGACCCTCGTCTGGGATATCGGTCGCTTCGGCATCAATATCGTGGCCTCGCCCCGGCACGCCGACGGCCTGATCATAACCGGACCGGTGACCGAGAACATGCGTCTGGCGCTGGAGAAGACCTACGCGGCGGTGGCGCCCCCGAAAATCGTCATCGCCGTCGGCGCCTGTGCGATCTCGGGCGGACCGTTCGTCGGGCATCCCGAGGCGCACGACGGAGCGGGTTCGGTGGTGCCGGTGGACCTCTATGTTCCGGGATGCCCTCCACACCCGCTGACAATCCTCGACGGTCTGCTCCGTCTCCTCGGTCGAATCGAGGAAGAGCCGGGAAAGCGCGCGAGGTGAAGCCTGCGGAGGCAGGTGCCGAGGCGGAGGTCCGTCGCTCTCTTCCCGCCGGATCCTGGAGATTCACCTCGACCCCCCAGCGGCCTCGTCGAACAGCTGCCCGGGGTTCCTTAGCTGCCCACGGAGTAGATCCAGAACACAGTTGGGCGACGAGTACTCTCGACCGAGACCCAAGGAAGTTGTTCAGCTAGTTTCCAGGAAGCAGGTCCCGATAGCGCTCGTCGAGTCGAGCCGCCGTGAGCAGTAGCTGCTCGGATCGCTCCCATTCCTCGCGGGCGAAGTACAGACGAGAGAGGTTGAAGTGTGCGTCTGCGTTGCCAGGGTCGACGACGATCGCTTGTTCGAGGATCTCCAACGCCTCGTCGGGGCGACCGATCCGCTCCAGCACGATCGCGAGATTGTTGAGGGTCGAACCGTCCTTCGGTCGGATCCTCAGCGCCTCCTTGAAGCTGGTGGCCGCCTCGGTGAGACGGCCCTCGCGGAAGTGAATACAACCCAGATTGTAGTGGGCCTCGCCGAAGTCTGGATCGAGGCGCAACGCCGTTTCGAGCTCTGCTCTTGCTTCTGGCAGTCGGTTGAGCTCCGCCAGAACGCCACCGAGCTCCGCATGGACCTCGGCCGGCTGCTGCGAGAGCTCGATCGCGGTCTTCAGGTGCGTCGTCGCCCTCTTCCATTGGCGACCATCGACGAGAAGTCGGGCAACGCCGAGGTGTCCCGCCGCGCGCTGCGAGAAGGAGGTCTCCTCTTGGGCCACCACCGTTTCGAACTGGCGTCGGGCTTCCTCGAGCCGTTGCAGCGAGACCAGGGATTGGGCGAGCTGAAGCCGTGTGTCGGCTTGGAGGGGGTGCCGTTCCAGAATGCCTCGCGACCAGCGCTCGCTATCGAGGGCACGGTCCAGCCGCATCGACGTCTGAAGGAGGGCTTGCTCCACGCGGTCGTCGTAGAAGAGTCCGTAGCGATTCGCGGCCTGGAGATGCCGGTAGCGAACCTCCGTCTCCGAGTTGGCGGACCCGACCTGGCCAGCCTCCAACCCCGCGAGCCCGGAAACCTCGTGATAGCGGATGAAAGCAGAGTGCGCGACGAAAACGAAGAGGGTCACCGAGAAGGAGGCGAAGGCCCAACCGGTAGGACTGAGTCGTCCGTGCTGCTTGAGCGTGCGCGAGCGAAGGCGAACGTTGGCTCGCGTAACGAGCCGCACCCCATACACGAAGACGAAGGCGATCATGGCCCCCAGGGCCAAGGACAGCAGGAACGGAACCGTCCCGTAGAGCCCTCTGAAGGTGGCCAGGACGACGACGAAGGTGATGGCCATCAAGAGGTCTTCGACGGCCGAGAAATCGTAGCGATTCGCGAATCGTCCACCGCTGGAGAGGGACTTCCACAGGGAGGGCTTGCCCCATCCGTAGTGAAGTACGTCCTCCGGACAGGCCAGCACACAATCGAGGTCCTTGAGACAGGCAGGATTGACGACCATGCCGTGACGATCGACCTCCTCGTGCACCCTGATCCCGCTGGAGCAAGCTGCCGTACAGATTGCGCACTGGGTGCAGCCCTCGGCCACGCGGATCCGGCCAGGCGCCAAGCGATCGAGGACCGAGAACACGGCACCGTAAGGGCAAGCGTACGTGCAGAACCCTCTCGAACCCAGCAAGTAGACGATACCGAAACCGCAGAGCCCGAAGGTCAGCACCGCGATCCACGGGCCGGGGAGATTGCGCCAGAAGTCGTTGGTGACGAACGACGCCCAACCCTCCGCATCGGTTCGCAGGTGGAGAGTGGGTAGAGGCCGACCTTCCACGAGGCGAACAATCTGAGGCCAGAAGAGCATGTAGGCGGCCGTGATCGGAGGCACCAACAGGAGCACTCTCGAGCGTACGGGTCTGGGTCGCGGTATTCCTAGCTTGGAGAGCAACCATCGGCTGAGGTCCTGCAAGGCAAGCATGTGACAGCCCCAGGAACAAAAGAACCGACCGAAGACCGCAGTGGCGGTGGCGGCCGTGAGCATGAAGAGGAATCCGGCGGTAACGATTCCCACTTCCAGCGTGTACATCACTTCGTTCAGCTCGAGGGGAGCGAGCGTGCGTCCGCGCATCTTCCAGTGCACGAAATGGGCGACGATCAAGATGTGGATGAGAAGGAGGGACGCCGCACGCCACCGACCGTAGCGAAGGGGCTCGGCCAGGGAGCGACTCGTGGCGGCGGCCGAGGTCTTCGGTCCAGGATCCCTTTTCTTGCCCATGCTGGTGGTTCGACGCTCTAGGTGGAGGGAGCTCTACTCGACGAGAGGGAAGTCGAGGCCATCGTGTCGGTACCTATCCGGAAGATTCTCGTCGCGAACCGTCGGGGTGTAGAAAGAGAAGAGGTCATGGGTCGCTCATCCGGTCGCGACCCTTAGAGGAGATGTCGACAAGTGCTTTGCTGGCCATCACGCAGAGCGTGGCATCTGTGTTCTCGGGAGCGCTCGCAGGACGCTTCAGCAAACTCTCCAGAGTCCAGCGGGAAAGCGCTTCCCGGATACTCTCGCGCAGATCGACCATCGCCAGGTGATAGGAGCAGGCCCTTGTCGTGTCGGTCACGTCGTGGCAGTAGTTACGGGCGACGAGGCCCTGACAGGCTTCGACGATCTCGAGCAGGTTGATGTCGCGTGGCGGTCGGGCGAGCGTCACCCCGCCGCGCGCTCCTTTGTGAGAGACCAACAGGCCAGCCTTCGTCAGCATCCGCGAGACTTTCGCCAGCGAGGTCGGCGAGAGTTCGAGCTCTTGCGCGAGACGGCCGGATGGCATCGGTTCCCGTGACGAGCGCGACCCGAGGTAGAGGAGGGCCTGAACGGCGGATTCCGAAGTTTTCTCTATCATGGTAAATATGGATATTAGACTTCTTCTTTATCTCGAATCAAGGATTGGCCAGCAACCTGGGGCTAGAACGCCGGAGACCCAGCTGCCGAGAAACGGTCTCGATCGATGCATGAGTTCGGAAATTGAGACGAGTACTTCTTCGGCCTCAATCGCGGCCGTGCCCCAAGTGCTCGACACCCTCGCCTTCGCAGACCTTTAGCCGGGGGCTCGGGGCGGCGGGCCCCGCTGCATTGCGCTGCCAGCGTTGCCGCTTCCTTCGACTCGAGCGGCGACCAGCGGGGAGGTCTCGTCGGCTCAGCCGAGCACCCCGGTCAACCAAGTAGTCGGGCTACATCGGCGCTGCGACGGCCTCGGGCGAAAGGCCGATCTCGTCGCCTGCGAAGACAGCACGAGCCCGCTCGAGCGCCTCCTGCGAGCCCGACACAGCGACCAAGTCGTCGGCCTGAAGACGCTCGTGCCCGGTCGGCAGCGGGATCGTCGTATCGCCCCGACAGATCGCCACAACGGTCGCCCCCGTTCGGCATCGTAGGTTCAGTTCCGCGAGTGTCGCACCATCCGCCGGCGCGCTCGATGCGACCTTAAGCGACTGATAGTCAAGGCCACTCAAGGGCCCAGAGGTCAGTTCCCCTTGGTCCCCGTGGTCTTCCTCTTCCGCGTCGGTACTCATATGGTCGGCGAGTCGGAGCGCGAGCTGCGCTACCTCGGACGTATATCCCGACCGAACCTTGCGGAATCGCAAGCCGAGGAGAACGAAGACGATAACAAGCGCTCCGAGCAGCAAAGCCTGGATCCACGGGCCGGACACGAGTGGCTGCATCATCGCCGCGGCCGCCACGGTGGGAACGCCAATCGATAGAACCGCGGCGAGGAGCGCCACCGCTTCGACCGCCTTGGTTTGTGGCGTCCCTCCCGTGTCGCCGCGAGTGAGCCCTCGCGCTCCAGCGACCATGCGGCGCCCACTGCGAACCAGACCGACGACAAAGGGAGCCGCGATGACGGCCGCACCTGCGTTCAACACGAGCGCGTATTCAGCATCGATCGTTCGTTGAAGCGCGTGCCGCGCGACGATGATGAGCAGGAGGGCGGTCCAGTCGAGCAACACCGCGATGACCGAGCGACGCAATGGGCGCTCCCCTCCGGCGCTCTGGCCGCGCCGTATGAATGATTGGTATACGGCGAAGACCTGCTGAACACGGTCCGGGATGTTCCGATCGAGGGTATCGATCATCCACTGCGCGCGACCCAATAGCAATGGGGTGGTGAATGCCGTAATGGTCGCGACCGTCACGAGTGCGGGGAGGGTCTCCTCCGGCAGGACGCCGCCGCCGATTGCGATGGTCGCCAGGATGAAGGAGAGCTCGCCGACCTGACCGAGCGCCAAACCGGAGACCACGGAGCGCCGCAGCGAGCTGCCGGTCAACATGCTCGTGGTCGTGATCGAGAGGAACTGCCCGACGATGACGACTGCGGCAAGCGAAACGGCAAGTCCCATGCTATGCCACGCCATGCGCGGATCGACCGACATGCCGATCGACACGAAGAAGATCGCGGCGAACAGTGCGCGAAGCGGCTCGACCGCCTTTTCGACCTGTTCGCCCCTTTTGGCTTCCGCCACCGCCATTCCCGCGATGAACCCGCCCAGTGCGACCGAGAAGCCGAACAGGTCAGCAACGGTGGCAAAGCCGAACGCGGCGCCAACGATGAGCACCACGAGAACCTCGGAATCGAACCGTCGAACGGTCAAGCGAACCAAAGGAGGAAGGAGGACGAGGCCAACGACCAGCATTCCGACAACCACCGCGGCGAGCTCGCCAACGAGTCGCCCCACCGACTGCATGCCCAGAGTTTCGCCTGCGGCGAGCGTCGTGACGACCGCAATCAGTACGACCGCCACGACATCCTGAACCACAAGGACGCCAAACACGTGCGCGCGGATGTCGGGGTCAACCGGCCGCGTGCGAAAGACTGCGCTCACAACCATGGTGCTCGAGATCGCGAGGGTCGCGCCGAGAGAGATACTCGCAGCCGAGGACCAACCGAGAACCGAGCCGACGGTGTGCCCTGCCCATGAGAGCGCAGCGATCTGCACGATCGCAGTCAGCCCGGAGACCGGCAGGATGTCAGCGAGTCGGCGAATGCGAAATTCGAGCCCAATGGCAAACATGACCAGCACGACGCCAACCTCGGCGAGGGCGGCCATGCGACTGGGATCGGCAAACACTGGGATCGGGATGTAGGGGCCGACGATGAGGCCAGCAATGAGGTAGCCAAGGATGCTGGGTTGGCCAAAGCGACGCGCGAGGAGCGCGGTCACCGCGCCTACCGTCGTCACGACGGCGAGGTCGACAATCAGAGTGCTGTGAGGTTCCATCGTCAATCCGTTCGGTGTGTTTCTTGGCCACTTAGGCGTAGTGCGTTCGTGACGACGAACGCGAAGCTAGGAGTCATCGGTCTCCTCAGCCGCGTCAAACCTTTGGAGCGGGGCCTCAAGAGAGCTGTCTATGAAGTTCGCACAGTCGGGAGAATACCTGCTCTTCCGTGACAAATCTCGCGGCCAGCCCGCATCAGTCCTAGATTTGCCAGCGATCTGGGGCCCCCAATTCCCCCACCGCTCAGAACCGGACCTCGAAGGAGAGGTTCATCCAGTCCAGAGTGGCGCTCGCGCGATTTCCACTCTGGGCCTCGTCGACGTAACGGAAGTAGGTCGCATTGAAAGCGAACGGAATCCGAGCCACGTGAAACCCGACCAGAATCACGGGATCGTTGAGGTTGCCGTCCACGCCCGGGTGAATGCCACCATTCTCGGTTCGGCCCCCTTCGGCAGGAGCGAGGCGATCCCAGGCCCTGGCGCGGACCGCGACCGAAGCGTAGAAGCGCCGCCGCTCGGGTCGATCGGTTCGTCCCTCACGGTCGGCATAGACCGGATCAAGGGCGATTCCGATCCCCGGCGGGTCGGGAAGATGGGTGAACCCCATCGGCAAACCCCAACCGAAACGCGCTTCGATCTGCAATCCTACAAACGTAGCCAAGTTTCCCAGCCCCACTTGGGCACCGACCGAGTAGTCACTGGCCCATCTCCCGGGGACGTATGCCGAGGCCTGAGGCGACCAGAGCTTGTACCGACCACCAAGGTTCAGGTTCGCCAAGACCTGATCCTCCAGCTGATTGTCCCAGCCGGCTGGAGAATCCGAGGACAAACCGAGATCTTCGTGGGCAAAGCGCTGGACAGAATCGGCGTGGGAGCAGGGCCCCATGCAACCGAGAAAGACCTGAGCCGCGACGAGTCGCTGGTTATCGAACGAAGTGAACGAGCCGAAGATACCCAGAATCCCGGCCCACGGCCAGTCCTCGGGTTGCGCCTCGGCTACCGTGATATCCCGTGGAGTGACGATGGTCTGGGTCAACCCAACAGCCCAGCGAACAGCCCGGCCGGAATCACCATCGTCTCCCAGGCCGGGAACCCGGCCGAGAGGGGCCAGAGGGCCCTCCCAGCTCTCGAGGAGTCCAGAGTGGAGCTGAAGACTCCATCCGGCTGTGAAGGCGTCATCCGAGCCGGAGAGGATGTCGTTGTCGAACTCGAACCGGAGCATCTTCCGATCGAGAACTTCCGGTTCCTCGGCCTTGGCCTCTCCCACGATCAAAGCCGAGGCGAAGGTAGCCGTGAGGGCGAGCAGCCGGGCTGCCCTGGGCAAATCTCTCCACACTACAGGGTGACCGAAGACAAGCTCTCGGGCGTGGTGGATTCTGTCATCGAGAACTCCCCCTGTCCCATCAATGATTCCTTGCTGAATCGGCCCGGTACCACTTCAGCCTTCGATACAAGGTCGCGGCCCCAATCCCAAGAGACCGGCCGCCTTCTCCCGGTTGTCTTCCATCGATCGGAGGACGGTAAAGATGTTATCGCGCTCCACCTCGTCGAGGCTCTTGGTTCGCCACTCGCGCCGATCGAGGGCGCCGCCGAGATTCCAGGCAGAGGATCTCGCGCTCGTAGGCCAACGAGAGGTAGCCACTGGCGAATCCGGTCAATGACCAGCAGACCGGCTCTTCCGCCTGCCGCGCTAGTCACCAGCAAGGTCGATGTAGTCACCTAGTTTGATGGGAGACACGAAGCGGTCGGGCTTGAGTGCGAGCACTGAGCACTGAATGCTATTCAAGATCCGCTCTGCCGTGTTGCCGATGAGCATGCCGGAGGCGTAGCTACGCGCCACGGTACCCAAGACAACGAGGTCCACTCCGTTTTCGGCAATATACGTCGGAATGACCGAGGACGGATCTCCCCTGACCAGGTGAACGTTCGGCTCTCCGACACCGCTACCGTGCTTCCGCAGGAACTCGTCGAACTGCTCCTCGATCTGATCGCGACTCTTTCCGATCATTCTCTCGAACTCTATCGGGCTCACCCGATTCCTCAACAGTTGCTCGCCGAAAACTAGCCAAGCGTGGACAATCGAGAGCTGTGCATCGTGGTGGCGGCTCATCAAAGAGGCTAGTCGATAGACCTTGTCGTTCAGTTCCGCATCGAGGCTGTCGCCCGCTGAGGTATCGACACAACCCATGACGTGCTGATACTCGTGGGTTGCGGCTGGCGCAACCAACCAGACCGCACAGGGGCACTCTCGTAGAAGCCGAATGCCGGTAGTGCCAAAGTAGCCGCCACGGCGACTGTCGACACCCTTGGCTACGCGGAGTACCAGATCGTGCTTGTACCGCAGCACCTCGCGAACGATCTCGACCGAGGTCCGGCCAGACAGTACCTTCGCTTCGACTTGGATTCCTCGCTCGCGGATAGGCGCCGCCAGCGCATCGAGGCTCGCCTTCTTCTCACGTTGCACCAGGGCCCTCAGGTCTTCGTGCTTCTTCACGGTGAGACGAACGGTCCAGGGAAAGTCGGGGACGACATCGACGATCTTGAGCGTCGCCCCGCTGAACCGAGCGATCTCCACCGCTTCATCCAGAATCGGATGGCCCTCCAAGCGGGTATCGGTAGCAACGAGAATATTCTTGAACTCCTTCATGATCTATGGTCCCTCTTCGTGGTTCGAACTGGCATCAGGTGCACGGCTTTCTATACACGCCTCTCGAGAAGAGTATCGCAGGTCAAGATCGCTCGATCGGCGAGCTTCCAGCTTCCGAGCGGAGACAACGGGCGCGCAGAGCTATCGTCTTCCTGTGTTCTCTCTCGATCGCTCGCGGCAAGACCGCGGCATTGATGCCGACGCCATGGCTGGGGGTGAGGCTCACCCAAGATGGTAGTCTTCTGGTGCTTGCCCTGCGTCGTTCACCGCGGCCCCCTCGTATCGGTGGTGGCCAAACAGCCCGCACAGCGCCCCCGACTCATATCGCTGTCGGCTCGCGAGGGTCGTTAGAGTGAAGTCGCCGAGGAACGACAGTATCGCGTCGCTTTAAGAATCGGCCAATCAATTCTAAGGAGTCGTCCGGACCGGGGCAGAGGATGAGACACCGACTTGGATGACTAGTCAGCCAATGGCACAAGTCATGCACTCCTCTCGATCGAGCCCGATCAATGTTGGCGCCGAGAAGGGACCGGAGCTACCTGTTCCGACCGAGTAAATCCGGTTCAGGATGACCACGAGGAGATTTCTCATGAGGAAAGACGGAGACCTGCAGCGCGCCCTTGCCCGATGGGAGAGCGAAGGGGGACGCGCGACTCCCGAGATCGAGGCCGCGGGAATCAGGCGAGGCCTGAACGAATCCCTCCCATCACCACCGAGACACCTGAGGACCAAGAAGATGACAAGAAAGGCGGATCGCGAGACCCCAGGAGTCTCGACTCGCGACATTTTCGGTGAGGCCACCGGAACGTCGCCGGCGACTCCCGGAAGCTACGGCCAAACTCCGGCCGGGTTCCGTCTACCCAGCGCGACTGGGCTCGGGCCGGTCCGGCTCCAGATCGCAGACCTCAGTCGTTCGCTCGACTACTACCAGCGGGTGCTCGGCCTCCAGGTGCTCCAGCAGACAGGCTCTAGTGCGCGGCTCGGAACCCTCCAGGGGACCGGGCTCGTCGAGCTGACCGAGCGCCGGGGGCTCCGCCCCTTACCCGGGCAAGGCCGCACCGGATTGTTCCACTTCGCCATTCTGCTCCCAGATCGGGCGTTCCTCGGCCGATTCGCCCTCTACCTCGAGCAGCTGGGAGTCGCAGCGGGCGCCTCCGACCACTTGGTCAGCGAGGCCCTCTACCTGCGAGACCCCGACAACCTCGGAATCGAGGTCTATACCGACCGGCCCCGGACCGCGTGGCGGCGCACCGGGCGCGAGCTGATGATGGCCACCGATCCGATCGACATGGATGGGCTCCTGGAGGCGGCGGTCG
>JAIOJS010000087.1 GCA_019911795.1 Thermoanaerobaculia bacterium | reverse complement strand
GATCACAGTAGCCCGTCCCGGGCCGTACAGATGAGCCACGGCCGGTGCCAACTGACGGATCCACATCATGTTGAAGAAGATGTGCAGCAGGCTGCCGTGCAGCCAGCTTGCGGTGAGCACTGTCCACCAGCGTCCGTACTGAAAGACCGGGACGGGTCCACTCGCGCCGAGAACGAACGAACTCTCGATACTGGGCGCGAGAAAGCCGAAGAGACTCTTCAGATTGATCCCAGAGGGATCGAGGGCCAAGGCAAGGAGAAAGAGGACCGTGCAACCGGTCGTCACGATGGCCGACAACCCCATATCCTGCCCGAGGCTGCGAAGGACCTGCGTGAAACCCCACATTCCTGGGTTGGGACGACCACAGTTGGGACACTTGCCCTCCTTCACTCCCACCAGCCGGCCACAGGAGGGGCAGACGACGGATCCGGTGGTTTGGCGTAGAGACATGTGAAGGCGCGATCTTAGCAAGGGTTCGTCCTTTGTGACCAATGATCAACAAACGTCCCGCCAGGCACGCTGTCAAGCAGGCCCATTCACTAGCGATCGTCACAGACTTGACATGCAACATTATGGTTGCATATTATCTCGACCATGGAAGCCGTATTTCGCGCCCTCGCCGAACCCACTCGCCGTGGCCTTCTCGCCCGACTGTTGGAGGATGGTGACCTCTCCCTCACCGATCTGGCCTCACCCTTGGCCATCAGTCGTCAGGCCGTAACCCGCCATCTCGAGATTCTGCGCGAGGCTGGCCTGGTCGGTATCGAATGGCGCGGACGGGAGCGCTTTCATCACCTCAATCCGGAACCTCTGAAGGCCGTGGAGGAATGGCTGATGCCCTACTCCAAAGCTTGGGATCGCCGGCTCGACCGCCTCTACCAACATCTGAAGGAGAACCCATGATCGCTGCCATTGAAAAGACCGTAGAGTTTGACGCTGAACCCGAGCGGGTTTGGAAGGCCCTCACCGTCGGAGACGAGTTGGCCCAATGGTTCCCCGACGTCAGTGCCTTCGACATGGGGTCCGAGGCTCGCGGAGCCTTCACCTGGCAACAGCACGGTAGTTATGCGGCGCGGGTAGAAGTCTTCGAGCCCCCTACTCTCCTCGCCTGGCGCTGGGTCCGCAAGCCAGACATGGACGTCGAGACCGGACAAACGACCCTCGTCGAATTCCACCTGCGGCCTCGCCCGGGAGGAGGCACGATCCTAGATCTCAGAGAATCCGGCTTCGCCCGTCCCGAGGACCGCCAAGACAACAGCAGCGGTTGGGACCACGAACTGGGCGAACTCGCGCGCTACCTCGAACCCTGATGCTTGCGACCGCTGTTCGCCCGTTCTTCGCCCGCCGCGGTTGGCTATACTGGAGCCTCCTCGCAATCACCTCCAGTTGAAACCTGGTACCGGAGAGACCCCAATGATCGAAGCGATGAATGCGCAGATGGCGGAGCTACCCGGATGGGTCAGTCTATGGCTCAACTGGCTGATGTTCATCTTCCTGGTCTCCGTTTTCTTTGTCAGAAGGCACCGAGCGGCTCGCTACGCGCTGGCGGCAATCCTCCTGACCCTTCCCATAGGCCTACTGGTCTTCAAGATCCACCCCAACGTTCACCTACTGGGAGTAGCCCACTGGTTGGTTTGGCTTCCCCTGCTTGTGTACATTGTGCGCAAGGAGCGGGGAGCCCATCTGTTTCATCCGAAGACAGCCTACGGGGTCTGGATCTCCCTCCTAGCGACCACCATCGTCGTCAGCCTGCTCTTCGATGCACGGGACATAGCTCTCGTTGCCCTCGGATACAAGTAGGCCGGATCCCAGTGGGGCCCTAGCGACTAGACCCTCGCAACTCCCGGAGAGTCCCGGGGCATCCTGCGGGCGGTGTCAACACCCGGTCTTGGCGCCCGCCTTCTGCCCGGTCCCCCGCCAGCTTCGACCGATCCAGATCCAGCCGAATGCCGAGAATAGGGTGATTCCCAGGTAGTTGGCACCGAGATCGCGGAGAGAAAAGGAACGGAGCGGCAAGAAGCTCTGCAGCAACTCGTCGAGGGTGAGCAGAGCGCCTAGGACTACCATGACCCGATACCAGTCCCGCCTCGGCCTCACCGACTGCCGGTCGACAAAGGCCAGTGTCGCAACCAGAGAAAGACCTCCGACCAGCAGGAAGTGGCCCGCCAGATCGCCCCCGGGGATCTGGTGGAGCTTCACCAGATAGCGATTGCCCCAGCCCAGACTCGCCGCCAATGAGATCGACGCCACCACCAGCCCGAACAGAAGAGCGAGAATCTTCTCGAGTCCCAACCTCTTCATGACGACGGCTCTCCTACTCCCCCGATCGCCACCCTTCTCGATCCAGCGTCTTGGTCACATGCGCCAGATGATGCCGGCCATGCCAGGCGTACATTCCAACGACCCAATCGAGGGGACAGTCGCCGCTCTCAGGGTGATCGTACGTACGGTCGAACTGCTCTCGGGTCATGCAGCGAAGCAGTCCGACCCACCGAGCGTGAATCGCAGCGAGATGATCCAAGCTCACGGCGACGGGCAACCGCGAATCGGCTAGGTTTGCCCAGGCCTTTTCGTCGTAGGCCTTGATCAGTGGTCGTTCCTCGGTCAGCGCCCATTTGAATCGGATGTAGGCATTGGTATGGCTGTCCGGCACATGGTGGATCACCTGGCGCAGTGTCCAGCCATCGGGGCGATACCGGGTGTCGAGTTGAGCATCGCTCAGGGTGGAAACCGCGGCTCGCAGAAGCCCGGGTAGCTCTTCGATCTGGTCGATCCATCGCTCGATCTCGAGGTCACTGATCGCACCTGAATGTTCGAACTTGCCGATCGGATAACGCAGTGGATCCATGGGATCTCTCCTTTTCGAGCGAGAATAGCTGAACCGCCGGAGAAGCGCATCCGTATCTCTAGGCGCCGAGTTCGTATCCCAGGGAAGATCGTCGCAGCGCCCAATGATCCCCGAGTCCTTAGCTCCAAAGGCTGAAACAAACGATAAACTGACGCCATGTTCAAGTCCACCGACAAGTCAAAGCTGCCAAGTCCTGAAACAGCCCTCCCAGGGCGCTCCGAACCCCTCAGGGTTCCAGAGTTGCACCACGTCAATGGGCACCGCATCGTTCCTCCTTTCCCGGCCGGCAACGAGACTCTGATCGTAGGTATGGGATGCTTCTGGGGTGCTGAACGGCTCTTCTGGCAAACTGAGGGCGTCTACAGCACCGCCGTAGGCTACGCGGGAGGGACGACCCCCAATCCCACCTACCAGGAGGTGTGCAGCGGCCAGACTGGTCACACCGAAGCCGTTCTCGTGGTCTTCGATCCAACCGCCGTCACCCTGGGCGACATCCTGAAGCGATTCTGGGAGGGGCACGACCCCACCCAGGGCATGCGCCAGGGCAACGACCGAGGGACGCAGTACCGCTCGGCCATCTACTACGCCGACTCCACTCAACGTGAGGCGGCTGAGTCCTGGCGAGATGCCTACCAGGAAGTCTTGACCGCGGCCGACCTCGGCTCGATCACCACCGAGATCGCACCCCGGACCGACTTCTACTACGCCGAGGACTATCACCAGCAGTACCTGGCGAAGAATCCCAACGGCTACTGCGGTCTCGGCGGAACCGGAGTTTCCTGTCCGATGGGCCTCGCTATCGAATCCCAAGGCTAAAAGCGAGCCCGAAGACCAGGAGCGAGTCCCGAGGCTAGGCGGGAAGCCTCGGGGGGGCCCTACTCCGCGGTCAACGCGTCCGGATTCAGTCCGAGGAGGTCGTCGACGACGAAGAGTCCGTCGCGACGAATCACTTCGCCGTCGAAGGAGATGGTTCCGCCGCCGTATTCCGAGCGCTGAATCAGCACCATGTCCCAGTGGATCTCGGATCGATTGCCGTTGTCGGCCTCATCGTAGGCTTGGCCTGGGGTGAAATGCAGTGACCCGGCGATCTTCTCGTCGAACAAAATGTCTTTCATCGCCTCCCGGATGTACGGGTTGTAGGCGATCGAGAACTCGCCGACATAGCGTGCGCCCTCGTCGCTATCGAAAATGGCAGCGAGCTTGTCGCCGTTCTGGTCCGCCGTCGCGTCGACGATCTTGCCATCGACGAACTCCAGTCGAACATTGGCGAAGGACTCCCCGTGATAGATGGTCGGGGTGTTGTAGTGCAGGATCCCTTGGACCGAATCGCGCACCGGCGCAGTGAAACACTCCCCGTCAGGGATATTCATCTCACCGCAGCAGGGCACGGCCGGGATGCCCTGGATCGAGAAGCGAAGATCAGTGTCACCAGGACCCAGGATATGGACCTGGTCGGTGCGCTCCATGCGCTCCTTGAGGAACTCGGTAGCTCGCGCCATCCGGCCGTAGTCGAGAGTGCAAACCTGGAAATAGAACTCCTCGAAGGCATCGGTGCTCATCTCCGCGAGCTGCGCCATCGAAGGTGAGGGCCAGCGCAGGATGCACCAGCGTGTCTTCTTGACCCGCTCCTCGAAGTGAACCGGACGAGCGTAGAGCCTGGAGTAGGCCTTGACTCGATCCTCCGGCGCTCCGGCCATCTCACTAATGTTGTCGGAGCCCCGAAGTCCGAGGTAGGCGTTCATCCGCTCCATCCGATGCACGTCATAGTCGGCCCAGACCTTCAGAGCCTCGTCGTCGGCCGACTCGAGCAACGCGCGCTGGATCCGACCGTGACGCATGGCAACGTGGGGATGACCCCCGACCCTCCGGGCCTCACGGACCAGAGCGATGATCGCCTGGTCGGGAATGTCAAAGCCCTCGATCAAGAGGTGCTCGCCCTCCTTCAGGCGCACCGAGTGCTGGATGAGGGTGGCGGCAAGGCGTTCGATACGGGGATCCATCATGGGCAGATTCTCCAGCGGGAAATTTCTTTAGACTCACTGAGCGTACGCGACCAGCGATCCGACGAGCGATGCTACCGGAAACGTCGTCCTTGTTGGACTTGGCTCTGCCGCGAACCGCAGTCAACCATCCTACCCACGCGACCTCCTCACCGAGAATGCCAACCCACCCAACTCGGCCGCGCTCGAGAGGACGATGGCCGCCGCCGCGGTTGCGATCCCGGGAGCGCGCATCCACAGACCAACAACCAACACCACGGCCGTCACCGCGAGTCGGATCATCATCGCCTTGTTGACGGCGGTCGTCCTCTGACGATGGATCAGGAGGCCGCGATACCAGGACGTCAGAGTCGACAGGGGAGGAAGAGGGATCAATAGCAGGAATCCGAGCATCGCAACCTCGACCACCCCCGGCGCCGCGCTCTGAATCGAGGAGAGGTAGAAGCGAGCCAAGGGGGTCGCTCCGAAGAGAAGCATTCCACCGAGGCTGGCCCAGGTCATGTTCCAAGAGAAGCGCCGCAGGGCGGGTTCCGATCCCGGACGGTGACTCAGGGCGATGACGACCTCGGGAAGCGCAAAGGCCACCGCCCGGGCCAACAGCATGAACTGGAAGATCATCGGCCAGGCGGCCAGGGTCTCCACCGGGCGATCGAGGCGAGCGAGGCACGCGGTGACCAAGGGTTGCATCAAGAGAGTGAGGACGGAGGCCGAGGCCAGGGGCAGGTGAAAGGACATCAGGCTGCCGTAGCTCAGGCTGCCGGACTCCGCGGGCGCAGCGAGCGCCAGTTCCCGGTCGAGTACCGGCTGCACCGCCCAAGTGGCAAAAAGAGCCTCGAAGACGACGCCCACCATGAGCGCGATGGTACCGACCAACACTCCCGAAACCTCGCCCCACACCGCCAGTCCAATTGCCGTCCCGCCGGAACCCACGAGCCGAATCGCTGTACCCCAGGCCACCATCCGAGTCCGGCTGTGGGCGATCAGTACGCCCTGCAGGAACCGACGCCAAGCGATGGCCGCCGACCAAGGGATCATCACCATCAGTCCCGGCTGCACGAAAGCAGCTACCTGGGGAGGTGTGCCGAGCAAGCGTACGATGAGTAGTTCGAATAGAGGGTCAAGGGCCACGGCGGCACCGATCACGGTCAGTCCCACCATCCAATGCACGGTGAACCGCCGGACCAGGCAATACGACGCCCGATCCCTGACTTTCGCCGTCGACGTGGCGAGCAGGTTGATGATCGGACTCTCGATCGCTACCGCAATCGAAAAGACGATCCCCATCGCGGCCAGCATGACGACCTCGTTAGGCAACCGATTGATCGCAGCACTGATCAACGGCCCTTCGGAGGTCATCAGCAGCCAACTCGCGAACAGCGGCAGCCAGAAGACGAAGATGTCGCGCTGTTTCATGGAATGGAGCGCCTGGAGGGTGGAAAAATGAACGGCCGGAGGATCCGAACTCTCATTGTATCTTCGCAAGCGTCAGGGCGATCGCCCACCACGGTCTATGATTCGGCGATGTCCTCTCCCACCGCGACGCCCGCCCCCTTTCAGCTCGGGGAGTGGATCGTCTTTCCTCGGCGTCACGCCGTCGAACCCGTGGAGAGGCAGAACGAGGCGGACGTTGGACTGGGCCACAAGGTCAGCGCCAAAGCGATGGCCGTGTTGGTGCAGTTGTCCGCACGTCCGGGGCAGGTGATCGGCAAGGAGGAACTCATCGAGGCGGTATGGCCCGGCGCCTACACCTCCGACGAAGCCCTGTCGTCGGTGATCTATGAATTGCGTCGCGTCCTTGGGGATCGGGCGAGTGCTCCGCGCTACATCGAGACGATCCGCAAGAGCGGGTACCGCCTCTTGCCCAAGCCCCTCCCTCACACCCCCGTCGATGCGCCTCCTTCGGACCCACCCACTCG
>JAIOJS010000086.1 GCA_019911795.1 Thermoanaerobaculia bacterium | reverse complement strand
CGGCGCCATCCTCGCCGCCCCACTGATGCTGGCTCTACTTCCGGTGACCGCGGTTCCGGTTCCGGCCGAGGAGACGGTGGATCCTCCGGGGAAAGTGGCCTTTCTCGCCGACGGCTGCAACCTCTGCCACGAAGTGTCCGGCGAAGGGATCGAGCGGAAATCAAAATCGGACAAGATGATGGGACGCGACATGACGGGGATCGGCGAGGACTACGACCGAGAGTTCGCCAAGGCCTACATCCTGCGGGAGGCGGCCATGGAGGATGGGACCAAGCACAAGAAGCCCTTCAAGGGTACCGACGAGGAGCTCGAAGCGATCCTCGACTGGTTGGCGACGCTCTAGGCGTCAGCAAGTGATGAGAGAGGGCGGCGCGTCATGGAGTTAATCGGCTCGAGTCTCCTCGTTGTGTTCGTCTTCGTGTCGATAGCCTTTGCCGCGCTTCTCGTCACTCGGCCAAGCCTGACCGCGCGACGGGGAGGGAAGATCGTCGCCTTCCTCGCACTCTTCGTGATGCCGTCGGTGGCGCTATGGGCCGGTCTCTCCGTGCACATGGAGAGTTCGAAGACGACTAGATTCTGTCTCTCGTGTCACGTCATGGAACCCTACGGCGAGAGTCTCCTCGTCGAGGAGTCGTTCGCGCTACCCGCGTCGCACTTTCAGAATCGTCGCATCGATCGTGAACACGCCTGTTTCACCTGCCACACCACCTACACCATGTTTGGAGACTACGAGGCGAAACTGAAGGGCCTCAAGCATCTCTACATCAACTTTCTCGGAGAGATCCCGGAGAAGATCGAGCTCTACGATCCGTTTGTAAACCGTGAATGCCTCCACTGTCATGCGGGAGCCCGTGCTTTCGTGGAGATGCACGAGGAGGATCTGGAGGCACTTCAGACGGATGAGATGTCGTGTCTCGACTGCCATGACATGGCGCACGCGATCGAGGACGTCGCAACCGCTCCCCGCTGGGCGGACTCGGTCGAAGGGCTACTGGAGGTGACCCCATGAAGTGGATCCTGGGCGAGACGCTGGAGACTGGTCTCCGCCGATCCGGGATCCTGGTGCTCGTCGGCCTCGCGACCGAGTTGCTCTCCCTCACCATGCTCGAGACCCCGGCTGGCTTCATGCTCTTCGCTATCGGCGGCGGCGCGTTCCTGGGTCTCGGAGTCCTCCTCTACCTCTGGACTCTGGTGGCCAAGAGCGAGACTCGCCGGCAGGACTAGCTAGGTCTAGACTTCACTAGCTAGGTCTGGACCTTCGACGCCTGCCGACGAGGAGAATCAGGTGTCGGGTCCAGAGATCTCAAAGGCGTTCCCGCCCGCATTCTTTGCGCGGTACATCGCCTGGTCCGCACGTCCGATGAGTTCCTCAGCCGTCTCGCCTTCACCCCTGAACTTGGCCACGCCAATACTGGCGCCGACTATGATCGACTGGCCCCCGTAACGCCGCACCCGACCGATGGACTCCAGGAGCCGCTGGGCAAGATGCTCCAGATCGACCGGTTGAGCGCTGTTGACGAGCACCACGAACTCGTCTCCCCCCATCCGCGAAACGACATCGCTGGTTCGGACGGCCTCAACGATCTCGCTCGCGACGTTGCTGAGGACTTCATCGCCTGTGGCGTGACCGAAGGCATCGTTCACCTCCTTGAAACCATCCAGATCGATGAATAGCGTAGCGATCTCACGCTCCTCCCGGCGAGCTTGTTCGATACTGGACTGAACGGCTCTCAGAAAGACCCGGAAGACTGGCAAGCCAGTCAGGTCGTCGTGGTCGGCGACTTGGGCGATCTCGCGGTTCTTACGCTTGAGAAGGATGAGCAGACTCCCAAGTTCCCGGCGACGCAGCGACACCACGTAGACGATCAATGCACCGAAGATCGCGCCACCGAATACCGCCGTGCCCCAGGAGGCCAAGGAACCGAGATAGCTCCCGGCGTCGCCCGGGAACCGTCGACCGGCGAACACAAACAGGTAGCAGCTGACTCCCGTTGCCAGAGAGATCACCAAAACGGCGAAGCCGACCACGCGGGCTTCAAAAAAGGACATCGCGATGAACAGCGAGAACAGCCCCCAGATCAGGCCGTTGCCGAGGAGGCCGTAGGTCGTCATTCCAATCACCGTGACCGACAGGGTGATGGCGAGGATCCACCAAGCTTTCGCTGCGGCGCTCAGCCGCTGACGAAGAACCATCAAGCCCAGCAGGGCGACAAAACTCGCGACGTGCACCCAGTGAGCGGGCTGCCAGCCGGTCAAGAAGGCGCGGCTCAGTGACAGCGGAACCCCGAAGAGGGCGAGTAGCATCATTCCGGCAAGAAGGCGGTTGACGGCTAACTCGTCGTGTCGCCGCAGGACCTCCACGATGTCGAAGTCCGAGTCCTCTAGCAAATCTACGGAATTCAGTCGTCAAATCCTCCCATTGGACCCCGATTCCCTAGCGACATCTTACTTCGGACGCTCAGGGGATCTCAGAAGGCTGGCACCGAAGCCTGCCTTCGGAAGCTCAATCCCAGCGCCTAGGGCTGACTCGAAGACCACACCGTCGTATCGCCCGTCTCGAACCCATCGAAGAACAGTCCTCCCACAAAATAGGCGAAGGTCCCGCCATCGGCCACCGACCCTCTGGAGGGACATCCCACTCCTGCGGTCAGACCCTGGAGGGTGATGCTCGCTCCTTCGATGCAGGTGAAGGGGGGATTGATAGGTGGCGGCTCGATGAATCCAATCTGGGTCCAATCTCCAGGAATCTCGCCCTGTTCGAAGAGAAAGATCATGCCATCGGCACTCGCTCCGGGAGCGCTGGCCGCCAAGAGATTGCCGGACAGAGCCACCGAGGTACCGAACTGAGACCCCGAAACCAACTCGACCGGAGTGAGTATCTCGGCCTCGGTGAGGACCGGCCCGATGCCGCCTGAGATGTCGAAGATGTAGACCTTCCCGGCATTGAAGGCTACTTCGTCGTCTAGAGGCGCACCCAACGCGGCGATCGTTCCGGCCTGGACCGCAGCGGAAGCTCCGATGCCGGCAAATCCTGCCGCTGCCGACGGGATCAGCTCCCAAACCGGCTCGTAGTTGAAGTCCCCACCCGGCAGTTGGTTTACCTGAGTGATGAGAAGCCCGCCGCCGAACAGAAGACCCTGCGATGGGTCCTCGATGTTCTCTCCCGCCGCCAAGATGTTGAACTCCGACATCGCCAGAGCACCACCCAGATTGTCATTGGGTTCACCAAAGAAGGGTAAGGGACTCGGCCCCCAGGTTGGTGGACCTCCTGTCCGCTGGAAGACCTGGACGGAACCATGCTGCTGGTTCCCTACATCGTCGGGGTCCCGATCGAACGGAGCCCCCACCGCAAAGAAGAACTGATAGTTTCCACTCTGAGTGTTCGGTGGGTAGAAGAAGTCCATCGCGACGCTCTGGCCAAACAGATCACCCGCATCTGGATTCTCTTGAGAGAAAGATCCTTCGAGTACAAACCCTTCGCCCGTACGGCGGTGGAAAAGGTACGCCCTACCCGAAGAGTTCTGGTATCCCGGAGCACCGACGACGATGTAGTCGAGGGGGCCGTCGCCGTCGAAACCCCGAGCGACAGCGACGGAGAACCCAAACTGCTCGAAGGCGAGTTCTTCATCCGCGCGCAGCTTCTGGATTTCGACCCAATCGAATCCCTGTCGCTCGAACACGTAAACCGCGCCTACCTGGGACACAGAAGTGTCGGTGCTCTTGTCTTCGTTCGGAGCCCCCACCACCAACAACGTGCCATCCAGAGCCACGGCCGCGCCAAAGCCGATCGCCTGATTCCCGAGACTCGACGGGTTAGAGGCCGCGAGGACTCGAGGGGTTGCGGTGAGCAGGTCTTCGGGACCGACCGCGAAAGCAGACCCCGCCGCGATGAGTATGGCAAGCGAAACCAAGGGAACGAAAGTGCGTCCCATTGCCGCCAGCACCGAATCTTGGCAAAGCAGTCGGCGAACGCAGCGGTTGTTAGTGCGTCTCGAGAGGTCTAACCGATATCTCATGCTGAATCTCTCTCGGGGTCGGATTGAGAGTCAAACTGATCCACTGAGGTACCTAGCGACGCGACCCGCAACAACCGCCAGCTCACAGAAGAAGCTATTAAGTCTCAGCTATTATACAGACTCTTCTCTGTACCCCAGCCGAGACAGCGTCAACAGAATGCTGCCAACTGCGATGGATCTGTGCGGTGGTTGCAGGTACCTGCAACCTGCTGACCGCGATCATGAAGGCGAGTGCGACCATGGCTCGTCGCCGATGGCGCCGTTCTACGACGCGACCAAGCTCCCGGTGGCGGTCTTCACACGAAACGGTGAAGAGCAGGGCTGCCTACCCCGAGCAGTCGGGAAGCGGATCGAGATAGAGGGCTAGAACGTCTCGTTCAGGGAGCACTAGGGCGAGGTGTCTCTAGCCGGATGGGTAAGGAAACGAGGTGCTCCTTCCCAAGCCACCCAGGGGGTCGACGCTCAGCTAGCCGGGGTGGACTACAGCGTCACGCCTTCGGTTCCCGTCGATCCTTCAAGAATGGGAAGCGATTCCGGGTGTCCCGTACCTCTTCCGCCTTCACCGTCGCGAAGAGCAGCGTTTCCTGACGCTTGGCTTCGGACAGGGCTTCGCCGCTCGGGTCGATGATGGCGGTATCACCAGCGTACGTAAGGCCGGGTGCGATGCCGACCCGGTTGACCCCTACCACGTAGGCTTGGTTCTCGATGGCACGCGCACGGAGAAGGGTCTGCCAGTGGTGTCGGCGCTGCTCGGGCCAGTTGGCAACCACCACGTAGCAGTCGGTGCCAGACGCCGCCTTCCAGAAAACGTCGGCGAAGCGAAGGTCGTAGCAGATGAAAAGGTCACGCGCACCCCCGCGATCTCCAACGTCATCAGGGCCTCTCCGGCCTGATAGTGCTGGTCTTCGCCGGCGGCGGAGAACGGATGGATCTTGTGGTAGCGAGACAGCTCGCCGTCGGGTGCAGCCAGCACCAGTGTGTTGTGGGGGCGATCCTCCCCTTCAGCCAACTCCGGCAGGGAACCGCAGATCCACATCCCGGTACGGCGAGCCTGGCGGCGAAGAAACTCCGTGCTCGGTCCGTCCACCGGCTCGGCGACGACCCCGGTATTCATGGAGAAGCCGCAGGCATACATCTCGGGCAGCACGAGAAGCTCGCTGTTGGCCTGGGCGGCGGTATCGATCCACGGTACGAGTCGTTCGAAGTCGGCCAGTGGGTCTTCCCAAAGGGTGTCGTACTGTAACGCCGCAACTCTCATGAGCCGAGGCCCTCCAGTCGCCGAATGGCCTCATCGATCATCGGCAGCGTCTTGCAGAAAGCCCAGCGCACCAGGTGCCGCCCCGCCTCCTTGTTGACGTAGAAGGAAGACGGGGGAATGGCGGCCACCCCAACCTTCTCGGGCAGCATGCGACAGAACTCGACGTCATCCTGATAGCCAAGCGGGCGAATGTCGGTCAGAACGAAGTAGGTCCCGGCCGGTTCGAGAACGCCGAACCCGACCCTGGCCAGGCCGCGGCACAGCCGATCACGACGTTCGCGGTACTCCTCGAGGAAGGTCTCGTAGTATGCATCGTCGGCTCGATACCCCGCCGCGATGGCGTGCTGGAAGGGCGTGCCGTTGCAGTAGGTTACGAATTGATGCGCGGTGCGCAGCGCGCGAGTGATCGGCTCGGGTGCACAGGTGTGCCCGATCTTCCACCCGGTGAAGGAGAAGGTCTTGCCGGCCGAAGAGATCACGATGGTCCGATCCCTCATCCCCGGAAGACTCGCAAGGCACACATGTTCACCCTCAAAAACGAGGTGCTCGTAAACTTCATCGGAGATCGCCAAGATGTCGTGTTTGCAACACAGCATGGCGATGTGCTCGAGTTCCGCCCGCGTGAACACCTTCCCGGTCGGATTGTGCGGCGTGTTGAGGAGGATGGCGCGGGTCCGCGGATTGATCGCCCTCTCGAGGGTCTCGGGCTCGTAGGAGAAGGAGGGGGCCTCGAGGGTCACGACCCTTTCGCGCGCGCCGGCCATCGCCAGGCAAGCCCGATAAGAGTCGTAGAACGGCTCGAACATCACGACCTCGTCGCCGGTTTCGCACAGAGCAGCGAGGGTGGCGAAGATGGCCTCGGTGGCACCGGCGTACACCGTGATCTCACGGTCAGGGTCGTAGTCTAGATCGTAGAAGCGGCGTTGATGCTCGGCGATAGCGCTGTTCAAGGTCGGTTCGCCGAACATTCGGCAGTACTGGTTGTCGCCACGCCGAATCGCCTCGATCGCGGCCTCCTTGATGAAGTCCGGTCCATCGAAGTCAGGGGCCCCTTGACCCAGGTTGACGGCATCGTACTGTCGGGCGAGAGCGGTCACCTCCGCGAAGACCGTGGTGCCGAATCCCTGCAACCGTGAAACGAGATGGGGAGATCGTGCTGTACTCATGGGTCGTGAGTGTGGCACACCCCCTGCCGATCCTGTACGCCTCCCATCCTTCGCAGGAAGGAGGTAACCCACGGAGAGAGCGTGCCGGTCGTGTTCCATCTGGTCTCCGCGCCCCAAACAGACAGCGTGACCCCGGTGAGGATCGGAACTCCCTTCTTGACTCGAAGTGTCCGCATGGGACCGCATATTCCGTACTCCTCACTAGTGGACACCATCACGAACCGCCACTACTTCAAGGCCGTCAACTAGGGAGAAGTTCGTCATGAGAAACCTGATCCGTGCAATCCTGAGCCAACCGCCTAGGAACTCAATCGAAGCCGAGGTGCCAGCTCGCCTGGCCCTGCCGAGTCGACTCCCACTGAGTCGAGTCGTGCTCCTCTCGGTCGTAGTAGGGCTCGCGGCAGGTGCCACCATGAGCCTTGCGTCAACGCCACCGTCCTCCTGTTCAGAGTGGACCCTAGAACTCCCCGCAGGAGGGTCTCCTGGGGATCTCATTCCCCTGCCGGCTATCTGGCTGGACGCGAGCGAAAGCCTCTCGGTGGTGGCCGCTTCCGAAGGAAGTCGAGAAGTCGCCTTGATAGACGGCCTCGACGTGAGCACCGAGCAGACGCAGCAAGGCCTCTGGATGGTTGCCCCTTCGCACCCAGAGTCTCTCGCCCAGGGCGGGCCGTTGCAACTCGTGGTGAGGACATCCAGGATCGAGTGCGAGTTCTCGTGGCAGGTCACTCCGCGAACGGCGTCCCCCGGGAGGACCAAGAGTCTCTTGACCGCCCTCGACTCCCGGCTCTCACAGAAAATCACGACCGCTGGGTCCACCCCCGAGGCCCTATTGACTGTCTCGGTGGACCAGCAACCTCCACATCTGCAGCTCCTCGCTATGCAGCAGCTCCTTCTCGGACAGGAGGGATCCGCCGGCGGTCTGTGGGGCACCCTCGAAGCCATGGATCCCTCAGAGATCGCCTGGCTCGACGCTCTCCTTCCGGATGACACTCTCTTCTCCTCGGTCGCGTCGACGGATTTCCAACCCCGGCCTGTGGCCGTGATTGCATCTTCCAATCCCCACTGGCCTGTTCTGGAAGCCGGCACTCTGGTCGAGTTCAAACCCGATGTCGTGAGCATCGAAGACGCCGAGGAGTTGGCCGGCTACATGACCGAGGCCAACGAAGCGGCTCGACGGCTCGACGGCGCCACGGGGAAGGTCTTCAACGACCTTGCTCTCGGTGTTCTCTCCCTCGCTGTCGTTCCCACAGTCATCACTCAGGGTCTCGCAAAGTTCACCGTGGGACTCCACTTCTTCCTCAAGACCTCGATCGAATGGGACTCTCACCTGCTACCAACGGAGTTCTCAGCCCTCGAGTTCGAACTGACGAAGGCGGAATGGTCTCAGGAAGACGACGGGACCTACACGACGTGGAAAAAGGTTCGAGCGGCAGTAAGGAGCCGCGCCTGGCGGCTCGATCTGAAGCTCTACGACACTCTGAGCCTGCACGGAACCCCCGCCACGAGTTCAACCAGCGACCTTCTTGCCAACCTCGTCGACCGTCCGTGGTCGGACGCGAAGCCGACAGTCGTCTCGATTCCAGCATTGACCTGGACGAATATCCTCATGGAGGACGATGCTACATTCTGATCGAACCGGGCAAGACCGCTGCAACCACCGTCCTAAGGTCCCATGACGACCGCACACTCGAACCGGTCAACGCGGGCCAAGGCGAGGCGCGAGTCGCGATTCGAACCGAAAAGTTCGGTGGCGCCGGTGGGAAGACATGGGAAACCCAGGAGGTCAATGTGGAAGCCATTCGCGTCGACGTGAAAGTCGTTTCGGCTCCGACGAGCCTAGCGGCACGCTCCGACGGTGAGGTATGCGCGACGGCGACTGTTCACCATGCCGCCGATCGGCGGGTTCGGTGGGTCGTCACCGGGACCGGGGTCTCGATCAACGCCGCGACCGATGGCGACGGCGAGACCGAAGTGTGCTTCGTCGTCCCCAGGCGCGAACGTCCCGCCCAATGGGAGGATTGCCAGGCCCCCGAGAACGAGTTTGACGACCAGTTCCGAATCTTCGTCGAGAGCCTTGCGAAGACCGGACCTCGCGAGGAGGGAGATCCAGAGAAACTGCGCCCACCGCGAACCGGGTCCAGCACCGTCTCGATCAAGAGGACCGTCGAGGTCGAGCCTCGTCCACCAGAGTGCGAGTCGGTTGTCATCACCTCCTTCCCCGGATGCATGGAGTGGGGAGCGACCCGGCAACTGGAGGCCAGAGGAGCGGATGATGTGGTCTGGTCGACGGACAGCGGAGTGATCAACACACAGGGACTGTATAGAGCCCCGGGGCAGGGCAGTGAGACCGCTATTGCGGTGCATTCGGCAGCCGCCCCGGACCTCGGCGACGAGGTCTTCGTCAAGCTGGCCGAGCGCTGTGGATGCCATGTCAGCCTCTGGGTGACGGGAAGCGAGACATTCTCGAACTTGAACCTCCGGACCCAGACCGCGGTCGTCAACAAACTAGGGCAGCCGTGGATCGCCCTGCAGGGGACGGGCGCCCGGAACCCACTTTTCTCTCTTTGGCTTGGCTTTCCCATCCAAGGGAGAGGACGCATCCCGCTCTACGTCGAGCCCTACAACTACATGAACCTCAGCCTAGCCGACCGCGACTACTCCGCCTTCGCAAGCGCGGTCGACTTTGGCCACTCCCCGGGGTTTATTCACATTGATCAACTGGGCGATGGCTGGCTACACGCGATGGTCGAGGGGCGACTGACCGAGAAACAGACTGGAGCCTCGGTAAGAGCCCGCATGAAGATCTCGGTGGCCATCCCACCAAACCGTTGCCCATGAGCCGGTGCTGAGTCCAACCTCAGGAGGGATCCCTTAATTCGATCTCCCGTAGCGCTCGGCGAATCAACTGAGTACCTTCGTAGTCCGGCCCCATGACTCGAACACTGGGTTCGAGGCTCGCTTCCAGAACCGTTCGGGCTTCGTCGTAGCGCCCTTGCAGCCGTAGGGACTCCCCCAGCACGGCTCGAACCATCCAGTAGTAGGACTCTTCCTCAGTGATGCGCGCCTCCAGCCCTCGCAGAGCCTCCTCAGCGCGAACCGGCTCACCCAAGAGGGCATCGACCCAGGCCTGGCCCGTCACCGCCTTGACCGGTAGGTCGACCCCAGCCGACTCCCAGGCCGCGGTGAGGGTTCTGTACTCCGTCCGGGCTTCCTCGAGGCGCCCCTCCGCCCGCAAAATCGCGGCGTGGTTCTGACGTACCGCCAGCAGCGTGGGATGCGACGGATCGACTCTCTCACTAGCCGTCGCAAGCGCCTCGCCGAACACGGTACGTGCCTCAGACAGCCGTCCCAATCGGTCCAGCGACAACGCGATGTCATTGTACGAAACGATCAAGCCAATGCCATTGTCTTCCCCCAGACCTTGCCTCATTTCCACGGCCCTCCACATCGGCGCAAGAGCTGCCTGGACGACTTCCTCCTCGCGCTGCCCGCCGAGGCTCAGCCTCGATACCCTGAGTTGACCCAATAGGTGCAGTGATCGGGCCAGCGCCTCGCTCCCCCTCTTCGGACTCGCTCGAGTCAACAGTTCGATGGCACGCCCGAGTACGTCTTCGATCTCGGCCCGCCGGGGGGAACCTGCGACCGTGAACCGCGCGAGCAAAAACGCACGTTCATAGAGAATGACACCTTTCTTGGACTCGTCCAGAGCCAAGCCCTCTATCCGCTGGAGTGCTTCGGCGTTCAACCGCAGGGCACGGTCGAGATCTCCCAACTCAGCCGAGGCTCGCGCCGCCATCCGTAGTAGGTCTGACACCCTGGTGTTGAGGTCTGTCCTCGCCACGACCGACGACTGCTCCACATCGTCCAGGGCTCCAAGCGCCTCGGAGAGAGCGTCAAGAGCCCCGTCGTAGACCTGCAGATTCAGGAGCCCTTCGCCGATCACCGCAAGAAGCTCTCCCCTTACGTCCGCAGCCTCGACCTGAACAGCCCGCGAAGCTCCCTCCTCGAGGAGCTCCCGAGCACTGATCTGCGTGGAGCCAAGGTCGCCGGGATCACCCAGACGTAGAAGGTCGAGCGAGAACACTGCGAGACGCTGAGCGCTATCCCTCTCGGCAGCGGCCACTAGCGACTGGTGGTGAGAAAGAGCGGCACCGCCGATCAGGGAGAGAGCCGTCAGGACAGTCAGAGCGGTTGCCAAGCGATGGCGCCCTACCGACTTACGAAGTCGATAGAGGAAGCTCGGGGGTACCGCGTCTACCGGTCGCCCGGCGAGCAGATGGCGAAGATCCTTCGCCAGAGCATCCGCACTCGCGTAGCGGCGGGCCGGGTCGAAATCAACCGCAGTCAGCAAGATTGCATCGAGATCCGACCATAGCTCCGAAGATTCCCCCGAAATGGAAGAGGCGGTCGCGGGCAGTTTCTCCAAGAGACGAGGATCGACGGTGCCGGGCGATACCGGTGGAAACGGCGGATCGCCGGCAAGAACCGCGTAAAGCAGGCAGCCCAGCGAGAAGACATCGGAAGCGGTTCCTACGGGCTCAGAGCGGAGCTGCTCGGGCGATGCATAAGCCGGCGTGTACGGGGTCGAGAGGGTCCGAGTCGCCCCCCGCTCCTCCAGAGGGTCGAGTAGCTTGGCGATCCCAAAGTCCAGGAGCTTCGCCTCCCCCCGGTGGTTGACGAGTACGTTCGACGGTTTGAGATCGCGGTGCACGATCAGTTGCCGGTGGGCAGCATGCACTGCATCGAGGATGGGAAGCACCAGCTCGATCCTTTGTCGCAGGTCGAGCCCCTCCTCCTGACAATAGGCCAAGAGCTCACGACCCTCGATCAGCTCCATGACCAGGTACGGTACTCCGTCCCCAGTGACACCTCCGTCGAGCATCTGGGCGACAGCCGGATGATCCAGCTGAGCCAGGATCTGGCGTTCACGATTGAAGCGCTCGAGCAACACGGGTTCCGAAAGCTCCCAGCGCAGGATTTTGATCGCTACTTCGCGATCGAAAAGTCCATCGGAGCGGTAGCCTCGAAAGACTCGGCCCATGCCACCAACCGCCAAGAGCGACCCTAGTTCGTAGGCGCCAAGTGAACCATGACGGTGCGCGCGCTCTGTCGCCAGGTCGGAATCGAGATCTTCCAACAAACTGTCGAGGCTACCGAAGAGTCCCTGGTCAAGAACTGGAGGACCGCCTGACTCGGGACTCGATCCGGTGCTCCGTCGCCCCCTCACATCCACCCCCGAAGGGCTGGACTCCACGCAACTGGATTCAGCCTCCAGCAGGTGAGGAAGCAGTGCCAGTAGTTCGGACCGAAGCCCCTTCTCAGCAACAGTCTCGATGATCCAATCGGCACGCGCCTCAGGTGTCAGCTGAAGTAGGGCATCCATCGCCCCCTCGAGGCGGTTCCACGGCTGACCATCTGCCGATCGATCGGACGAGTTCATTCCACCATTCTACGGACCGTCGAGCGTGACCGGAACCTTCGAGAACTCAGCATTGACTCGAAGGCGAGCTCCCGCGGCCGCGAAGCCCGTCTCCAGGGCTTCTCCAACAAAGGAACCCGAGGCTTCGTTGCCGTTGATCTCTAGGCTTAGAGTACCCTCCATCATCTCGAATCGAGGTCCTGAACCTGCAGGGTCTACGTCCAGGAAGGTGAGGAAGGGCGTATGCTCTCCACCCAAGGGATAGATCCCTTCGAGATCTCGGGGTAGGTCATCCACATCAATGAGAAGTCCCCGGTATTTCGCATTCCCGTCCGAGAACTGAAGTCGTAGGGCGAGTGTGTCCTGGAAGGGCTCGGGAGCGATCTTTGAGCCCCTACCCAGCCTCTGAGCGTCGAACTCGAAGGCTCCCACCGCCGAGACATTGCCCTCAGCCCGTGGGCCCTTCTCTCGACCTGAAGACCCCGAAGAACCACCACAGCCCACCAGGGCCAGTAGCAGAACAACGACGATAGGATAGGGGGACACGCCAAGTCGGTTGATTCGAGACCTAGACATCAGGACCTCCGTTCACTGGTTGAGGCTGGGACTTCAAATGACATCAAGCCATCAACCTAAAGTACGCAAGAGCTGTTCAGCGACGGACATCGCATCGGCGGAGTCTTCCTCAGCGAACTTCACATCGCGGGAGACCCTGTGACGCAGCCGAACTCCTCGCCCCACGTCGCCGATCTCCTAGGGAGAGTGCGCGAGGGTGATCGCGGGGCGATGAACGAGCTCTTCCCCCTGGTCTATCGTGAGCTGCGGCGGGTGGCTCGCAGGAGAAGACAGGGTGGCCCGTCGAACGAGACCCTCAACACCACGGCTCTCGTTCACGAAGTCTTTGTCCGGATGGCCACAACTTCCGCCAACGAATGGCAAAACAGGGTCCACTTCTTCGCCGTGGCGGCTCGCGCGATGCGACAGATTCTCACCGACCATGCCCGCCGGAAAACAGCCGCGAAGCGAGGTGGTGCCGAGGTTCCGCTTTCGTTGGACGAGGAACTCGTTCCCGCCGTCCATCGCGAGGCGGTGTGGGTACTGGACCTCGACCGAGCCCTCGATCAGCTCGAGGCACTTTCCCCCCGTCTCGCCCGGGTGGTGGAATTTCGGTACTACGGAGGGATGACCGACGAAGAGATCGCTTCGGCCCTAGGTATCACGGACCGAACCGTCCGACGGGACTGGGTCAAAGCCCGCGCCCTTCTTGCCCGCCAGCTGGACCCAAACTCCGAGGTGCTGGCCAGCTCAGAGGTGATCTAACTCCGCCGACCCTCCCGCTGCCACTCACACGTCAACCGGCGTGTCGGCGATGAGTCGATTGACCGCGTTCGCAAACTCTTCGGCTGCATCCTCTTGTAGGAAATGGCCACCGCGCAACGTCTGATGATTCTGTCCAGCGGCCCCAGGGACCTGATCCTGAAAGTAGCGGTCACCGCCTCTCATGATTGGATCCCCGTTGCTGAAAGTCGTCAGAAACGGTTTCTGCCACGAGCGTAGGATCTCCCACGCTCGCCGGTTCGCGGGCACGGCGGGATCGTCGGGAGTGGTCGGAACAAGACGCGGAAAGGCCCGAGCTCCGGCCTTGTAGGCAGACGACGGAAAGGGGGCGTCGTAGGCACGCCGCTCCTCGGCATCGAGGGTCCGGCGACAACCGAGGGCGACGATTCTGGAGACTGGGAACAGGGGTGACCATCGCGCGAAGGCCTGCCACACCTTGAAGACCGTCGGCACCTTGCCAGAGCCGGTCGGCAGCATGCCGTTGCCCACCACGATCCGGGCAAAACGCTCAGGGCTCTCCGCCACGAGACGCAGGCCAATAAGCGAACCCCAATCCTGGCAGACGAGGGTGATTCCTTGCAGGTCGAGGGATTCGACGAACGCCGCCATCCAGTTCACGTGTCGCTCGTAGGTGTAGTCGGCGATCGAAGCCGGCTTGTCGGACTTGCCAAAGCCGATGAGGTCCGGGACCACCACTCGGTGTTCTTCGGCGCAGACCGGAATCATCCGGCGATAGAGGTAGGACCAGGACGGCTCACCGTGGAGCATGAGGACGGGGTCGGACCCGCTGGGACCCTCGTCGACGTAGTGCATGCGCAGTTCACCGAGGTTGACGTAGTGTGGTGGGAACGGGTAGCCAGAGAGGCTTTCGAACCTCTCGTCCGGTGTTCGTAGGAACTTCAAGGCCAGATCATCACGACGCGAGGGATCGCTGAGACGGCCGGGTCACGCTTCGAGTGGCCCACAGAAGAAGAATCAAGATGGCTCCCGGGCCGATCAGCGACGTCGGCGCCCACCAGGAATCTAGATCGAAGGCGACGGGAACAAGTGCCACGTTGACCATGGCCAGGGCAAACCCGAAGAGACCGGTCAGTCCTACCCATCGTGCCAACACGATCACGATCGCAGCCATGAATGCGGGCACCGGGCCACCGCTAGCAAACGCCAACACCAGCACCAAGGCTCCCCCGACGATGTTGCCTATCCGAGCCGAGGGGATCAACACCCTTGGGATGGCGAAGAGGAAGAGTAAACCTATCGCCAAGGCCGGTGCCATGGGATGAACGATGTTGATGACCTGGTTCGTCAACCCCCACAGGGCGGCCGCGCCGTGCGGGATCTCGAAATCGACGAGTCCGCGGAAGTAGGTTGCTGCGGCCAAGACGCACGCGACCAACAGCCCGGCACAGGACCCAAAGAAGAGGTCACGAGCCAACAGCGGGTCGGAAGTCCGACCTCGCAACAGGCGGTTCCAGGAAACCAGAGTGTGAGGGAGGTGACGGCGCAAGGTTGGCTCGAGAGCGAGGTACGCGGCACCGAGTGCGGCGCCGATGACGAGTCCCAACGCCAGGATCTGGAAGAAGAGGCTGAGACCTCCCGCGGGGAGGACTCTCGCTTCGACAATCAGATCGTTGAGAAAATAGAGACCTCCGCTACCAGCCGCAGTAGCGAGAGCGCCGCGAGAGTCCCCTCGACCCGACTTCAGGTTGCGCCAAGCCACCGCGCCTCCGAGCACCAACATCAAGAAGAGGACGATCAAGCCGGCCAGAGCAGCCGCCGGAGGGGCAACGGTCTCCGAACTATCAGCCTTGTGGGCCTCCCATTGGATGACCTGGGAGCCTCGCGAAGCGGCATCGATTCGTACCAAAGTGGTCGGATCCTCGGCGCGGCGGCCTTCCCAGGACCGTTGTCGGTCGGTCCAGGTCGGAGGCAACCTCGTGGGCTCGATCTCGCGGAAGTTGGCCGAATCGAAACCCGCGGCCTCGAACCAATCGCCCCAATCGGGCTCGCTCGCCCCGGCGGACGGAATATCCCTACTGCTGGGGATCTTAAGCAGCCGGATCAACTTTCCACGGTGGTCCATTTCGACCGCCGCGGTCCCGATGGTTTCGAGTGGCGGCTCGTGCCAGTACACGCCCGTTTTCCAGTGTCGCACGGGCGCAATCGGGGTCTCGCCAGCGCGATAGGAGTAGATCACCAGAGGTGGCCAGAACTCCGGCCTCTTCACCTCGGCGACCAAAATGTCTGTGTGGTCGCGATACTCCTCGTGAATCCAGTAGCGACCAATCCCCTCCGTAAGCGACAAACCGCCGGCCTGATCGAGAAGCTCGCTCGCCCGGTGATCCAACACCGCAGGTTTCAGATCCGTTCCAGAAACGACGAAGATGGAGGTCGCGGTGCGCAGCGCTACGACGCCGAGCAGCAAGGCGATTCCCACGGCCAGCAGCGGGTAGGCCAGTTTCGGCGCCAGCCGCCCCTCGACGTCGGCCTCGGCGACCATTTCTGGTGATGGTGTCTCCCCCGCCTCGAGAGCGGCGAGTAGAGGATCGCCACCCGGCAAGGCGGCGGCCACCGCCATCGCTGAACGGGGCCGTTGTGCCGGATCACGGGAGAGACAGCGATCCAGGACCCGCTGCACCGAGGAGTCGAGACTTGCAGCCCGGGACGAGTCGAGGTCGATCGGCTGCTGGTGAGCCTTCACGAGCTCGGCGACGCTCGCCCCCTGGTACAGCCGTTCACCGGTGAAGATCTCGTACAGTACAAGGCCAAGAGAGAAGAACTCGCTCTCGACGGTGAGACGCTCTCCAGCGAGCTGCTCGGGTGCCATGTAAGCGGGAGTCCCGGCGATGACTCCAGCCTCCTGTTCGGACACCAGTTCGGCAATCCCGAAGTCGGTAATTCGAGCGTTGCCCTTGCCGTCTATCAAAATGTTGGCGGGCTTGAGGTCCCGATGGAGGACGCCCTTCTCGTGAGCCGCAGCGAGGCCCGCACAGATCTGGCGGGCGAGCGCGATCCCTTTCTCTTCCGGCAGGCGTCCGATCCGGCTGATCAGGGAGGAGAGATCCTCACCCGATACCAGTTCCATCGACAGGAAGGTCTCGCCTTCGGCCTCACCGATGTCGTGGACCCGGACGACATTGGGATGACTGATCCGACGCGCGGTGCGAACCTCCCGGTGGAGGCGAGCCAGCGCGCTTGCGTCACGACTCAGCGTCGAGGGCAGGAACTTCAGGGCAACGTGCTCTCCTAGCTTGAGATCCTCGGCCCGATAAACCTCGCCCATCCCACCGCGTCCGATACGGTTGATGATCCGATAGCGGGCGTCGAGCATCGTGCCCGGGGCAAATCGGGCACCATCCACCGAGGCGGCTGAGTCCGATCGTCGCTTCGGAGCGGGAAAGTCGAGAGTCGGTTGATCATCCATCGAGCTACGTTGACTTTATTCCAAACGTTACGTTGGTAGTAGGCGTCCCTCGGAACCACGGCTAGATAGGAAGAGCAACTCCCTCCCGACGTGAATCGGCCGCCCGCAAAGCGAGATGCGCGAGTCTGGGTGCAGCCCATTTCCGCCGGGCTTGAGGCGCAATCATTACGAACGCGAGAAGTGGTGCCGAACCAACGGGGGCGCAGCATCGAGATGGAACGCCAACGCCGCTTCCTCGATGCTGCGATCCTGGGTGGTCAACCGGCCGTGGTGACGCAGGTGCTCGACCCAGGATTCATCGACGAAGCTCTCGATGAAGCGCCCTGGATCGGCCGCGTCGGCCCACAACCCCCACCCCACCGACCCGGCACGACGACGACTTCGACGAACCTTCTGCATCGCTAGTTCGAAGTCGGTCGCCCGAGCCGGATCGATGCGGTACTCCACGGT
>JAIOJS010000085.1 GCA_019911795.1 Thermoanaerobaculia bacterium | reverse complement strand
TCCATGTTCACGTTGTCCCCCGGCATCACCATCTCAGTTCCTTCCGGCAGGGTTGCGACGCCGGTGACGTCGGTCGTGCGGAAGTAGAACTGCGGACGGTATCCGCTGAAGAACGGAGTGTGACGGCCACCCTCCTCCTTGGTGAGGATGTAGACCTCACCCTTGAACTTGGTATGAGGAGTGATCGAACCGGGCTTAGCCAGAACCTGGCCGCGCTCGACGTCATCCTTCTTGGTTCCCCGAAGCAGCACGCCGACGTTGTCGCCAGCCTCACCGCGATCGAGGATCTTGCGAAACATCTCGACTCCGGTCACGGTGGTCTTGGCCGTCGGACGAATGCCGATAATGGCGATTTCGTCACCGACGTTGACCACGCCGCGCTCGATTCGACCCGTCACCACGGTGCCACGACCGGAGATGGTGAAGATATCCTCGATCGGCATCAGGAACTCGCGATCCACGGCGCGCTCAGGCATCGGAATGTAGTCATCGACCGCCTGCATGAGTTCGAGGATCTTCTTGTTCCACTCGTTCTCGTTGTCGTCGGACTCCAGGGCCTTGAGGGCCGAGCCGCGAATGATCGGGATGTCGTCACCCGGAAACTCGTACTCGGAAAGAAGCTCGCGCACCTCGAGTTCGACGAGATCGAGGAGCTCCTCGTCGTCGACCATGTCGCACTTGTTCATGAAGACGACGAGAGCCGGTACGCCAACCTGACGGGCGAGCAGGATGTGCTCACGCGTCTGGGGCATGGGGCCATCGGCTGCCGACACCACCAAGATGCCGCCGTCCATTTGCGCCGCGCCGGTGATCATGTTCTTCACATAGTCGGCGTGACCCGGGCAGTCCACGTGGGCGTAGTGCCGGTTGGCCGTCGCGTACTCGACGTGAGCGGTCGCGATGGTGATCCCGCGCTCGCGCTCTTCCGGAGCCTTGTCGATCTGATCGAAGGCCACGTACTCCGCGGTACCCGCCTGGAAAAGGGTCTTGGTAATCGCCGCGGTCAACGTGGTCTTACCATGATCGACGTGACCGATGGTCCCAATATTTACGTGCGGCTTCGACCGCTCAAATTTCGCCTTGGCCATGATACTGCGCTTCCTCTGGGTCTCCCGGCTAGGCCGGATCTCTGTTCAATTGGGTTCAAGAAGTCGACGATGGAGCCCACGACCGGATTTGAACCGGTGACCCCTTCCTTACCAAGGAAGTGCTCTACCCCTGAGCCACGTGGGCTTCGGCTGTTTCCTCCAGGACGCTAAATCGGCCGCTGGTGGCTACGTCGAAAACGCTGCAGAATCCAAATCACGCTCCGGAATGGCGTAAAGCCCCCGTGAGCGTCGTAACGCCCCTAAAATCTCCCGGCGGCACAACTCCGCCGAGTGGATCGCCTATTCTTTCAGAAGGGAGCATAGGAATCCACCCCCATTTTTGGGATGGAACCGACTTGTCTCAAACTCAACTCGTCTCAAACTTGACCTGTCTCAACTCGATTTGGAGCGGGAGACGGGATTCGAACCCGCGACGTTCAGCTTGGAAGGCTGACACTCTACCACTGAGTTACTCCCGCAAACTCTCGAGCAAGGCATTCGACGCGGCACCGTCGTACCGTCGGCGATCCCTGCTCCACTCGAAAAATGCTGGTGGAGGCGGATGGATTTGAACCACCGTAGGGCGAACCCGGCAGATTTACAGTCTGCTGCCATTGACCAACTCGGCCACGCCTCCAATGTGCCCTCCTCGGATACCGTACCAGGCAAAACCTGGAGCCGGCACCCGGAATCGAACCGGGGACCTACTGTTTACAAGACAGTTGCTCTACCTCTGAGCTATGCCGGCAAGTCCCCGCTTCTCGGGCCCCCTCGAACGGCTTAACGCTCGTGGGCCGGCTAGTCTAGCCGCTGACCGTCAGGGCTGCAAGCCCCAGGATCATGACTCTCGAGGATTGGCCGAAACAGCGCCGAGCGCAGCCCGGGCGCCACTCGGTCGCCTAAGACTCGCGACCTATCCACGACTATCCGCTGGTCATTCGCTGGCGCAGAGCCTCGAACAGGAGGGCCGCCGAGGCAGTGGCCACGTTGAGCGACTCAACGCGACCGCGCATCGGGAGCCCTACCAGGGCGTCGCAATGCTCTCGAGTATTAGGCCGAAGTCCCTTCTCTTCCCCACCGAGGCAGAGAACGAGCTTGCCAGAGAGATCGAGTTCCCAGGGAGGCACGCCACCCATCGCGGCGCCGTAGACCCAGTAGCCGTTCTTCTTGAGATCCTCGATCTCTCGTGAGCTGTTGGTCACGCGTTCGATGTCGAGCCATTCCGCGGCACCGGCCGACGTGCGAACGGCCAGCGGGGAGATCGGCGCGCTGCCTCGATCC
>JAIOJS010000011.1 GCA_019911795.1 Thermoanaerobaculia bacterium | reverse complement strand
GAATCGCCACAGTTCCCGTCCCGAAGCGGGATCGTAGCCGCGAGTGAACTCGGGGGACACCGTGACCAGTCCAGCTTTGCCGGTCTTGGGGTGATGGTAGATGGCGGGGGTACTCCAAGAAGGTCTCTCATTGCGTTGGTCGCGCCAGATCTCCTTCCCGGTGATCGCGTCAAAGGCGGCGACGAAGGAGTTGCGGTGCCGGTCCACTTGAACGAAGACCCGGTCGTTCCACAGGATCGGCGAACTCCCCGTGCCCCACTGCGAGGTGACATCGCCGGCCAGGCCTTGATCGAGGAGACCAAGGTCTTGGCGCCACTGCTCCTTGCCTTCGAGGTCGAAGGCGACGAGGGAGGAACTCCCGACGATGGCGACCACCCGCGTGCCGTCGACGGCAGGGCTGGGGTTGGCGTGACTGGCAGTGGAATGGTGCTCGAGCCGCTGCGGCTCTTCGGCCGCGACTCGGGTCCAATGCACCTCCCCGCTCTGACGGTTTACGGCGAGAAGGTTCCAGCGCAAGGATCCGGTAGTGGGCGTGGAGGGAGTGACCGTCGTCAAGTAGAGATGATCTCCCCATTGCACCGGGCTCGAAAAGCCGCCGCCGTCGAGGGGAAGGGTCCACAGGATGTTCTCACCCTTCTCTATATCCCAGGAGACCGGGAGTGTCTCGGAGTCGCTAACCCCGGTTCCGTTGGGTCCGCGGAAGGAAGACCATTCGGCGGAGGCCGCAGTGGCGACGAGGAGGACGAGATACGGTACCATTCTGGACATTGACGCTCCGGGTGAAATTGGATGAGGAGTGTTTCACCCCTAGGTACGGACGAGGTTGCCCCATGTTCTAGGTTGGGTCTCCTAGGTGGGGTCGGCTGGGACGATGACAGCCCAAGCGATAGAATGAAAGATACATGATCGAAGGACCCGTCACGGTCGAGAAGTTCATCAATTTGGTGAGTCTCGCCTGGAAGCAACTGTGGATCTATCCCGAAGGTCATCCGGCTCGCGCGGGGGCGGTCGAGCGCGCCTTTGCCATGCTGAGGGTCTTGGTGGCGCCGACCGGTAGCCTGGTCTTTGGGGTGGACCGGGAGGCCCTGATCTGCGCCGGTGACCGATTGACCGACACCAACGCGCAACAGCTCGCCGGCCAGCTCTTCCGTCGCAACGTCGCGGTAGTGCGCTTCGAGGAGGGGGTTGTCGCCTCGGACCTGGAACACTGGTTGGCCCTCTTGCACCCTGACCCCTTGATGCAACAAACGTCCCGTCTATGGGACCAGGCTGCGGCGGCTGGGATTCGACACATCGCCATGGAGCCGGTGGATTTCTCTGGCGTCGAAGCTTCCGATGACCTCGATACCGTGGTGGAGAAGCCGGAAGCCGAGGAAACTCCAAGGACCCTGTGGCAGAGGATTCTCCACAACCTGATGGAGGAAGGGCGTCGGCTCGAGTCGCGACCCTCGGGACAGGGGGGCAGCGCCGGAGGTGGTCTGGGTCAAGTGATCCAGCTTCTGCGTGGCCTCATTACCGAGGGCGAGGACACGGCGGGTTCTGGTGAGTACGTGGCTGCCGGAGCAGCGGGTGAAGCGCCGTCGCCGCAGGACGCAGCGAAGGCCCGTCGGCGTCGGATGTCTCACCTCTCGGAGCAGTTGGCGGCGGCTGTTGCCGGGCACTTGCCGACCGGCGCGGGCGAAGTCAAGGGTTCGGATCTGCGTCAAGTGGCGGAGCTGGTGAAGGCCCTGCCCGCCTCGATGAGACCCCGCGTGATCGACGCAGCGGCACGGCGCTTGGCGGGGGAGAAGGGACGTCCCGAGGGATTGAAGTTGATGGCGGCGTCGAGTTCGGCCGCCGAAGTCGTGAGTTCCCTGAGGCGCTTGCGCGGCGAGGGATTCCAGTTCTCGGAGCACGCGTTGACCATCGTCGATGCTCTCGCCTGGAGCGCGGCGGGCCAAGCGGCCGCCGAGGCTCCGAGTTCATCGAGCGAACGCGACCATCAGGCCCTAGAGCTGCGGAAGTTCTTCCAGGCGGAAGATCTCGATAGCTTCCCTCGGGGTGAGGGTGCCGAAGGTCACGAACCCGTCCTCCTAAAGCTTCCCGTCGATATTCCTGTCCTCGAGCATCTGCCCGCTGAGATCGAGGAGACACGCAGATCGCTGTCGGATCAATATCAGACCAAGACGCTCTCCCTGACCCTGCTGGATTTGATCGCCCGGGCTCGGGAACCGGAAGCCGCCGACCCCCTGATCGATCGTTTGGGCACAGTATTCGCCACTCTGGTCGCGAGTGGGCAGCTCACGGCGGCTCAGGCGATCGTCTCGTTCCTTCGTCAGCTCGAGTCCGATGAAGGCGAGGCGAAGGGAGCACGCGGTGCGGCGGGGCGCGCCCTTCATCGCTTGTCGGGAACCGACGGCGCCGTGGCGATCGTCGACTACATCTCCAGTGCGGGGTCGGAGGACTACGAGAAGCCAAAGCGCCTGGTCGATTCCTTTGGCGGCCCGATGGTGCGCTCTTTGCTGTCGGCTCTTTCCGAGGAGGAGGACATGGTCAAGCGACGACGCTTGCTGTCGTTCATTACCTCGCTCGGAGGGGAGGTCGAAGGGTTTGCCGTCGCGGCACTCTCCGATAGCCGCTGGTTTGTGGTGCGGAACATGCTCGCTCTGTTGCGGGACGTGGGCGGTGATGCGTGCCTTCCAGGGGTCCGGCAGACTCTGGGTCACGAGAACGCCAAGGTCCGTATCGAGGCGATCAAGACCCTCGCTCAGCTGGACTCGGCGGTACCCCGCGACCTCGTCGAGAGGGCGATGGCGGATCCGGATCCGCAGGTGGCGGAGTTGGCAATCACGGCGCTCGGGGCGCACGCTGGTGTTGCTTTGGATCTTCTCATTCAGCTCCTTCGCAAGCGCGATCCGCTGGCTCGGCAACGCAATCAACGGCTCAAGGCGTTCAAGACGCTGGGCACCATCGGCGACCCTCGCGCCCTCGACCAGCTATCCCGCTATTCCAATCAGTTTTTCGTCTTCGATCACCTCAGCGAGAGGCGTGCGGCCTTCGAAGCCCTCACTGGCTATTCGCCGGAGGCCCGCCGAGCCTGGCTCAAGAAGGGGCGCAAGTCGAAGGACCCTGAGATTCAGGCGGTCTGCAAACGCTTGTGGGCCGAGGACGACAGCGAGGAGAGTCACTGATGGCGGCGGGGCTGAATCCACTGATCTTCGGATTGACCACCGCCATCAGTTCGCGGTCGATGTATCCGGCTGCCCATCCCCAGGCGATGGAGGCGACACAGAGACTCTACGAATCCCTGCAAGCAACTCTCGCAGAACGCAAGACGGACTCGATCACGTTCCTGGTCGTCGGTGAGGATCTGGTCGAAGGGGATCGACCGATCCGTCACACCACCCTCTATGTCGAGACCTTCCAGCGGGCGCTGGCGCGCAGGGGAGTGGAGCGATTGAGTCTCGGGGTTGCTGCGGCAACTGAAGAGTTGGAGCTGTTCTTGGCTGGGATGTGCGGCCTCGGCCCCCTGGCTACGACCGACAACGTGATCCTCGGCAAGGTTAACCTGGACTTTGGTTCGGACGAGGACGGCGAGGGCCAAGGCGCTCAGGGCGAAGGCACCGGGGGGGCCGAAGATGGTAGCGGCGAGGTCCGAGGGTTCTCGGAGCGAGACCTCGACGCGGCCCAGGAGAGCTTCTCCACTTTCCGTACCGATCGGAAGGGTAGCGTGAAGGCGCTCGATGGTGTCATGTGGCACCTGATGGAAGGACTGGGGCGGTCGAGTCGTTCGCTGCTTTTGCTCGCTCCCCTCAAAGGGGCCGACGATCGCGCCTTCATCCATTCGATCAACGTTTCCCTAATGGTGTTGGCGCAAGGGCGTTCGCTCGGAATCAGCGGTCAACCGCTGCACGACCTCGGTATGGCTGCTCTCCTGCACGACATTGGAAAGTTGAGTCTGCCACCCGAGATCGTCCACAAGCAGGGGAAGCTCGACGAGCGCGAGGAAGCGATCGTCCGGCAGCATCCCGAACTCGGAGCGGTGCATCTCAGCGGGGTGAGTGGGTCGACGACGCTGTCGGTGCTCGTCGCTTACGAACACCACCTGCGCTGGGACGGTCGGCCGAGCTATCCGGTTCTTCGAAACCCTCGCCGACCCAACTTGGGGAGTCAACTCACCGCGATCGCCGACACCTACGACGTGGCCCTCTCCCTCTCGCCGCTGCCGCGGGAGTCTGCGCAGGATCGTGCCTTGGCCGTGGTCGAAGAGCGCGCCGGGACCTTCTTGAATCCTGCACTGTGCTCCAACTTCGCATGGCTGATGCGGTTGGAGACCAACGACGGCATCGCCGAAGGATAGCGGTCGTCCGCTTCCGCGGAGGGTCGAGAAGGTCCTCCGCGCGCCCCCGAAGGACAGGCCGGGTTGATATAGTCTCGGCGCCCGCACTTCTCTCTTTTCTCAGCTCGGGAAGGACCCCCCATGAAGTCTCTGCTCGCTTGCCGCCATCGCCTCGCTCCAATTGTCGTTCTCCTTTGCTGTGCGCTGATGGCGGTCTCAGCGACCGAGGCCACCGCCGTCCGCAAGGGCAAGAAGGCCAAAGAGAAGGAGAGTGAGAGCGACGAGAAGCCGGAGTGGAACGTCGACGAGCCGCCCTACCCGACCCACGATATTCCGATCGAGGTGGACGAGGGCACTTGGATGTCGGTGGACGTGAGTCCAGAAGGTGACGAGATCCTCTTCGATCTCCTCGGCGACCTCTACTCGCTGCCGATCGAAGGGGGAGTCGCCACCCACCTAACCCAGGGAATCTCCTGGGATATGCAGCCTCGCTACAGTCCCGATGGCAGCGCCATCGCCTTCACCAGCGATCGGGCCGGTGGCGACAACCTCTGGGTCATGAAGCGAGACGGCAGTGATCCCGAGCAGGTTTCCAAGGAGTCCTTCCGATTGCTCAACAGCCCGGTGTGGACCCCCGATGGCCAGTACATCGCTGGACACAAACACTTCTCATCGCAACGTTCCCTCGGGGCCGGAGAGATCTGGTTGTACCACCGGAGCGGCTCTGACGGCCTGCAGATGACGGAGCGGCGCAACGATCAGAAAGATCTCGGCGAGCCGGCGTTCTCCCCCGATGGAAAGTACCTCTACTACAGCCACGATGCGACTCCTGGTGACACCTTCGAATACAGCAAGGACTCGACCGGACAGATCTACATAATCTTCCGCATGGATCGCGAGACGGGGAGGGTGGAGCGCTTCGTCACGGGACCGGGAGGCGCCATCCGTCCGACCCCTTCGCCGGATGGAACCCGCCTGGCGTTCATTCGTCGGGTGGACTTCCAGAGCACCCTCTTTCTCATGGACCTCGAGTCAGGGCGCGAGTGGCCGGTCTACTCGGATCTGGATCGCGACATGCAGGAGACGTGGGCCATTCACGGCGTCTACCCGACCATCGCTTGGACGCCGGACAGTCGCGACCTGGTGTTTTGGGCCAAGGGTAAGATCCACCGTCTAAACACCGAGTCCGGTGAAGCGGTGGAGATTCCGTTTACGGTCAAGGACACGCGGGCGATCGCCGATGCCTTGCGGCACCCGGTCAAGGTCTCTCCCGAAAAGACCACGGTGCGGACGCTCCGCTGGCTCGCCGCTTCTCCGACCGGAAAGCGAGCTGTGTACCAGGCATTGGGATACCTCTGGGTGCGCGACCTGCCCGAGGGGGAGCCGCGACGGCTGACGACCCAGGAGGACCACTGGGAGTTCTATCCTTCGTTCTCGCGCGACGGCGAATCGATCGTCTACACCACGTGGTCCGATGCGGATCTCGGGACGGTTCGGGTGGTCCCTGCTACCGGTGGGGAGGGGCGAGTCCTGACCTCGACCCCGGGTCACTACGTCGAGCCCTCCTTTTCGCCGGATGGATCTCAGGTGGTTTATCGACGCTCGACGGGCGGCTATCTGCGGACTCCGATCTGGTCGCAGGATCCCGGTATCTATCGAGCCTCGGTGGAAGCCGTGACCGGTGAGCCCGCGGAGTCGGATTTGATCACCCGCGACGGGTATGAACCCCACTTCGGCGCCGATCCCGAACGCGTCTACTTCCTCCGTTCCTCGGGTCCTGACACCAATGACCTGGTGTCGGTCGAGTTGAACGGGAGCGACGAGCGGATTCATGTCGGCGGTGGCTTCGTCAGCGAGTACCGGGTTTCCCCGGACGGAAACTGGGTCGCCTTCGGTGAGCGCTACCAGACCTATGTTGCGGCCATGCCTCCCACCGGTCGCAAGATCACGGTAGGACCCAAGACCAGTGCCATGCCTCTGGTTCGGTTGACCAAGAACGCAGGGGAGACTCTTCGTTGGTCCGCAGATTCGAAGAGTGTCGGATGGTCCCTCGGACCCGAGCTCTTTGAGCGAGAACTCCGGGAGCTCTTCGCCTTCGAGCCGGGAGCGCCGGAAGAACTGCCGGAACCCGCTGAACACGGAATTGACTTGAGCTTCGAGGTCCCCACGGCCGTGCCCAGTGGAATCGTTGCGTTCGTCGGCGGGAAAGTGATCACCATGAATGGCGACGAGGTCATCGAGCGGGGAACCGTGGTCGTCGATGGCAATCGCATCGTCGCGGTGGGCGGGGTGGACACCGTGGAGGTTCCCGCCGCGGCTGAGGTCGTCGACGTCACGGGCAAGGTGCTCGCTCCGGGAATCGTCGACGTCCACTGGCACGGCGCCTTCGGCAGCGAGGAGATCACCCCACAGCAGAACTGGGTAACCTACGCGAGTCTCGCCTTTGGAGTGACAACTCTCCACGATCCTTCGAACGACACGAGCGAGGTTTTCGCGGCGGCGGAGTTGCAACGCACCGGTGCGATCGTCGCCCCTCGTATTTTCTCCACCGGGACCATCGTCTACGGCGCTGAGGCCGGGGTGATGGCGCCGATCGATAGTCTCGACGATGCTCGCCAGCACCTCACGCGGCTCAGGACTTCGGGGGCCTTCAGCATCAAGAGCTACAACCAACCCCGGCGAGACCAACGGCAGCAGGTAATCGAAGCCGCCCGCGAGTTGGGGATGCTCGTCGTGCCCGAGGGGGGGTCGACCTTCCAACACAACCTGACCATGATCGTCGACGGACACACCGGGGTCGAACACTCCGTTCCGGTGGCCGCGATTTACTCGGACGTCGAACAGCTGTGGGGAGCCAGCGACACCGGCTACACTCCGACTCTAGGGGTGGGCTACGGCGGTATCTGGGGCGAAAGCTACTGGTATCAGCACACCGAGGTGTGGAAGAACGAGCGCCTCTTGACCTTCGTACCGCGTCGCTTCGTCGAGCCCCGGGCCCGTCGCCGTCCCATGGCCCCCGAAGAAGACTACAACCACTTCAACAACGCCCGAGTTGCGGCGCAGCTCCAGGACCAGGGAGTGCTGGTCAACCTCGGTGCCCACGGCCAACGCGAAGGCCTGGCTGCGCACTGGGAGCTTTGGATGTTCGCCCAGGGGGGGATGACCCCACTCGAGGCCTTGAGGGCCGGAACTCTGGACGGTGCCAAGTACCTTGGAATGGACCAGGAGATCGGTTCGCTGGAAGTCGGCAAGTTGGCGGACCTGATGGTCCTCGGCGCCGACCCACTCGTGGATATCCGCAACTCGGACCAAGTCGAGATGGTCATGGTCAACGGGCGTCTCTTCGACGCCTCGACCATGGCGGAGCTGGGGAACCATCCCGCGCCAGCGCCGGAACTCTTCTTCTCAGCCGAGCCCACCCTAGGGATGACGTGCAGTGGGCCGGCCTGCGCAGGACCCGCCTACGCGCGCTGTTCGCACTAGTGGACTGTAACCCCCCAAACGATTAGCGCCTGGCCGGCCTCAGGGCCGAGTTCGGCGTTGCCCCTCCTCGACATAGGCCCCGCTATGCCTGCGTCGGGGCGCCTTGACCTCGCCCCTGATGACACGCCAAACCACTGACCGTTCGAGGGTTACAGCCCACTAGGAAGAGCAAATGACGCGGTCGTTCCCTTCTCGTCACAGACCGGATGGAACCTTTCTGCGATAGCCTGCGTCTAGCTGGATAGGGAGGGTGCTGCCACGGTGGTGGCACCCCGTTCCTGCGGAGGGCTTCTGCCATCTTGGACGATGCACACCTGGTGGAACGGTGTCGGCTCGGCGATGAATTCGCCTGGGAGAGCCTCGTCCGACGCCACCAGAACCGGGTCTTCGCCATGGCTCTGCACTATCTGCGCGATCGCGAGGATGCCCGGGACGCGGCCCAGGAGGTCTTTATCAAGATCTACCAGGGCTTCGGTTCGCTCGATCGTGATCGTGCCTTCCTCCCCTGGATGTTGCGGCTCGCTCGCAACTGCTGCATCGACCGGATTCGACGCCGCAAGGTGCGAACTCCCGACGTAGCGATCCCCGTCGATGAGTTTCATGACCTCGCCTCCGAAGGTCCATCGCCGGAAGACGATAGCCTGCTGAAGGGACGGCGTGCGCTCCTGTACCAGGCTCTCGGCCGGATCAGTCCCAAGTACCGCGAGATGATCTTGCTCAAGGAGATTCAGGAGCTCGAGATGCAGGAGGTGGCCGACATCCTCGACCTTCCCATGGGGACCGTCAAGTCACGGTCCAATCGTGCTCGGCTCGAGTTGGCTCGCGTGGTGCGAGACCTCGATGAGCCGACTGCCGATTCCCGAGGAGCGCAACATGCAATGTCGTGACTTCGAAGACCGCCTGGAGTCGTGGTTCGGGCTGAGTCTCGATCAAACGCTGCAGGATGAATGCAGCGCCCATGTGGCGGAGTGTTCTCATTGCGCGGAACTGGTGGCTCTGATGGAGATCTCCTCGGGAGGGAGGGAGTCACGAGCCGCTTCCGGCACCGTCGTCGTCTCGGGCACTTCTGGCCCTTCTGACGTTTCTGAACTTTCGTCCGCGACGGCGGCTGACCTCCTGCCGCCCGATTTCCTCGTCGATGTCTTGAAAGCTACGAGCGGCTTCCCCTGTCCAGGAATCGAGGAGCGGTTGGTCGAAGAGACTTGGGATTCCGACGGGCTCAACCCGTCGTTGACCTCGCCGCTCTCGCCGAGGCTCCGCGAACATCTGGCCAGCTGTCGACCGTGCCGGGGTCTGGAGGCGGCACTCTCGGAACTCCGGCGTGAGCTCCCGACGCTGGCGACGATTCCCGTCGATGCGGCGTTCACCGAGAGTATCCTGCGCCGGACACTGCCGCCACGGCAACGCTTCGCTCGGTGGTCTCGCGCCTTCGGACGTCGCTGGCTGGCCCGTCCCCGATTCGCTACCGAACTCGCCTATGCGCTGACCGTTCTCCTCATGGTGTTGGTAGGCAATCCAAGCGCTCCTTTGCGGGCGCTGTCGGAGAGGAGTGAGGGTCTCGTTCCCTCAGAACGCTTGGAGAGTGAGCTGAAGTCGGTAGCGACGTCGGTGCAGGCGACTCCGGCCTGGGGCGCGATAGAGGACTCGCTCCGATGGACGGATGGCCGGTGGAACGCAGGACGGGAGACAGTTCGAAGCGTCCTGGTCGGTGGCGCCGCCTTCGGACAGTCCCTGCTACATGCCCTGGCTCCGGGCGACGACCCTCCCGTCGAATAGTTTCTACCGAGCCCGGCCAGTTGAATGGCGTTGCGGAAGGGCTTGGCTCGCAGGCGCGACTTGTTCTGTGGGCGTTCGGAACCCCATTCCCTCCACGAAAAAGGGCCACGGTCCGACGAATCGGCCGTGGCCCCGAGAGGCTGAATCTAGTCTGGAGCTACTCGTAGTCCCCCAGTCCCGAAGGTGCGTCTTTCTTGCGATCGCTCCAGGACCGATAGGACAGGTAGACGCCGAAGCCGATGATGGCTAGCGGCCACCACTCCTCGAGCCAGGCGAGGGAGATGCCGAAGCGGGTGTTCAAGAGCAGCACGCCGCCCACGATGATCAGGGTGATGCCTCCCGCAATCGAGCCGTGAACCGGTAGCGAGAAGTCCTGCGGCAACTCGATATCTCGGCCCCCGGCCAGAGCGTAGTTATAGAAGCTCGCTCGGCGTCCCGCGTCGATGATGTTGTAGAGACAGAAAAAGGCGAGGAAGACTCCGAGCATGGGAAACATCGGTTCGAGGGTCGGGGGGGCGGACGATAGGATCGCCACCAGGGAACCGACGGTCAGGATATGAATGAAGCCCCGCTGGTAGTAGCCAACGTAGACCTGGCCCAACCCGGGCATGAGAGAGAGGACTGAAGCGAGTAGGGGTGACTTACGCCGCGGGTCC
>JAIOJS010000084.1 GCA_019911795.1 Thermoanaerobaculia bacterium | reverse complement strand
CATCGGTCCTCGCTTTCACTCTGCCAAGGCCCGGCCCACGGCCATCAAGAGCGCTTGAGCAGTAAACGGTTTGTTAAGAAACCCTTGCAGCCTATCTCTGACGTCGGAGTTCCCCTCACTGACCCAACCGCTCATACCAAGGATCGGAACCGCCGTGTCCATCCTACGAATGGCAGTTACCGTCGACGGCCCGTCGAGGAGGGGCATCATCATGTCGATCAGGACCAGTCGAACCTCCTTTCGCCGCTCGACGAACCGCGACAAACCCTCGGCACCATCAGCGGCTACTTCGACCTGATAGCCATGACGGTCGAGGATCTGCGTCGCCACCTCTCGGATCGATGCTTCGTCGTCGACCAGCAAGATCAGTTCTCCTCCACCCGGTCGAACACCGACGATGTGATCCTGGGACGAATCCGCAACACTATCCTCGTCCGCTGGGATCCAACAGGAGAACACCGCACCTCGGCCGGGAGAAGTCTCGAGATCGACGATGCCGCCGTGGCTGCGAACGATTGCCGCCACCGTGGGAAGGCCGAGTCCCGTCCCCTCACCCGCACCCTTGCTCGTATAGAAGGGCTCAAAGATCCGGTCGCGGAGTTCCTCGTCGATCCCGACTCCATCGTCCGCAACCCTCATGACCACGTAGGACCCAGGCGCCAGATCCCGGGGTACGGAACTGCCTCCAGTTTCCTCACCCACCCGTTCATTGCGAACGGTGACGGTCAGTTGACCGTCGGCTTTCGTGGCATCGCGCGCGTTCAAGCAGAGGTTGAGGAGAACCTGGTGTAATAGGGTTGCGTCGCCCTCGACCGCCCACAAGTCGCTAGGGGCGGCGAAGGTTAACTTTAGGGTGCGGGGGAAGGTCTCGCGCGCGATGGCTTCGACTTCGGAAAGAACGACGGAGAGGTCAACTCGCCGACGCTCACCACCCCGACCCCGGGCAAAGGTCAAGAGCTGTCGAACGACTCCGGCCGCCCGCTCAGCGTTGGTCTCGAGAGTGGCGAGAAGACGCAGGTCTCCCTCCTCGGTGCTCTCACGCTGCAGGAGTTGGATCGACATCAGGATCGGCGTGAGAAGGTTGTTGAGGTCGTGAGCCAAGCCACCCGCCAAGGTACCAACACTGTTCATGCGCTGGGTTCGCAACGCCTGCTCCTCCAACTGACGAGCCTTGGTCACATCGCGAACGACACTCAAGATACATGGCACCCGATCGATCTCGATCGGCTCGGCCGAGATCTCCACTCGCCGGAATTCTCCACCCTTGGTGATGATCCTTCCTTCGAAACCACGGACCCTGCCCTCCTCTCGCATCCGATCGACGAAATGCTGCCGATCCTCGGCACTAGGCCACACCGAAGGATCGAGGGTCGATCGGCCGAGAACTTCAGACCTCGACCACCCGGTCACCTCCTCGAAGCCGAGGTTGACATCGACGTAGGTTCCATCCTTGACCGAAGTGAGCAGCATCGGGTCTGGACTGGCTCGAAACGCCTTGGAGAACTTCTCCTCGGAGAGTCGCAGCGCCTCTTCGATCTCGCGGCGCTCGGAGAGTTGTGTCAGCCTCTCCTCTTGCCGAGCCAGGGCCGAGGCCTGCTCGGTCAGAGTCCGAGCAAAGGCTTCTCTCTGTTGAACCACCCGGTGATACTGCACGATCGCTAACGAACCTAGAGCCACAAGCCAGACCAAGACCAGGGCTCCACGGAGTCCCTGAATCTGCGGGTCGAAAAGATTGAAACAGTAGCCGGTCAAATGGAGAGCGGGCAGGATAATCGCGAAGGCGATCAAGTGCTCTCGCGGAAACAATCGACTCCGTAGCCTGTTCGCGGTGATAGGTTCCTCGACGACCGGCGCAAGCGCGGCCCACCGCGCCATCATGACCACGACGACCATCGGGAGTAGCCATAGGACCTCTCCCGCGAGGCCCAGGCGCCAACGGAGCCAACCGATTGAGATCAAGAGTTCCAGTCCGTCACTGACGAGCAGCGTCCAGCTCAGGACCCATAGGGCCGCATAGAGACCTCTCCATCGGTCTCCCGAAACATCGACACGACAGATCGCCACCCGCACGATGAGATAGAGATCGAGGGCAACGTAGAACCAGAGCGAACTGCTCGAGTCCAGGTAGTGAATGTCGTAGACCCTCGCCGGCATGATCACCCAGTAGCCCAGAAGGCCGAGGACGAACAGGGTCACGGCCGGCCAGATGGGAACACCCCGTTGGAGCGACAGTTGGGCCGATTCCGAGCGGTCGGCCCGATCCTCCACCGCCAAGATGAGAGCGATGTAGAAGCCGGCGAATAGAGCGTCGCACGCCACCGGAATCCACAGGACGGGGACCTCGGTCTGAGTGAAGTACAGGGCCTTGGCGGCAAGCCAGAGAAGCAGAGCGGCCAATATTCGATACCAGAAAAGCCGCTCGGCCGAGGTCTTCGCCTTTTGGGGACGAATCGAGATCACCGCGAGTCCGAGGAAGACGACGGGACCGAACCGCAAAGCCAGCTTTGCCGCTCCGGGACTGGTGCCTACCAGAAAGAGGACGAACAGGGCTAGAGCGAACCAGAGTCCCAAGATCGAGCGCACGATACCGTCGCCCGCGAGTCGGCGTAGACTCGTCCAGGTCAGGCCATCCTTGCCCCTTGGGTTCGTCATCTCTCCACCAACTCTACACGTTATCTCTGTCACGTAAAGCACAAAGGACTTCCGAAAGTCGACAAGCAATGACCTATCGCTACCGCCCGGGCATCCTCGCCCAGCTCCGCGAGCATGGCGTGGTGCCACGTTGCACGACGGACCCGGCACTCGCCTATGAACATCTCAAGAGTCTCTACTGCTTTCGCATTCGTCAGTTGAGGACGATGCACCGCGAGCTAGAGAAGATCTTGGGACCCCAGCCCCTCGACCGCTACCGCCGACAACTCGAGGACCTGCGTAGCGAGTATCCTGCCCTCGAGATTCCCTCCCACCATTGGGTCGAGGATCCCCAGGACTTGGACTAGTCTGGGGGCCTAGTCTACGGGCAGGGATTGCCAGTCAGTTCCTCGCGAAGGTCCGAGACGTCCGAGCTGGTCAAGAATTGAGAACAGGCGCTGTCGAGAGCAATCAGTCGAAAACAAACAAAGGGGAGCGCGTGGCGCTCCCCTTCATCTCAGGCGAACCGGAATCCTAAGAGCTACTCAGCTCGGTCCCCGAGGCAGGAGCCGCGATCCTAGTCGCGGGCCTAGATCCTTCGGGCCTAGACTACAGAGTCCGGTTGACCTTACAAACTACCCCCGAGAAGTGTCCCGAGGGCTCTCGCTGGTCAGGTGGTTCGGTCATTCCGTGTCTCCTTTGTGTCCGTGCTTCTAAGATATACCTCCCCCGGCTGGGTGTCAAACGGGACACTAGACTGCGGGCTGAGGGCAGAATCGTTCCCATAAGAAACGTTCCAGCAGAATCCCCGACCAGAACCTCTTGGAGACTCACCGTGTACCAGAACTCCTCTTCGACCGCCCCTCGCTTCACCTCGAGGTTTTCCAGGCTTCCCGATCGAGTCGGTCGGCCCCTGACCATCGCTCTTCTTCTCCTCGCCCTTGGAGTCAACGTGGGACTGGCTCAGCCAGAACCCAACACCTCCGAATCCAACGCTTCTGAATCCAACGCTTCTGAATCCAACGCAGTCTCGCCGGACGCATCCTGGACGGCGGAACAGCGCCGCGAGATCCTCGATCGCACCCTGGAGATCCGACTCGACCCCGACCTCGAGGCTCTCTCGGCCGCCGAGAGGAAGGCTCTCGACCATCTGCTCCGAGTCGGAGAGCTATTTCAGGAGATCTACCTCGAGTCACGCCACGCCCAGGGTCTGACAGCGCTCCACGGTCTCGAGTCGATGTCGCCCTCCGAAGAACGCGATGATCTACTGGACCTCTTCCGCACCTTCAACGGACCGATCGCCACTACGCTGGACAACCACCGGGTCCCCTTTCTCGCCGTAGACGAGGAGGTCGAAGGCAAGAACGTCTACCCCAGTGGCCTGTCCACCGCCGACCTGCTCTCCTTCGTGGCGGAGAATCCCTCTCTACGGGACGAGATCCTGAGCCCGCGCACCGTCGTGCGACGCAGCGACGCCACCCAACTCGCCGCAGATCTCGAGATTCTGAGCCGTCACCCCGTCCTGGACCTGCTGCATCCAGGACTCGTCGAGCGCTTGGAGTCCCTCGCCCGCGAGCCGAAGCCGGTCGCCTTCTACGCCGTCCCCTATTCGGTCGCCTACGCCGACCGTATCGTGCCTGCCTACGAAGAACTGCGAACCGCGGCTCGGGTGCTCGCCGCCGAGGATCCAGACTTCTCTGCCTATCTCGCCAATCGGGCTCGCGATCTACTCTCGGACGACTACGAGAGTGGCGACGCCTCTTGGATCACCGGCTCCTTTGGCCGGCTCAATGCTCAGATCGGCAGCTACGAGACCTACGACGATCAAGTACAAGGGGTCAAGACCTTCTTCGCGGCCAGCCTGCTGGTTCGCGATGTCGAGCGCAGTCGACAGTTGGCCGAGGCGATCGGAGGTCTTCAGACGATCGAAAACTCGTTGCCCTACGAACACCAGAAGAAGGTGCGTAGCGATATCCCGGTTGGAATCTATAGTGTCGTCGCCGACTTTGGACAAGCGCGAGGAACCAACACCGCAACGATTCTTCCCAACGACCCCAATTTCGCTCGCAAGTACGGACGCACCATCCTGCTGCGGCACAACATCATGACCCAGCCCGACCTCTTCGCCGAGGATGCGGCCCGGTTCCGTGCCGCCGTGGTTTCGGATCAGGCTGAGGACCTGACCCTCGACAGCAACTTCCAGCGCACCCTCTGGCACGAGATCGGACACTATCTCGGCGTGGACAAGGACGAAGAGGGACGACCGATCACCGAGTCTCTGGGACAGTACTCAGACCTCCTCGAAGAGATGAAGTCGGACCTGGTCTCCCTCTTCTCTGCCCCCTATTTAGCCTCGGTGGGATACCACGGCGAGGCCGGCCTTCGATCGGTCTACGCCAGTGGCGTCCTACGCACTTTGCAGCTCGTTCCACCCCGACGCACCCAGCCGTACCAGACGATGCAGCTGATGCAGATGAACTACTTCCTCGAGCACGGTCTACTGACTCTAGAGGCCGATGGACGCTTACGCATCGACTACCAGCGCTATCCCAGAGTGGTCGAGAGTCTGCTCCGCGAGGTTTTGGCAGTCCAGCGGTCAGGGGACCCTGGCCGAGCCGGTGCCTTCGTCGAAACCTGGGGTCAGTGGGACGAGGAGCGTCACGGAGCCTTGGCCGAGCGGTTGCGCGAGGCACAGAAGTACCGCTACCGCCGCGTGCGCTACTCGGCTCTGGGAGAATAGCCACGACAAAAACCCCTTCGTTCGCATTGCCGATTGAACGCAGGAAATAGAGCGACAAGGGGTTGCATCGAGTAAGGGTAGGTGTCTCTCCGATGTAGTCTCTACTTGGATGCGATAGTTTTTGGCCTGAAAATTCGGGTTCCCACTCGGGTTCAGTCCACTCCGGCGCGGAATTGGAATACCTGAGCCCAAACCGAGGTTCCTTCTCATGACAGTCCATTTCGATCTCCCTTAGCAGGCTCACTACACCCCACGCCCTCCGCAATCCAGCACGTCACACTCTCTTGACTTCCGCTCTTCTGACCTCCACTGTTCAGATTTCCATCGTTTAGATTTCCACGACACTCAAGCTATGCCAACATTGCCTCGAAACGCGCCGACATCACGCAAGAACATCCGTCGAGGCCCGACCCACCCGGTTCGACGAATCGCACCAGCCTTGATCTTGGCCCTCGTTAGTGCCGGACTCGGCCAGGGCGTTTCTCGGGCGGCGGATCCTCCCGATCCCGCCTCGGCCCGAGTCTGGGTCGAAGCCTCTGCCAACGACCTCCGCGATGCCACATTCACCGTTTCCGGCAGTCCCGTGGAGGCCAATCCGGTCACCGAAACCGAGCCCTGGCAAATCACCGTCTGGATCGATGGCGAGGTCAATGGTCCCGGGACAGTACGCCGGCTCTCGGATCTGCTCATCGACCAGATCGACCGGCTCCTCGGCATCGGAAGCCTCCGAGTCCTACGAGCTGAGCCCGAACCACGTTTGGTGCTTCTCCCCTCGAACGACCGAGCCCTAATCGAGCGCAGTCTCTACGACCTCTATTTTCGACCCGATGTGAGTGACCGCATCCGGCAGCAGCGGAGTGGGTGGATCCGGACTCCAGGCGATGATCCGGAGCAAGCGGCCCGCGACGAACTTCAACTGCGACGCGAACGTCGAGACGAACTCCTACGCTGGCTTGCCGCGGAGGGTCGCTCCACGCAACCTCGACTTCTAATCTTGGTCGACGAGTCTCTGGGCTTGGAGACGGCAGACTTCTATCTGAATCGGAACGCTTCCGCCGACCTGCCCTCTCCGCCCGGACCCGAGGAGCTGATCGACGTCGCCACCTCGCTCGGCTGGATCGTCGCCCCTGTGTCCCTAGCCGTGGACGAGAAGGGGCCGCTCTCCTACCGACCCACCGAGGAGACTCCAGTCGGCTTCCGAGTGGGCTTGGGAGGCAAGTCCAAGGACGAGTTGGAACCTCCGACTCTCGAGGACGACGCTACCCTTCAGATGAAGACGGTGGTCCACCCCGCCATGACGGAGATCGCCGAAGCGACATCAGGACGCGTGTTACGCGACCGTTCTACGTGGCGAGACCTACTGGAGTCCCTTGCCCGACGCCACGCTGTGGATCTCACCTGGCCCGACTCCCTGCGCGGCGCGGTCGCACCGCTTTCGGTCACTCGTCGCAACGGCTCCCCTCTGACGGCTCCCGCTCGAATCGCTGTTGACCCGCCCGCTGTCCTGGCGGAAATGCGAGTCCGTGGACTGCTCTCGGAACGGCAGGAAGGTGATCTGCCGATTCAAGCGCTGATCGGAACCGATCCGAACCGTGGCTCGGAGCTACTCACTCGCGCCGAGTGGTCTCTCATCGATGCGCAGACACCTCCCGCCTGGGCCCGCATCAGCGTGGCCTTGGAACTCGAGAATGGTGAGTTCATCTTCCACCACGAACTGGTGCGCCCCACCGTCCTCGCCGGTGGCGATCTCGAACACCGTTCCGCGGTGTCGATCCCGGAGAACACACGATCTGCCATCGTGATCTTCGAAGCCCTCGATCGCGGAACCTGGGGAGCCGGTTTCGCACAGCTACTGGTCAACCGCAGTCTCGACTCGTTGGAATCCGGCGATCTCTCCTCCCTCGCCGAGGCGCCCTCGCGCCGGGTGCGGATCCTTCCCTTGCAGGAAGGTGGCACCGTCGAGGGTCGAGTCGACATCCGCACCGAGGTTGGCGACGAGATCTCCAAGGTGATCTTTTTCCTCGACGGCGAGATGCGCGAGGAGCTCACCACCGCACCCTTCGAAACAACGGTTCGATTGGGACGAGGGGGGGAGCGACACATCGTCGAGGCCGTCGCCTACGACGAGGCTGGTCGAGAACTCGGCCGCGACTTCCTGGTCCTCAACGAGGCCGCCGATTCCTTCTGGGTTCGTATCACCGCCCCCGAATCGGGGGATCACGTGGGTCCTGTCAACGTCGAGGTCGAGCTCCAGGTCCCAGATGGAGAGACCCTGGAACGGGTGGACTACTACTGGCGCAACGAGTTGATCGCCACGAGTCGAGAATCACCACACCAGCGACGCGTCCTCATTCCATTCTCCAACCCATCCGGCTTCATCCGCGTGGAAGCTCGGTTGGCGAGCGGACGCACCACCGAGGATGTCGTGCTGATGAATAGTGCGCGTTTCGGCGCCCAGGTGCAGGTCGAAGTGGTGGAACTGTTCGTGGTCGTCACCGACTCTTCTGGGCAGCCCGTTCGAAACCTCGACGCCTCCGCCTTTCAGGTCATCGACTCGGGGCACGAGCAGGAGGTCCACGACGTCCGGCTGGCCCAGGATCTGCCCCTCACCGTCGGCCTCGCGATCGACTCCTCCGGCAGTCTCTTCGCCAAGCTGCCTCGCGTCCAGGAAGCCGCGGCCAATTTTGTCTCCCGCCTCTCCACCGGACGCGACAAGGCTTTTCTCGTCGGTTTCGGCAGTCGCCCAAGGGTGGTGCAGCCGTCGACCAACAATCTCAATCGAGTCGCTACCAGCATCGGTGACCTCTCGGCCGGGGGAAGGACAGCAGTGTGGGAAGCGATCACGCTGTCACTCCTTCAGCTTCAGGACGTCGATGGACGCAAAGCTCTGGTGGTGTTCTACGACGGTGACGACGAGGACGAGGAGTTCTCCTACCGTACCGCTCTCTCGTTGGCCAAGGAGAGCGGCGTTCCGATCTACATGATCGTGATGAACAACACCGCCGCTCGTACCGACGGCAAGGGATTCCGCACTCGAAGCTTCACTGGAAAACTGGACCGCATCGCGCGGACCGGCGGAGGACGGGTGTTCTACGTACCGACCGACGTCGACCTCAAGAAGATCTACGAGACGATCAGCGAGGAGTTGCGAAGCCACTACCTGATCACCTACACGCCCGAGGTCGACACCAACGGGAGTGTCTGGCGCTCGATCGACGTCAACGTCAAGGGGCGGGGACTGCACGCCCGAACCCTCTCGGGCTACGACCCGATCCATCCTTGAGGATCTCGACCATGCAGCCGGCCCGGATCTCTAGCCCATCGCCTAGCGCCGTCGACGACGCGCCGCGACGTCCGACGTTCGCGGCGATAGCCATCGCCCTGGTGAGCTGCCTGTTTGGATCCATGGCGTGGGCCCAGGGGGTCAGCTACCTTCCCAGCACAGCGTCGATCGCCCTCGGTCTCGACGCCTTGGAGGCCGGGGCTCCGACCGGCTCTCAGAACATCACCGCGACCCTCGAACCCCTGGATGCCTCCTTCAGCGAAGGGCTCCTTACCGTCTATCTCGTGGCCGTCGCCGCTTCGGAGTCGGGACAGATCTCCGCCGTCTTCGACCGCTTCGACCAGGAGGCCACCATCGAGATATTTCCCCTCTCGCTCTCCGCCACCGGGGAGGGCTGCCGCCGCGTCCGGCAAGTGGTGAGCATGCCCGAGGACTATCGCGAACTCGCGGTCGTCTTCGAAGGCGCCGGCGGGTGGGGAGCAGCCCCCGCGGTCGAAGGGGGAGAGGCGCCCGACATCGACTGCCCGGCCTTGCACCGGGGAGCGGAGACCTCCCC
>JAIOJS010000083.1 GCA_019911795.1 Thermoanaerobaculia bacterium | reverse complement strand
CTCGAGGAGATCGATGGTCTCAACCGCAAGATCTTCGCCGAGGCGGGCGGAGGCCGGTACCGCTTCATCCCCTGTCTCAACGATCGCCCCGACCATATGCAGTTTTTCGAGGACCTTTCGGCTCGCCACCTCCAGGGTTGGGAGTTCCTTTCGACCAAGGAGGCGGAGGTGCGGATTGCCGAAACGTCAGCCCGCGCTAGAAGCCTGGGCGCCGGTCGGAGTGCTCTGGACGGCGACGGCAAAACTTAGGCCGGAACTTAGAGTCGGACTTCTGCCGCTACCTGAAACGAGAACTAGCGGAGCCTGGTTCGGCCGTTGGTCTTGGCGACCAGACCTACCAGGCGCCGACATCTCCCGACTCGAACCCATCCTGGAAAACGGGGCACGAATTGGCCACGATCAGCGCGACCTCGGGTAGATCGTCGGTGGCGACGGTGTAGTCAGTGAGGGGACTAGGAACGGCGTCGGAGAGGTGGATTCCCACCATTCCTACGGCGCGGGCTCCGCTGGTGGGATTGACCTCACTGTTGGCGATCTCGGAAAGGGTCTCACCCACGAAGGCGGCCTCGGTGATCGGCGGCGCTGGAAGCGGAAGGAGCCCATGGGCATGGGTGTAGATCAGTGGGCTGGGCTTGGGGGCCGGCGCCTCCGAGGATAAGACGAGGACGTCGAACTCGTCGAGAAACTCAGGCTCTTGAAGAATGGCCTCGAGATCGCTGCGATCCCAGCCGGCTGGGACATTGGTGATGATGCCGAGGGGTATTCCGAGGCCCTGCAGCGAAGCGACGGTTTCGCTGGCGCCGGCTCTCAGGACGAAGACTCCGGTGCCGGGGTCCTCGACAAGAGTGTTGCCCAGGTCGAAGAACACTGCGTTGACACATTGAGCCGAGGCCGTGCTGGTTCCCGCGAAGGATCCGAGGAGCGTCAAACCGAAAAGGCAGAGTCCGGTCACTCGTCGCGACTGGTACGGGAAGAGGGAGTCAAGCATCGAGGTCTCCAGAGTTGGATCGCGGCGAGAGGGAGAGAATCATCATCTTCTGCCAGATACTACGGGAAAGGCCGTCCGTCAGGGCCTCGAGTTCGTCCACCGCGGCGAGGGCCACCGAGTCGTCGAAGCTCTGAGCGTAGAGCGCGGCGATCTTTGAGACGTGGGAGAGTAGTTCTGAGCAGTAGTCTAGGTAGCGGCTGAGTTCGAAGGCGGTCAGGGTTCGCCGCGGGGAAGACGCGGTGTCAGCACCAGAGAAGATGATTCTCTCGGGGTCCTTGGTGAGTTGGTGCATGTCGATGACATGGGCGAGAGACCGCAATTCGTGGAGCGCGCGCAGGGCTCTCCGTCGCTTGACGCGAACCTCGACGGTGACGAGGAAGGCGAGGGCAGCTCCGATCAGGATGATGTCGTTGATTCCGGCCTCCACCGCCTGGAGGAAAAAGGGAAGGTCGTGGAGTTCTTCGTGGTTCGGCTCGAGACCAGCAACGACGGTCACTAGGGCGGCCGCGACGAGGGCGGCGAAAAGCCACACCGCAATGCGCAGGGGGTAGATCGGGCGGCCGATAGCGCGGACCGTCTCACGCGTCGACCGGGCCACCACCAGAACCTCGGAGGCCACTGCGGAGAGTCCGGACTCCGGAAAACGCTCGGAGATACGAGCGTGGAGCGTCTTGAGAGTTTCGACGATCGGATCGGCGCGCAGCTCGCGGTACATGGTGGCAGTCTACCGTTTTGCGGAGTCTGGCTCGCCGATCGGAGCGCGGCGTGGCGGCGTTCGAGCCTCGAAGACTTCGCCACCGCCTGGCTTCAGCCGGCCAGTTCTCGAACTACCGAGTCGGCTTGGTCCCAGCCCGCACGCAGCAGGAAGCTGTTATTGCGACCATAGGACTTGACGCCGAGGATAAAGAAGCCAGGCTCGGGGGATCGCAAGCTGTCGACACCGGGCGAGACCTGGGCCAGACAGTCTTCGCCCGACGAACCGAGGAGAGTTGCGGCCAGCGCCATCGGACCCGAGGTGGCGTAGCACTCGTGGATCTGGAGCTGACGATAGATGCGATCGTCGCCAACGGCTCCGGTAAGGGCGAGCACCCGGTCGACGAGGAGGGATTCGACGTCGCCGTCCCTTCGGCGCAGGGTCACCCGTATCGCGGAGCCTTCCTCGGCAAAGGATTCCACGACCACCCCAGTGTGGACCGAGATAGCCGAGGAGGCGCCAGTGGCAAGTCCGGCGGCGTAGGAGGTAAGGGCCGCTCTCGTCGGCAAGGCGTCGTCTTCGACGGCGCCGAAGGTCGGCTGGGGAGACCGAATCGCCCAGTCGACTCGCGTGTTGGCGTGACGACTCGCGAATTGAGCCAGATCCCGGGCGGCCGTTTGAGCCGAGTGACCGGAGCCCACGAGGAGAATTCGCTGCCCTGCCCAATTCCCCTCCTCGGCCGAGAGATTGGGAATTCGCTGAACCAGCCGAGATCCCAGCGCTCTCTCGCCCGGTGCGGGAATCCCGCCGTCGCCCACTCGGTTGGGATGCGACCAGGTTCCGGTGCAATCGATGACGGCCCGAGCGAGGTCGACATGCTCGCGACCCTGCGCGTCCACCGAGAGAACGCGGAAGGCCCGCTCGTGGCGCTTTCCGGTGCCAACTTCGTCGCTCTTCAAGAGTCCCTGGCGCCCCACGTTGACGACTCGCGTGCCGAGTCTCAGGTGATCGGCGATCGATGGCAACGCTGCGGCGGGAAGGAGGACAGCCCGCCGGAACTCCGCGCCGGTCGGACAAGTCTCACCGCTTGGGGGCTCAGCGCCGACGTTGGAGAGATGCCGACGAAGGCGGGGTGAGACCGACATAGACCACGGGGTGAAGAGACTCACGTGACCCCACTCCGCCACATGGGAAGCGGGCTCGTCTCCCGCCTCATAGAGAATGAAGCTCAGGCCGGCATCCACTGCGGCAAGTGCCGTCTCGATGCCGATCGGTCCGGCACCGAGGATGGCGATGGGATACTGGGGAGGGGGGGAGGTCGAGTCGGTCATGGGGAGTCTCCGTGTCGATCGGACCGGGTAACGTTACAACGGACCGCCGGCGGGCGGGTCAGAAGCGACCGCGACCGCGCTCCTTGGCGGGAAGGATTTCGAGGCAGGTCGTCCACCAACCACCCTCGATGGTAGCGATGAACTCGGGCGGGAGCCCTTCGGAACGCATCTCTGCGGCGAGGGCTTGATGGTCGTAGTCGAGTGGCGTCAAGTGCACACCGAGTCCATCGGAGGTCGACTCGAGAACGGCGTACCAGACCCTCGGTGTACCGTCGTTGGCCGGCCGACCGAGGACGCCGACGTTGACCAGGTCACGACCCGAGGGGAGGCGGCGATGCCAGTGCAAGCCTGAGTGAGTGCAGAGGATTCCATCGGCCCCCTCCTGATCGAGGAGACCTTCGAGGTAGGCCGTCGAGGTCGCGGTTTCGAACAGGAACTCGTTGACCCGACGGGGAGAGCCGTGCACGAGGAGGAGCTCTCGATCCCCGACCAGAACCCGGCGGCGAGCCGGCAACTGCCCCATCCATGACTTGAAGTCGGACGAGCAGCCGCGGGCGGTGTACTCGTACGAGAGGCGGGCGAAGTGGTTGTCCCGGGGGTCGGTGTAGCCGCAGTTGCAATCTTCGCGACCGGACGCGAGGGACTGTTCGTAGTTGCCCTGGTTGACTCGAACCTCGGCGTCGACGAGGAGAGGCCAGACCTTCTCCGGCGAGGGTCCGAACCCTCCGAGGTCGCCGAGACAGTAGAGGGCTTCCGCTCCCTCGGCGCGCGCACGATCGAGGAACGCGGCCAAAGCGAGATGGTTGTTGTAGATACCGCCGCACACCGCGATACGATCGTAGGGACCCTCGATTGGGGTGCTGTCCTCACACTGGGCGAGGAGAGCTTCTCCCGCCGCCGCCCGTTGGGCTGGCGTCAATACCGAGCCGGATTCTGCGGCGGCACGGCGAAAGTCGCCGAGTGGTACCAGTTTCTCGCCCCAGGTGGCCAGGCCACGATGGGCGACGAGGCGGGCTCGTTCAGCCGCCTTGTCGGCCGCCCGCTCTCGCTTGACCTCGTCGTCTTCAGGAACTCGGTTGGACAATCTCGGGTGCCTTTCGGGGTGGGATCAGGATCGGTATTAAACGAGGGAAAGATCGCGGGTTCATGTGCGGCAACTAACGCCGTAGACGTGACAGGTCCAACAGGCGGAGTGGCCGAGCGGAAAGTCCCCGAGGGTGTCGGCGAGCCGTTCTCCCATCTTACCGCTCGGCTCGTTGACCAGGATGGGACAGACCCAGACTCCCTGCCCGGTCGCCATCCGCGAGTTGCTGCACTGGAGGTGATCCCAGCCCCCTTCCGGGGTATCGGTTTCACTCAATCGCTGCCAGCTCTCATAGGCGGCATGCCGCTCGGCTTCGGCGCCGATCTGGAAGACCGGCATCATCTTGAGGCGGGGTCGCGTGATGCCTAGGCCGGCGATGAGATCGAAGAAGCGCTGCTTGCCCGCCACGCTGCCGTTCTCGTCGTAGACCTCGGTGACGGTGATCACCGGATTGAGGCCCGCCGAGTGGAGGTTGCGAATTCCCTCGAGGGCTCGGCCGAAGGCGCCTGCACCTCGAATGGCGTCGTGCTCCTCCGCCGTATAGCCATCGAGGGAGACCCTCAGGTCGAGGGAGTAGTCAGAGCGCTCGCTCAATCCCGACAGTCGCCGACAGCGCTCGGGATCGAGGAGCAGGCCGTTGGTCAGCACCGAAGTGGGCCCAAAGGCCAACGCAGCCTCCAAGATTGCCTCCATGTCGGGATTGAGGAAAGGCTCGCCTCCGGTGAAATAGGTCTCTTTGACGCCGAGGGTTGCCGCCTCCTCGAGATAGGTTCGTACCGTCGCGAGGTCCATCATTTCGTGGGTGTGGTTGGTCGGAGAGCAGGAGATGAAGCAGTGAGTGCATGCCAGGTTGCACACCGTGCCCGCTACCTGGAACCACAGGGTGTCGAGAGAGGAGAGCGAGACGTTGGGGGTCGACATTTCAGGACTCCAGGGCAACTGCCCGGGGCTGGTGAGGCGCCAGGCGAGGCCGGTTGGAAGTGAGGGGTGAGCGGCACAAGTCCGCGAGGGTCGCTCCGGCAGAGCCGCCGAGAAGTCGCAGGTCGCGATGAGCCAACCGCTCGGCCTGCGAAGGGTCGTGGGTGACGATCAAGATCGGCACCGAGGTTGCGAGTTCGCGAAGACCGTTCTCCAGGATGGCCGTGGCCTCGGGGTCGAGAGCGCTGGTGGGTTCGTCGAGGAGTAGCACCTCGGGCTCCACCGCCAGTGCTCGAGCCAGGCACAGCCGTTGCTGCTGCCCGAGGGAGAGGTGGGTTGCGTTGTCGTCGAGTCGGTCACGGACCTCCGACCACAGGGCGGCGCGCCGTAGGGAGACCTCCAGCCGCGCTTCCCAGTCGTGTCGTGGAAGCCCGGCGGGGCCGAGGGCGAGGGTGAGGTTACGCCGTAGAGTCGTGGGAAAGACGACGGGGCGCTGGAACAGAAAGCCGATGCGCCGCCGCACCTGATCAGGGTCGGTAGAGGGAGCGTAGACCTCGAGGTCGTGGAGGCAGACGCTTCCGGAGACCGTCATCCCGGGGCGTAGCTCCTGAAGGCGGTTGATCGAACGAAGCAGCGTGCTCTTTCCGACTCCCGACGGGCCGGTGAGCGCGACGATCTCACCTGGTCGAAGTGACAAGCTGGTCCCGCCGAGGATGCACCGGTCGCCGGCTGACACTCTCAGATCTCGGACCTGCAGCACGGGTCGTGATCGCGGCTCAGTCATGCTGCACCTCGGCCGAGGCGGCATGACGCCAACGGATCGGCAGGGAGAGCAGCGAGCAGGAGAGGGTGACGCCAAGAAGGACCCAGGCAGCCCCCCAGAGTCGGAGGCGAGCCTGTGGATCGAAGGTATCTTGGGCGAGCACGAAGATATGGTACGGCAGCGCCGTCACCGGGCTGTCGACGATTGCCGTGGGTAGGGTGGCGCCAGAAAAAACCACCGCCGCGAAGAGGATCGGCGCCGTTTCTCCCGCCGCTCGCGCCACCCCGAGAAGGCTTCCGGAAACCAGGCCGTCACGGCTCATCGGAAGTACCACCCGAAGAAGAGCCTGGGACTGGCTGAGGCCGAGGGCGCGGGCCGTCTCTGGGTAGTCTCGGGGGAGTGCCCTCATGCGTTCCACCGTGGAGAGGGTGATCATCGGCACCGCCATCAATCCCAACACGATGCCGCCGGCGAGCCACGACTTTCCCCACCCCAGGGTCTGTCCGAACAGCACGAAAGCGAAGACCCCGAAGAGGATCGAGGGAATTCCGTTGACGACATAAAGGGCGGTTTCGAGTACCTCCGCAGCCCGGTGATCTCTTCCATAGCCGGCGATGGCGAGGGCCAGGGCGATGGCGAGGGGCACCGCGACGGTGAGAGCCGAAAGCGACAGGAGAAGCGTTCCCAGCAGCTGATACCGTACCCCGCCCGCGGCGCCGGCTTTGGCCATGGGAGAGCTGATGAAGGCAACGTCGAGAACGGGCAGGGCTCGCCAAAGGAGGTAGGAGACCACCCCGACGAGGATTGCGAGCGAGACTAGGGCCGCGAGGCCGAAAACGACGCCACAGAGGCGATCAAAAGCCCTACGCATTCGCCGCCCCACGCTTTGCTAGGGAACGTCCCACGAGAGTCGTGGCAGTGGTCGCCATGAGGAGGAGAGCACCCAGGCCCATGAGTGCGCTCCAGTGAACCGGGTCACCGGCGGCGAGAAACAGTTCGGGTCCGCCGAGTTTGGTGGTCAAGGTCTGTCCGGGCTGAACCAGGGGCGCAAACGGTGAAGCGAGGTTGCCATCGAGTCGGCCGATCACGAGGTAGATGGCGATGGTCTCTCCGCTGGCGCGGCCCAGTGCGATGAGGAGCGCGGCCATCAGGCCACTCCGCGCCTGGGGGAGAACGAGACGGAAGAGGGTTTCGCTGCGGGTGAGGCCGAGAGCGCGTCCGGCCTGACGCTGTGCGGCCGGGACGCCGCGGAGGGCATCGTCGGCCAGGGTCGTGAGCGTCGGCAGAATCATCACGGCGAGGAGGATGGAGGCGGTCACCAGCGTGTCGCCCGCGAGCGGCTCGAAGGGGGCGAGCAATCGGTACACCCAGTCGCGCAGGAGGAGG
>JAIOJS010000082.1 GCA_019911795.1 Thermoanaerobaculia bacterium | reverse complement strand
CTGACCGGACTTCACCGCCTCTACGATCTTGCCGGCGAGGACGTCCGGGGTCAGAAATCGGGTCAACAAGGGAGGCTTGACTCCCTCGAACATCCCGGTGTCGACGTAGCTGGGGCACACCGTGGTGACCCCGACATGGTGATGTTCCTGCTTCTCCAACTCCAGGCGTATCGACTCGGAGAAGCCGATGACGGCCCACTTGCTCGAGGCATACGTGGATCCGTACGGAAGGCCGATAAATCCCGACGCACTGGCGATGTTGACGAGATGCCCTTCCTCGGCCACGAGAAGGTCGGGGAGGAAGGCGTGAGTGAGGATGACGACGCCGTCCACGTTGACGCGGTAGGTCTTGAGGTGATCCTTCAGGGACACGTCGAGGAAGGGTCCACCATGGACGATGCCCGCGTTGTTGACGAGAACCTGAACGGGGCCGACCGCGTCGTGGAGGCGCTCACGCGCGACCTCTGCCGCGAGAGGGTCGGTGACGTCGAGTTCCAGTGGGTAGCAGTCGATCCCTTCCTGGGTCAGGGTCACTTGAGCCTGGCGAAGGCTTTCGGGATCGATATCGGCGAGGACGATGTCGCTGCCCTCGCGCGCGAACGCCCGTGCGATGGCCAGACCAATACCGCCGGCGCCGCCGGTGACGAGGACTCGGACATTTTCGAGATGCTTCATGGTCCAACTTTAACACAGTGCGGCATCAAAATGCCGCATAGCGGCATAGCTCGTTTCTCCTTGAGCTGGGGTACAATTCTGCCCGATGACAACGGACCACTATGACGTCGTGATAGTCGGAGGAGCGTTCAGCGGAGCGACGGCGAGTCTCCTCTTGCGGCGCTGGGTACCCGACTGTCGTGTCCTGATTGTCGAAGAGTCCGAGGCCTTCGGCTTCAAGGTGGGGGAGGCGACAGTCGAGATCTCGTCCTTCTTCCTTCACCGTGTGCTGGGTCTCCACGATTTGCTGGCGCGGGAGCATCTCTCGAAGCACGGACTACGCTATTGGTTCGCCAAGCCCTCTGGTTCCCGGTTGGAAGACATGAGCGAGGTCGGGCCGGCCGAGGTTCCCAGAGTTCCGGCCTTCCAACTCGACCGCTCCCGACTCGATCAGAGCCTTCTCGAACTCGCTGCCTCCGAGGGGGCCGAGGTGATGCGCCCGGCTCGCGTCGAGAGCGTGGATCTGGGCTGGCCTCAATCCACGATCGAGGTCTCGTCGGCGGCGGGAAGTCGAACCGTGACCTGTCGTTGGGTACTGGACGCGTCCGGTCGGCACGCCTTCCTGAGTCGTCGGCTCCGCCTGCGACGGCGGATCGAAGAGCATCCGACGGCGGCGGTGTGGTGCCGGTGGAGGGGCGTTGCCGACTTCGATGGCCCTGCGGTCCTCGGCGCGGATCCGCGGCATCCCCGTCTCACCCCCATTGCTCCGGCTCGCCGGCTCGCGACGAATCACTTCTGTGGTCGTGGCTACTGGACTTGGATGATCCCCCTGCGCGGCGGTGAAACCAGCATCGGCGTCGTCTACGACAAGCGGCTGTTTGAGTTCGCAGGCGGCGTACCCGCCCGCGAGGGCTTCGAGGACTTCATCCGCTCCCATTCCGGCATCCGGGAACTCGTCGAGGACGCCTCGATCGTCGAAGGTGACCTCAATTCGTACAGTCACCTTCCTTACACCACCGATCGCTACATGGATCGCGGTTGGGCTCTTCTCGGTGACGCGGCGACCTTCATCGATCCCTTCTATAGTCCCGGGCTCGATCACGCCTCGATTTCGGTCTACTCGACGGTTCGTCTCCTTCGTCAAGATCTCGAGGGTGAGCTCGACGACCAAGGTCTTGGGGCTGCGGCCGAGCAGCACAACGACCTCTTCAAGCGATCCATCGAACGATGGGTCTCCGCCATCTACCTCGATAAGTACGAGCTAATGGGCGACGCCGAGCTGACGGGTGCCGCTTTCCTCCTCGACACCAGTCTCTACTACATGGGGATCGTCACGCCGATTCACCAGGATATAGAGAATCTCCGGGTCCCGGTCTTTGGCGAGAATATCCTTCCCACTCGGATAGCCTACGGATTCATTCGCTTCTACAGTCGCCGCTTGGTCTCTCTCGCCCGCCGGCGGTTGGCTCGTGGAGACTACGGCCGACGGAACGAAGGCATGCGTAGGCTGCTGCCGACGGCGGGAATCGGTCCGGCGGGTAGCCTTGCCATGCTGAGGGGAGGCCTCAGGCTGTGGCTGGGAGCTGAAGTTTCGAATCTGCTCCCGGTCTTCCGGCGGTCGGCCGGGGCTTCCTCTTCGACGACCTCCTCTGCTCCTAGCCCGCCTGCACCTGCGCCTTCGGCCTCCGCTTCGCCGGCACCGGCTGAGTAGGAGGGGCAGGTGCTATTCGTCGAAGGGGCGCAGCCAGTTGATCGACCGGCCTGCGACCGGTTCTGGGGTGAGCTCTCCCTCCGAGCGGGAGGGTAGGGGATGTCGGGAGAGAGACTACTACCGCGCTTGCGAATGCTCTTGTGGGCGCCGGGACTTGGTGCGGGAGTGGTCGCGGTGGGGCTGCTCGCGTGGCTCCTCCCAACGGTGGTTTATGAGAGCGTGGAGCAGACCCTCGACTCGACTCTAGAGATGCTGGCGCCTATCGCTCAGAAGCACGTCCATCAAACCAGCCAGGAGGTACACGAGTGGCTGCACGAGATCGGTGAGGGTTCAGGGCTTCGCCTGAGCCTCATTCTCGCTGACGGACTCGTCCTCGGCGACAGTGAGAGATCGCTGGGCGAACTCCACCAGATGGACAATCACCGTTCTCGACCGGAGGTTGTTGAAGCGTTCGCCAGAGGGCGGGGGGCGTCTGTACGGCGTAGCGACACGACGGGTGAGCAGTACATCTATGCGACCCGACTAATCGTCGACACCGAGGGGCAAGTGTTCATCCTCCGGGCGGCCCGACCCTTACGGGAGCTGGATCGACTCAAGTGGTACCTGGTGCGTTTGATCCTGGTCATGCTGGCCGGATCCGGGATCGGAGCGATGATCGTCGTCTCCTGGATTCGTCGTCGCGTCCTCACGCCATTCGACGATCTGGTCAAGGATTCGGATCGGCTGGCGAGGAGCGATCTCAGCCACCGTCTTGCGGTGCCTGGCATCGAGGAGCTGGAAGTGCTCGGCAAGAGCCTCAATCGACTTGCTGACCGGGCTGAGGAGCATGTCGCCGCGGTCGATCTAGAGCGGCGCCGACTCGCGGAGATCCTCGATGGAATGGCCGAGGGAGTTCTGGTTGCAGACGGAAGCGGTGAGCCGATCTTCGCAAACTCTGCATGGTTGCAGCTCTTCGAGCAGGGCAACGACACCGAGACCCGGGATCTGTTGGATCTCGCCCGCCGTCCTGCCCTCTTCGAACTCCTCGGCGAGGCGCGGCGAAGCGACCGGAGGGAGGAGCTGGAGTTGCGGTCCGGCGACCGAGAACTGGCGGTGAGTGCAGATCGCATCGAGGCGTTCTCGGGCGTTCTCCTGGTGGCCCGCGATATTACCGAGGCCAAACGGTTGAACCGCGTGCGAAGAGACTTCGTGGCCAACGTCTCGCACGAACTGAAGACTCCTCTAGCCGTCATTCGCGCGGCGGCGGAGACCATCCAGGGCATGGGGCCGGACGATACCGTGCTCCATGAGCGATTTTCCGGCCGGATTGTGGAGCAGTGCCTGCGCCTAGAAGATCTTCTTCAAGACCTTCTGACCTTATCGCGACTCGAGAGCACGGAGGTCGAAGGGGAGAGGAAGTCGGTGAACCTCACGGCCGTCGCCGAGCGCGTGGTCGAGTCTCTGGAACCGCTGGCCGCGCAACAAGGGGTTGACCTTCGTCTGAGCAGTCCCCAACCGGTACAGCTCTTCGGCGAGGAGTTCGCGCTGGAGCGCCTGCTGCTCAACCTGGTGAGCAACGGCGTGAAGTACGGGGCGGACGGCGGCTTCGTCGAGATCGAGCTGATGGGAGACGAGCGGGAGGCCAAGATCGTCGTTCGCGACGGCGGCCCCGGGATCGCGGCGAGCGAGGTCGAGCGGATCTTCGAACGCTTCTACCGGGTGGATAAGGGGCGAGGGCGCGAACAGGGAGGGAGTGGGCTCGGCCTATCGATCGTCAAGCACGTGGTCCAGTCGCACGCCGGGTCGATCAAGGTGGACAGTCGACCGGGAGAGGGCGCCCGCTTCGAGGTTCGCCTTCCACGCCGGATCGACGGGCCAGTCCTGGTCACTTCCTCGTCGGGCGAGCCTCCCGTGGAAGACCTCTAGCTTCTCCAGCAATATGGGACGGGTTGGGGTCGGAGTCAGGTCGCGGCGTTTGGACGGAGCTTCGCTTGACGTCGATTCTCGGCCAACGCTTCACCTGTGTAGAGCGCGAGGGCGCACCAGATCAGGCCGAAGGCTACCAGGTGGGTTGGGCTGAAGGGCTCTCCGAAGACCCATACCGCGAGGAGAAACTGGCCCGATGGTGCCAGGTACTGCAGCAGTCCGAGGGTGGCGAGAGAGAGGCGCCTCGCGCCGTTGGTAAACCAAACCAAGGGAACGACGGTGACTGGCCCCGCGGCGAGGAGAAGAAGGTCGGTGGCGGACCCCTGGTGCAAGAAGGCGAGATCGCCGGCGACGAGGTGACGCACGAGAAAAAAGGCAGCCAACGGGGCGAGAATCGAAACCTCGAAAGTCAATCCTGCGATCGGCCCCGCGGCGACCGTCTTGCGCAACAGTCCGTAGAGTCCGAAGGTGAGAGCGAGGAGGAGCGCGACCCAGGGAAGGTGACCGAGGTGGATCACGAGGATGGTGACCCCGAACCCGGCCAGCCCGATCGCGGCCCACTGCGCCCGACGGGGTCGTTCTCCCAGGACGAAGAATCCAAGGAGCACCGAGAAGAGCGGGGTGATGAAGTATCCTAAGCTCGCCTCGAGGACGCGCTCGACGGCGATCGCCCAGATGAAGAGAAACCAGTTGGCGCCGATCAGCACCGTAGTGATCAGTAGGGTCCAGCGGGTCTTCGGATTGCGAATCGCCTGGGTAAAGTCTGCGAAGGACCCGCGGATGAAGATCAGGAGCCAGAGCAAGGGAAGGGACCAGATCAGACGGTGGGCCAAGAGCTCCATTGCCGAAACCGTTCCGAGCAGCTTCCAGTAGAGGGGCGCGAGGCCCCAGAAGGTGAAGGCACCCCCGGCGTAGAGGAGTCCGCGGCGGGCCTCCTGGGCGTTACTCGCGGTCATCGGCAAGGTCTATTCGGAGTCGTGACGAGGGTAGAACTCGAGGGGCTGGCTGTCCGCGGTGAGCTGTTTGCAGACCATGAGGATCTGGCCGGTGTGATAGCTCAGATGTTCGACGGCGTGGAAAAGGACTCCGAGGCGGTTGACCTCGTAGGTTTGTACGGTGACAGGCTCGTGAAGGGCTCCCTCGTTGAGCAGTTCGATGACGCCGACACACTTGGCGGCGGTGAGGGAGAAGCGTTCCAGGGCATCGTCCCTGGTCACCGAACGGTCGGCCGAGAACTCTTCGGAGCGATGGCGCTCGTAGCGAATTCCCCCCAATCCCTCGAGGACCCACATCGAGAGATTTCCGGAGAGGTGTAGTAGGAGATTGCCCACGCTATTGGAGCTGGGGTGAGGTCGCCACCAGACCTGATCCTCACTGAGGCGTCGTACCGCCAACTCGATTTTCTGCCGATACTCTTCGACGTAGCGCGCGGCGAGAAGGGGAAAACTCGTGGTCGGACCGAGGGAAAGGGCGGTGGTTGGAGTCGACTCACTCATGACTGAACCCTACCTGATCCCGGGAAGCCTGGAAGTCTGGAAGCCCGAAGACCGCAGGTTCACGAAAAACCATAGAAGAGCACCAACAACAAGCTGAGAACGAAAAGCACCGGCGGCACCTCTCGCCAACGACCGCTCCCCGCTTTTAGGAGGACCCAGCTGACGATCCCCAGGGCGATACCGTTGGCGATCGAGAAGGTAAGGGGCATAACGCACAACACGAGAAATGCTGGAAGTGCCTCGCTCGGGTCACTCCAGGGTATGTCGGGGAGGGCCCGCATCATCAGGGCTCCGACCAGGATGAGCACCGGGGCGGTGGCGATGGCGGGGACCGCAACGAAGATCGGCGTCAGGAAGAGCGAGAGGAGAAAGAGACAGGACACCGTCACCGCGGTCAAACCGCTCCGACCCCCCTCCTCGATACCAGTCGCCGACTCGATGTAGGTGGTGACCGGGCTGGTTCCCACCATCGCACCTGCGGTCGAGCCGATAGCGTCGGCGAGGAAAGCGCGATCGGCGCGGGGCAGGCGTCCCTCGTCATCGAGGAAGCCCCCAAGCCGGCTGACGCCGAGGAGCGTTCCCGCGGTGTCGAAAAGGTCGACGAAGAGAAAGGCGATAACGGCGGTGAGGACGGCGGGTGTAAACAGGCCAGTGAAGTCGAAGGCCCAGAGGGTATCGGGCAGAGTCGGCCAGGTGACCCAACGCGCGGGGGCAGAGGCGAGGCCGGAGAGCCAGCTGATGCCGGTCAGGGCGAGGATTCCGTAGAGGAGTGCGCCTCGCACCTTCAGCACGGTGAGGAGTCCCAGCAGGAGAAGCCCAACCAGGCCGAGGAGGACCGAAGGGGAGGTGAGATCTCCCAAAGTCACCAGGGTAGCGGGATGGTCGACGACGAGGCCCAACTTCTCGAGTCCGATGAAGGCGAGGAAGAGTCCGATCCCTCCACTGGTGGCGATCGCCAGACTCTTGGGGATCGCTTCGAGCACCGCAGTCCTGGCTCCGCCAAACGATAGGGCCAGAAAGAGCAGGCCGGCGACGAAGACGGCAGCGAGGGCCTGTTGCCACGAGAGCCCCATGCCCCCGACAACGGTATAGGCGAAGTAGGCGTTGAGTCCCATCCCAGGGGCCAGGGCAAAGGGATAGTTGGTCAACAGCCCCATCGCCAATGTGGCGACAGCGGATGCGATCGCGGTGGCGATGACCACCGACTCCGCCGGCATTCCCGCATCGGAGAGGATCTGTGCGTTGACGAAGAGAATGTAGGCCATGGTCAGGAACGTGACCACTCCGGCGCGGATTTCTGTTCCGACCGTAGTTCCGAGACTGGTAAGCCTAAACAGTGATTCACCGAGGCCAGATCTGGGTTCCAAAGGCAATTCCTCCTGCTGCATATTCTATGACCACTTCGTGAACTGCTATGATCCGGGTTTGTCGCTAGTGGCAGCAAGTTGGAAGGCGAGAGAGTAGGCGGGGAGTAGGCGAGAGCCAGCGGATGAAGAAACTCGGACAGATTCTGATCGACAACGGTTGGCTGACGCTGGCCAAGGTTCAGCAGGCCCTCCAGCACCAACAGATCTTTGGCGGTCGCCTGGGCACTTGTCTGCTCGAGTTGAACCTGGTCACCGAGGACAAGCTGGGAAATGCTCTGGGAATTCAGTCGGGAGTTCCAGTCGCTACCGTGGAAGACCTGCGTAGCATTCCCGAACCGGTGCTGCAGCTGATTCCAGCTCGCATGGCTTTCAAGTCGAAGGTTTTGCCCTTCGATCGCTACAGCACCGAGGCCCGGGTTGCGATGATCAACACCCGGGATCTGATCCTGCAGGACGAACTGGCATTCGTCACCAGCAAGCGGCTGAAGATCTTCATCGCGCCCGAGATCAGGGTCCTGGAAGCTCTGGAAAAGCACTATGGTTGTGACATCGACCAGCGCTACCAGCGAATCTGGGATCGCTTGAACCGCGCCCGCTATCTGTGGCAGGACACCGAGTCACCTCCCGGGACACCCGATGCGGTCAAGTCCACTCGAAAGCCGGATTCGCTTCCCACGCTGGTTGCGCCGGACGCCGACGCGGTGGGGCGAACCCGCTCGCAGTGGCATCCGAGCCCGGCGCCTCACCTGGACGACGTGGCCGCGCCCCGGCGGTCGACTCCCCAGGCGCCGGTCACTCCAAAGGCCCCGGTCCCGAGCCCGACGCCGAGGCCGGTGACTCCTCCGCGGGCACCCGAAGCCGCCAAGGAGACAGTACCGACGACGGCTGCCGCCTCGTCCGCTCCTTCCGTGGTGCCGGCTCCCGCAACCCCTCCGTCCGAAGGTGTCTCCTCGGCGCCAGAGCGGTCCTCAGCCCCCACCCCGCCGTCCGAAGCGAAGCCCATCACGGTAGAGATCGCCGGCGCGGCGACCAGTACTGGCAGCGTGGCCGGAACGAGCTCGACGCCCGACTCGGCGCCGGAAGAGGGTGGCACTTCCGAGTCGGTCTCGACCCGACCCATGCCTTCAATGGCCACTCCGGAGTCGATCGACGACCTGGAAGATCGCATGATGGAGGCCGAAGAACGGGATCACATCGCCCACGCGTTGGTTCTCTACCTGACGGAGCGCTTCGCGAGGGTACTCTGCTTCATGGTGCGCGGCGACGAGGTCGCCGGTTGGATGGGGACGGGACGCGACGTCGATGAGAGCAAGCTCGAGGCGTTCCGACTCGATTTCGACTCTCCCTCGCTCTTTCTCAACTTGAAGGCGGGTATCCCGATCTATCGTGGTCCCCTACCGAAGATGGAGGCCCACGAAGGCCTGATCGAGATCTGGGGCGGACGCTATCCTCGAGAGTGTTTGCTGATGCCAGTGCACCTCAAGGGGCGCATGGTGGCCGTTCTCTATCTGGACAAGGGAGGAAAGGCCCTCGGCGGCGTCGACCTGGGTGAGATCCAGCGTATCGGTGGCCTGACGAGCCGAGCCTTCGAAGCCTTCCTGGTGCGCCGAAGGGCTCAGTCTAGAGCTGGCTAGGAGCCTAGAGAGATTCGAGCTGCGGTCCGGAGATCTCCGAGTGGGACCGGAACGCTTTCTCTGAGCTGGTGGATCGGGCCGTCTAGCCCAACGAGTCGGAACCGGTAGGGCTCGGGGGGAGGTCCTCACGACGCCGCCCGGAGAGTGCTCGCACAACACCATGGAGGGTCCGCACCTCCTGCTCGGTCAATTCGGCCCGTTGCAGGAGGTTCCGCAGGTTCTGCACCATCAGCGTTCGCTTCTCCGGCGGGCGAAGGAATCCAGCCGCGTCGAGCTGGCTCTCGAGGTGATCAAAGAAATTGAGGAGTTCGGCGACGTTGGCGGGACGCGCGCCGCGGTCGTATCGTTGTGGCTTCTCCTGGGCAGGGTCGAGGCCCCCTTGATACCACTCGTAGCTCACGATGAGCACCGCTTGGGCCAGATTGAGGGAGGAAAACCTGGGATTGACCGGCACCACGATGAGCTCCGAAGAGAGCACCAGATGTTCGTTGCGGAGGCCCGTGCGCTCCGGCCCGAAGAGGACTCCACTGCCCATTCCGTTGGGTCCCCACGAGCGCATCGCCGCGACCGCTTGGCGCGGTGTCTGGACATCTTTGACCATGTCTCGCGGACGGGCGGTCGAAGCGTAGAGCTTGGTGAGGCCGGCGACCGCTTCTTCGGTAGAGCTGCAAAGTCGCGCTCCGTCGAGGATCCAGTCGGCGCCGGAGGCCGACGCCTGGGCCCTGGGATTCGGCCAGCCGTCGCGGGGGTTGACGATGCGAAGGTCGGTGAGGCCACCGTTGGCCATTGCCCGCGCGGCCGCGCCGATATTCTCGCCGAGCTGAGGTTCGACCAGGATGATCGCCGGACCTTGGGTCTCGGTGGAAGCCCCCTCGACGCTGAGGCCGTCGGCCCTCGGGCCGGGGTCACTCCCGGGAGTTGGTGTGCCTCCGGAACTTGCGTGTAATGTTGTCGGGTGATCCATCGTCCTGAGCGCCGGAGATTAGCACGCCGATGGTGAGCTCGTTGGCGTTGCTCTCGAGTCTGTTGATCGCAGGGTCGTCGTTGACCGGGCCGCTGGAACCCTCTGGGGCGCCTGGATTGGCTGGGTTCGACTGCGCCGCATGGATGGGGCCGGTGCGAGCTTGGGGACTCCCCGTGGACACCCTAGAGAGAGCCTGCGGGACGGTCGATGTGCGGTACCACCGGATCGACGAATGGGGCTTGGCCCTTCTTTGGCAGAACGAGACGGACGAACGTCCCGTCCTCTCCCTGTTGGAGTCGGTCTACACCCAAGGATCCGTTCTTCGTCCCCTAGATCAGCTCACCGTCGACGCTTCGGAGGTTCTCTTCTACCGACTCCTTACCGTTGACCTGGAGAGAAGGGCGCAGGATGAAGGTTCCGCCTCGGATTGGCTGCGCGCCCGCGCGGGAAGACTTCTCCTCAGCGTACCGCCGGAATACCGTGAAGAAGCCTATCGCGAGGCTCTCGCTTCCTTTGGAGCGCATGTGCTCTCCGTCCGCCTAGTCATCGAGACCACACAGCGGCGGCGACTAGCGGCGGGCGGTAGCCTCTGCGCCCACGTCTTGGAGTCAGGACCGCTCTTTCGACTCTGGGACGGCGCCTTTGCAACCAGCTACTTTCCGGGTCAGTATTGGATCCCTGGTCGTGCCGAGGCCGGTACAGAGGAGAACTCCGGAACGTCGCGGCGCTCGATCGAGGTTCTCGCTCCGGTGGACAAGAGGTGGCTGATCGACAATATCTTCGAAGGACAGTTTGTGGGCACCGCTCGGGCCGACTTTGAGGCCCTCTACTGCCCAGAGATACACTCCGCGTCATGATCCTAGAAAAGCATAGTTGACGATGGACTGGTACTCGAGGCTCCGCCCACTGTTCTTCTGCGTTCCTCCCGAGGCGGCCCACGGTGCGGGGCTCAAGCTGCTCGCCTGGATCGGTGCGAAGGAACGTCGACGGGAGCGCTGGCGGCGTCGGTGGCCCGCAGTCGAGGATCCCGTAACGCTGTTCGGTCTGCCGTTTCCCAACCGAGTGGGACTGGCGGCTGGCTACGACAAGGATGGCGTCGGTTGGCGAGGTCTCGAGACCTTGGGGTTCGGTCACCTGGAGTTGGGGACGGTGACCCCGGAGGCTCAGCCCGGCAACGCGAGACCCCGGGTCTTTCGACTGTCGAAAGATCGTGGGCTGATCAATCGCTTGGGATTCCCGAGTCAGGGGGCGGCGGCCATGATCGATCGATTGACTCGGGGGAGGAGCCCCGAGGCGGGAAGTCACCGTGCCATTCTCGGCATCAACATTGGTAAGCAGAAGGAGACGCCCCTTCGGGATGCTGCCCGCGACTACCGTTTGCTGACCCGCATGTTGGCGCCTCACGCTGACTATCTGGCCGTCAATATCAGCTCGCCGAACACTCCTGAGTTGCGTGAATTGCAGGGGGCGACGTTTCTCGGCCGACTGGTTGATGAGGTCCTCGAAGAGCGCGATGGTCAGATCGCGACGCTTGGGCGCAAGCTACCGGTCCTCGTCAAGATCTCCCCTGACTTGGACGCAGCCGAGATCGACCGCATGGTTGGAACCCTGGTGGACGCTGGGGTCGACGGATTGATCGCGACCAACACCACAGTCGGTCGCCGCGGTTTGCTCTCCCGACATCGCGATCAGGGCGGCGGGGCCAGCGGCGGTCCCCTTCGCGATCTCAGCTTGCGAGTCGTAGAGCAGATCGCCGAACGACTTGCCGGACGCGTGCCGTTGGTGGCAGTGGGAGGGATTCTCGATGCGGCCGATGCAGCGGATCGCATCACCGCGGGGGCCGACCTGGTACAGCTCTATACCGGCCTGATCTATCGGGGCCCTCGGTTGGTGCAGGAAGCGGCTTTGGCCGCTAGGTCGGCCTTTGGTGCAGTCGATAGGACGGGATTCGACTCAGCTTCCGGGTCGGTTGCGAAAACCCCGCCCCAAGGGGAGTCCGCGGCCCCCGTAGGCTCCTTGGCTCGCGCAGAACCCGCTTCAGAATTCGACAACGACCGCCGATGAACGAGGATTCGTCCACCCCCCGTAGCCAACCACCGATCGCCGGCGGCGCCGCCCTTCGTCTGCGCCTGATCGTGCAGAGGGAGAGGGCAACGATCTTCACCCTCGCCCTTGTGGTCGCGATGGGGTTGCGCCTCGCTGGGTTCCTCGACGTCCCCTACCGTCAGATCGGGTTCCTGGTCCTGCTGACCAACGCCAGCGCCTTGATCCTGATCTATCTCTATCGCCGGGGCGTACCTCACCTCTGGCTCGATCTCTGTTGGATGGGGTTGGACATCTACTTCATTTCTTACGCCGTCTACTTTACCGGCGGAGTGGAAAGTCCTTGGTACCCCTGGTACTTGCCTGTGATCAGCGGGGCGGCCTTTGTCATGGGGCAGCGGGCGGCGTTTGCGACGTTTCTCGCTAGCCTCGGGGCCTACTTGGTGACGCTCTATCTCGCGGGCGACCTGGTCGGGTTCGGCAGACCCTTGTACGACGCGGTGGCGGTGATGGTCTGTCTCTACGCCGCGTCGTTCGTTCTCCTCCGTGGCGTTCATGTTCTGCAGGAAAAAAGGAAGCAAATCGCCGAGATGGAGAGAGAGAGCCGCGGTAAGGTTGTTAGCCTGACCCGATTGACCGAGGAACTCGAGGCGACCGGGAAGGTCCTCCGCCACGTCAACCAGCAACTGCGAGAGAGTGACCGTCTGAAGAGTCAATTCCTCGCCAATGTGAGCCACGAGTTGCGAACTCCGCTGAATTCGATCCTCGGCTTTTCAGAGATTCTGGAGAGTCGTTTTGTCGATGGGATTGACGCCGAGCGGCCCAAGCGCTACCTACGGTACATCAACGAATCGGGACATCGGTTGTTGAAGATCATCGATGACATCCTCGACTTGTCGCGGATGGAGTCTGGAATGCTCACGCTGGCCCCGGAGAGGTTGGCGGTGAACGGAACCGTCGCCGGCGTTTGCACGCTGCTGCGAGGACCCGCGACAGAGCGCTCCGTCACCCTCGAGATCGATGTCGCCGACGATCTGCCCCTGATTACGGCGGATCCCACACGTTTGAAGCAGGTGCTGTACCATTTACTCGACAACGCAGTGAAGTTTTCTGACGAGGGATCCACGGTTACGGTTCGGGCCCGCTTGACCGGAGGGGGAGAGAAGTGCGAACTTCACCTCGAGGTCGAGGACCAGGGCATCGGAGTCAGTTTCGATGAGGTTCA